>NZ_JBEPOB010000001.1:354166-700833 GCF_040546595.1 Bosea sp. OAE506 | reverse complement strand
GAACCAGGCATTGCCGAGGATCACGGTCAGCCCCGCCGCCAGCATGTTGATGGCGACGCCGGAGACGATCTGGTTGCCGCGCCAGGTGATCGCCGCGAAGCCATGGACCAGCGACAGCATCACCGAGGCGAGGATGCCGGCGCCGAGCCCCGCCCAGGCCGAGCCGCTCTGCGCGGCGATGACGGCCGAGGCGAAGGCGGCCATCAGCATCTTGCCCTCGAGCCCGATATCGACGACGCCGGCCCGCTCCGACCAGAGGCCCGCCATGGCGGCGCAGAGCAGCGGCACCGAGAGGCGGATCGCGGAGTCGAGCACGACGGCGAAGGTGGCGATCGCGTCCATGGTCAGGCTGCCCGCCCTGGCCGCAGCAGCACCGCCACCGCCCGCCGGAACAACCCGTCCAGCGCGCCGGCGAACAGGATGATCACGCCGCCGATCACCACCACCATGTCGCGGGTGATGGCAGGCTTGTCGAAGGAGAGTTCCGCCCCGCCCTGGTAGAGCACGCCGAAGAGCAGCGCCGCGAGCGCCACGCCAACCGGGTGCCCGCGCCCCATCAGCGCCACCGCGATGCCGACGAAACCGTAGCCGGCGGTGAAATCGAGCAGCAGCCGGTGCTGCACGCCCATCACCTCGTTGACGGCAAGCCCGCCGGCGAGCGCCCCCGAGATCGCCATGGCGACCATCGTGATGCGCGCGGGCGAGATGCCGGCATAGGCTGCAGCCCTCGGATTGGCGCCGACGGTGCGGATCGCATAGCCCAGCCGCGAGCGGAAGATCAGCGCCCAGACGGCGACGAGCGCGGCGAGCGCCAGCAGGAAGGCGCTGTTCAGCGGCGTCGCGGGCAGGGTGATGCCAAGCGGCGCCAGCAGCTTGTGCATCGGGGTCAGGACCGCATGGGCGGCGAATTCCGGCGTCTCCGGCTGCATCGAGCCGGGTTTCCCGATCACTTCCACCAGCAGATAGACGGTCAGCGTCGCCGCCAGGAAGTTGAACATGATCGTGGTAATCACGACATGGCTGCCGCGCGTCGCCTGGAGCCAGCCGGGGATGAAGCCATAGAGCGCGCCGCCCGCCGCCGCCGCCAGCACCGCCAGCGGCACCAGCAGCAGGCCGGGCAGCGGGGCGAGCCAGAGGCAGGCCAGGGCGGCGAAGATGCCGGCGATCGTCGCCTGGCCCTCGCCGCCGATGTTGAATAGCCCGGCATGGAAGGCGACCGCGACGGCCAGCCCCGTGAAGATGAAATTCGTCGTGTAGTAGAGCGTGAAGCCGATGCCCTCGGCCGAGCCGAGCGCGCCGCGCAGCAGGAGCGCGGTCGCCTCCAGCGGGCTCTCGCCGATGCCGATCACGACGAGCCCGGAGACGGCGAGCGCGGCCGCGACCGAGACCAGTGGAACCAGCGCCGTATCCGCCCAGCGCGGCAGTTCGATGGGGGCTGCGCTCATGGGCAGCTCGCCGTCATTCTCGGGCGAAGCGAAGCGCAGACCCGGGAATCTCGTGACCAGATCGCTGGATTTCGAGATGCCCGGGTCGAGCCCGAACATGACGTCGGTTGCGTAAGCCGCACCATCACGCCGCCTGCTCCGTCACGCCCGCCATCAGCAGGCCGAGGTCACGCTCGTCGGCCTCGCCGGCCATCCGTTCGCCGGTGATGCGCCCGCCGCACATGGCGAGGATCCGGTCCGACAGCGCCATCACCTCCTCCAGTTCGACCGAGACGAGCAGGATCGCGACGCCGGAATCGCGCAGGGCGATCAGCCGGCGGTGGATGGCCTCGATCGCGCCGATATCGACCCCGCGCGTCGGCTGGCCGACGAGCAGCACCTTCGGCGCCCGCTCGATCTCGCGGGCGAGCACGATCTTCTGCTGGTTGCCGCCGGAGAATTTCGCCGTCTTCAGGCCCGGGTCCGGCGGGCGAACATCATAGGCCGCGAAGGTCTCCCGCGCCCGCGCCTCGATCGTCGCCGGCGACAGGAAGGGGCCGGGCCCCAGCACCGGATCGTCCTGATAGCCGAGGATCGCGTTCTCCGCGGCGGGAAAGGCGGTGACGAGCCCGGTCCGCAGCCGGTCTTCGGGCACATGCATCAGGCCGAGCTTGCGCAGGCGCGCCGGATTGCGGTCGGCCGAGGTCAGGACCTGCCCGTTCAGCCTGACGACGCCGCGCGAGGGCTGCGCCAGGCCGGCCAGCACCTCGAGCAGTTCGCTCTGGCCGTTGCCGGCGACGCCGGCGATGCCGACGATCTCGCCTTCATGCAGCGTCAGGTCGACCCCCGAGAGCAGCGCGACGCCGCGCGCATCGACCATGTCGAGCCCGATCGCCTCCAGCACCTTCGCCCCGCGCGGCCGCGCCTCCTTCTCGACTCGCAGCAGCACGCGCCGGCCGACCATCGCCTGGGCGATCTCCGGCGGTGAGGTTTCCGCGGTCGCCAGATGCGCGACCATCTCGCCGCGCCGCATCACCGAGACACGGTCCGTGATCGCCATGATCTCGCGCAGCTTGTGGGTGATCAGGATGACCGTCTTGCCCTGTTCCCTCAGCGCCCGCAGCAGCGCAAAGAGCTGGTCGGCCTCCGGCGGCGTCAGCACCGCTGTGGGCTCGTCGAGGATCAGGATCTGCGCGCCGCGATAGAGCGCCTTGAGGATCTCGACACGCTGCTGCAGCCCGACCGAGAGATCGCCCACGATCGCGTCCGGGTCGATCGCCAGCCCGTATTCGTCGGAAAGGCGCGAAAGCTCCGCCCGCGCCCGCTTCACGCCGCCGCTGAGCCAGGCGCCGCCCTCGGCGCCGAGCACCACGTTCTCGACGACGCTCAACGTCTCCACCAGCATGAAGTGCTGGTGGACCATGCCGATGCCGAGCGCGATCGCGTCCGCCGGCGTGTGGATGACGCAGGGCCGGCCCGCCACAGCGATCTCGCCCGCATCGGCCTCGTAGAAGCCGTAGAGGATCGACATCAGCGTCGACTTGCCAGCGCCGTTCTCGCCGACGATGCCGTGGATCGAGCCGGTTGAAACCGAGAGCGACACGTCGCGATTGGCCTGCACCGGGCCGAATCGCTTCGAGATGCCGGTGAGGGCGATGGCGGGGATAGGTGCCGTCATGACGCGGAAGCGTGAGCCCAGAGCGTCATGCTCGGGCCTGACCCGAGCATCTCTTGCCGGAGATTCTCGGGTCTGCGCTTCGCTGCGCCCGAGAATGACGTCCGGATGTCGAGCGACGCCAGAGGCCTCACACCGCGCACTTCGAATCCGACATGTAGTCGTGGACCTTCACGGCGCCGCTGATGATGTCGGCGCGCGCCTTGTCGGCGGCGGCCTTCATCTCCGGCGTGATCAGCGCCTTGTTGGCGTCGTCCAGCGCCCAGCCGACGCCATCCTCCTTCAGGCCGAGCACCGAGATGCCCGGCTTCCAGCTGCCGTCGCGGGCCGCCTTGAAGGAGGCATAGGCGGCGACGTCGACGCGCTTGAGCATCGAGGTCAGCACCTTGCCGGGCTGCAGGGCGTTCTGGTTGGAATCGACGCCGATGCCGAGCTTGCCGGCGTCGGCCGCGGCGCGCAGCACGCCGATCCCGGTCCCGCCGGCGGCGTGGTAGATCACGTCGGCGCCACGGTCGATCTGCGACTTGGCGAGCTCGCCGCCCTTGACCGGGTCGTTCCAGGCGGCGGGCGTCGATCCCGTCATGTTCTGGAAGATCTCGGCGTCCTTCTTGGCCGCCTTGACGCCCTGGACATAGCCGCAGGCGAATTTCCGGATCAGCGGGATGTCCATGCCGCCGACGAAGCCGACCTTGTTGGACTTCGAGGCCATCCCGGCGAGCAGCCCGACGAGATAGGAGCCCTCATGCTCCTTGAAGACGACCGACTGCACGTTGGGCAGGTCGACGACCATGTCGATGATGGTGAATTTCAGCGCCGGGAACTCGGCCGCGACCTTCTGCAGCGCGGTCGCCTGCGAGAAGCCGACCGCGATGATCGGCGAATGGCCGTCGCGGGCGAAGCGGCGCAGCGCCTGCTCGATCTGCGCGTCGTTGGTCGGCTCGAAGTCGCGCAACTCGACCCCGGTCTCGGTCTTGAACTTCTCGGCGCCGGCGAAGACGCCCTCGTTGAAGGATTTGTCGAACTTGCCGCCCTTGTCATAGACGATTGCGGGCTTGATCGGTGCCTGCGCCATCGCGACGACGGCCGAAAGGGCGACGCCGGCCAGCGCCAGCGCGAGCGATTTGAGCTGCATGCGGATTCCCCTGTCGATGTCTGGAAGCGTTGCCCGCCCCGTCTGGCGACACGATGGCATGGCTTTCCGGCGCGGCCAAGACGGTGGCGGGCACGGGACCGCCCGAGGTGCCGCAATGCCGCAGCCGGGGTCAGGCCCTGCCGCGGGAGCGATTGCCCCGCAGGCGCGATCGGCCTAACGCTTCCGCCCATGAGCCTGAACGACGACGAGGTCGAGCGCTATGCGCGCCATCTGGTACTGCCGGAGATCGGCGGGCCGGGCCAGCAGAAGCTCAAGCGCGCGCGGGTCCTGGTCGTCGGCGCCGGCGGTCTCGGAGCACCGCTGATCCAGTATCTCGCCGCCGCGGGCGTCGGCCATATCGGCATCGTCGACGACGACATCGTCTCGCTGTCCAACCTGCAGCGCCAGACGATCTACGGCACGGACGATATCGGCGCCCACAAGGCGGTTGCGGCGGCGGCCTTCGTCAAGCGGCTGAATCCCCATGTCGTGGTCGAGGAGCATGTCACCCGGCTCGACCCGCACAACGCCCGCGCCTTGATCGCCTTCTATGACGTCGTCGCCGAAGGCTCGGACAATTTCGCGACGCGCTACGCGGTCTCCGATGCCTGCTTCCATGAGCGCAAGCCCGTCGTGATGGCGGCGCTCGGGCGCTTCGACGGCTCGCTGACGACGATCCGGGCGCATGAAACGAATGCCGATGGCCGGCCGAATCCGACCTGGCGCTGCCTGTTTCCGGACGTGCCGCCGCCGGGCTCGGTGCCGACCTGCGCCGAGGCCGGAATCCTCGGCGCGCTGCCCGGCGTGATGGGCTCGCTGATGGCGCTGGAGGTCATCCGCGCCGTCACCAGTTTCGGCGAGCCGCTGGTCGGCAAGCTGCTGCTGGTCGATGCGCTGACCATGCGCTTCGAGACCATGCGCTATGGCTGGGACGAGACCAACAGCCTCAACGGCACCGGCGCCGGCTAGCGCCCTCAGCGGAGTCTTAACCTGTCGCCGCTATCGCCGGTTGCAGGAGAGAGGCAGGCGAGGTTGCCGATGCAGGCCGAGGAACCCGTGGGCGGCGCGCATGTAACAGCGGCTTTCAGAGCGAGCCGGCGCGTTCCATTCGTGCCCCTGATCCTGCTCGCCGCCGCGCTTGTCCTCTGCGTCTGGCTGCTGACGCGCCCGCTCGTCCTGCCGCTCGGCGCGATGTACTGGGACCTCGTCCTCTATGTCGACGCCGCCCGCCGCATCGCCGAGGGGCAGGTCCCGCTGATCGACTTCCTCGCCCCGGTCGGCCCGCTGGGCTACTGGCTCTACGCTTGGCTCGGTGGATTTTTCCCGCAGGCGCATCCGCTTCTGCTGGCGCAATGGTCGCTGTTCCCCATCACGGCGCTGCCCATGGCGCTGGTGCTGCGCGAGGCGGACCGGCGCTCGCGCCGCCTCGCGCTCGGCCTGCTGCTGCCCTATCTCGCCTTTCAGATCCTGCCGCTCAATGTCGAGCAGCATTCGCTGTTCCCCGGGCTGGACGGCTTCGGCATCTACAACCGCCAGGCCAGCATCGTAGTGTATGTCCTCGTCTCGGCGCTCTTCGTGCTGCCGGGCCGGGCGCTGCGCACCGGCGTGCTGCTGTGGTGCATGCTGGCGCTGCTGCTGATCAAGATCACCGGCTTCCTCGCCGGCGGGCTGGTGCTGGCCTATGCACTGCTGGCAGGCCGGATCGACCTGCGCCTCGGCCTGCTCGCGGCCGTCGGCGCTCTCTTCGTTCTCGCCGGGCTCGAATTCTCCAGCGGTCTCGTCAGCGCCTATGCGGGCAGCATTCTCGCGTTGCTGCGCATCAATGCGGGCGGCATCCTGCCGCGCTTCCTGCAGGCCGGCGCCCTGCATCTCGACATCGTCGCCGCCGGCAGCGTGCTGATCCTGGCCCTGGCCTGGACCGGGCGGGACGCGATGCTGGAAGGCCTGCGCCGCTGCGCCAGCGAGCGCTCGCTGGCCTCGCTCCATGCGCTGCTCGACCGTGACGGCGCCTGGCTCGCCGTGACCATGGCGGCGGGGCTCTTCCTCGAGACGCAGAACACTGGCGGGCTCGCCTTCGTCTTCGCCTGGCCGGTGCTGCTGCGGATCCTGCTGCGCGAAACGGGCGTCGAAAGGCGGGGGCGTTTCCTCGTGTTGGCGCTGCTGGCGGCGACGGCACTCCCGCCGGCGATGACCGTGCTCCAGCGCGCGGGTCGCACCCTGCTCGCCCAGAACAACTACATCGCCCTGCCCAACGACCATCTCGGCGCGCTCGGCCGCGTCTCGCAGCATCCCGAGGTGGTCGGCCGTGCCGATAAGATGCAGGCGATCTACGCGTCCTCGACCGACACGCTGGAAACCATCGCCGCGCAGCAGATCCTGCCGAGCCAGACGCTCTATTCCGAGCTCGATTTCCAGCTCGGCTGGCTGATGGCGATCGATGCCGGCATCGCCGCGATCCTCGCCCATGAGGCGCTGACCGGCACGCGCTTCGGCACCATCATGAGCCTGAACTTCGTCAACCCGTTCCCGGCGTTGATGGGCCGCTCCAGCGTGCGCCATATCGCGATCGGGGCCGATCCCTTCCGCGCCGTGCCGGAGCCGGACGCGAGAGCGCTCGCGGCGGTGGCTGCGGCCGATCTCATCCTGCTGCCGCTCTGCCCGGTGACCGTCGCCAACCAGGCGCTGCACAACGTCTACCGGCCGGCGATGACCGGCCGCCGCGAGATCGCGCTTGGCCCTTGCTGGAAGGGTTTCGTCAAGGGCTGAAGCGGCTCGCCCGCGGCGGGGCCGTCAGCTGCGATGGGCGACCTTGCTCTCGATCACGTCGAAGAGCTGCGCCGCCAGATCGGGCCCGCCGAGCTTCTTGATCGCCCGCACACCGGTCGGGGCGGTGACGTTGATCTCGGTCAGCTTGCCATGGATCACGTCGATGCCGACGAGCAGCAGGCCGCGCTCGCGCAGCGAAGGGCCGATCGCCTCGCAGATCTCGAGCTCCTTGGCCGAGAGGTCGGTCGGCCGCGCCGCGCCGCCGCGCACCATGTTGGCGCGCAGGTCGCCGACCGCCGGCACGCGGTTCACAGCGCCCGCCGCCTCGCCATTGATCAGGATGATGCGCTTGTCGCCCTCCGAGATCTCCTTGATGTAGGCCTGCACCACCCAGGGCTCGCGGAAGAGATTGGCGAAGAGATCGTAGAGCGAGCCGAAATTCGGGTCGTCCTTGCTGGTCTTGAACACCGTCGCGCCGCCATGGCCGTAGAGCGGCTTCATCACGATCTCGCCGAACTCGTCGCGGAAGGCCTCGATCTCGGCCTTGTCGCGGGTGATCAGAGTCGGCGGCATCAGCTCGGGGAAATGCGTGACGAAGATCTTCTCGGGCGCATTGCGGACATGGAAGGGGTCGTTGACCACCAGCGTCTTCGGGTGGATGCGCTCGAGCATATGCGTGGTCGAGACATAGGCCATGTCGAAGGGCGGGTCCTGCCGCAGCAGCACGACGTCCAGCGTCGAGAGATCGGTGCGGACCTCGGCGCCGGCCGTGAAATGGTCACCCTCGACGTCGCGCACGGTGACGGGGCGGATCGGCGCCGTGACCTTGCCGTCGCGCATCGACAGCTTGTCGGGCGTGTAGGTGAACAGCGTGTGCCCGCGCGCCTGCGCCTCGAGCATCAGCGCGAAGCCGGTGTCGCCGGCGACCCGCAGGCGCTCGATCGGGTCCATCTGGATGGCGACGCTGAGGGTCATGATGTGCGCTCCGGTTCTGGAGCGACCTTATGTGGCGCCAGGGGGTCGTCCCGCAAGTGCGTGGCGTGCGGGGGCGCGCCGCGGCAGGCGGCTAGCGGCGGCAGATTCCGGTCCGGATGACCTGCGGCGCGAGATGCGCGGCGAAGGCGGCGTGGCCCTCGGCGCTGAAATGCTGCCCGTCCGCGAGGCGATAGGCTCCCGCGAGGCGGCCGAGCCCGTCGAGCGTGATCATGGTGATCCCGCGCGTGCCGAGCTGGCGCTCGATTTCCGCGACATTGCTGGCTGTATCTCCGCCTTCCCCGCGCCGGCCGTCATTGCCGCCGGGCTGGAGGATGACGACGCGGGTGTCCTTGCCGACCGCCCGCGGCAGCCGGGCCAGCATGCCACGGGTCGTGTCGCCGGCCACCCCCGCATTGGCGACGCTGACCGCGCAACCCTGCGACCGCAGCAATGCCTGGAGTTGAGCCGGGTAGGCCTGCCCGGGCGGAACGCCATCGGGCGTGCTGCCACGACCGCGGCCGATGGTGTTGCTGGCACCCAGCGCCACGACCTGTGCGGCCTGTACCGGGCCGGCCAGCGCGGCGATGGCGATGACGAGGAACCAGGCACGCGACGACGGTCTCATGGCGACCTCATACGGAGCGAGTAGCGAGGGTATCTCCGCAGAACGACGGCTGTAAACGCCGCGCCCACGGCTCACAGCCCCAGTTCGACCACCGCCGGCACATGGCGCGGCCAGCGCCAGGGGGCGAGAAAGACTGCATCGGCGCGCAGATGATGCGCCATCGCCCAGGGGTTCTGCGCCAGCCACTGCCGGATCCGCAGCTCGACCAGCCGGTGCTTCTCGGGCGTGATCGCAGTCAGCGCCTCGTCCATCGCCCCGCGCGCCTTGACCTCGACGAAGGCGATGCTGCGGCCGCGCTTCACGATCAGGTCGATCTCGCCGCCCTTGCCGCCGAAGCGCCGCGCCAGCGGGCGATAGCCCTTCAGGCCGAGCCAGATGATCGCGAGCCACTCTGCGCGCCGCCCGGTGGTGCCGGAGCGGCGGGCCCTGCGGCTGCGGGCCTCACCTGTCACGGCTCCTCGCGCGTCAGCTCCAGCGCGCGGGCATAGACCTTGCGCCTGGGCTGGCCAGTCTCGGCCGCGACCTGTGCGACGGCCTCCTTCAGCGAGAGGTCGGCAAGCGCGATCCTCAGCCGCTCGCCGATTGCGTCGCCGGCAGCCGCTTCTGTCTCGGCGCCGGGCGGGCCGATCACGACGACGATCTCGCCGCGCGCCTCTTCCTCGCCCTCGTAATGCGCCGCCAGCGTCGACAGGGGCCCGCGCCGCACGGTCTCGTAGAACTTGGTCAGCTCGCGCGCGACGGCGCCCGGGCGCTCGCCGAGGACGGCCGCCGCGTCCGACAGCATCTCGGCCAGCCGCCGCGGCGATTCGAAGAAGACGAGCGTGCCCGGAATGGCGGCGAGTTCGGTCAGCCGTCGGCGTCGCGCCGCCGCCTTGGGCGGCAGGAAGCCCTCGAAGAAGAAGCGGTCGGTCGGCAGGCCCGCCAGCACCAGCGCCGCCAGCACGGCGGAGGGGCCGGGAATGCCCGTCACCGGTAACCCCTCCGCGACGACCTCCGCCACCAGCTTGTAGCCGGGGTCGGAGACGAGCGGCGTGCCGGCATCGGAGATCAGGGCGAGCTTGCCGCCCTCGCGCAGCTTGCCGAGGATCTTCGGCCGCATCTGCTCGGCATTGTGCTCGTGATAGGGGTAGAGCGGCGTCGAGATGCCGTAATGCGCCAGCAGCGTCTTCGAGGTCCGCGTGTCCTCCGCGAGGACGGCGTCCGCCGCCGCCAGCGTCGCCAGCGCGCGAAACGAGATGTCGCGCAGATTGCCGATCGGCGTCGCGACGATGTGCAGGCCGGGCGCCAGCGCTTCCGCCTCCGCCCTGATCCCGAAGGCGGTGTAGCTGGGTGCGCGCGGCGCGGCGGGGGCAGGGGCATGGGTCGGCGTCGACATGGCGGCGAACCTGCCACAGCCGTCGCCGGTGCGCCATCCGCGTGGGCGACGGGCTCCGTCGCCCGCGGCTGCAACTCAGAGTTAACAACTTGAAAATACCCTGCCGCACTGGCAGGAGATTCCCCACGGTCGGGGGACTGTAACGCCGGACGGGCCTGCACCGATCCGGCACGAGATCTGGAGATCGCCCGTGTCGCGTCATCCGCTCAGGGAACCGGTCAGCCGCCGCAGCCTGTCATCGCTGGCGGCGCTCGCCTGCCTGTCTCTGGCGGCCTGCAGTGGCGGGCCGAGCGGGCTGCCGGGCTTCGACACCGCCACGCCGCAGGCGCAGCCGGCGCAGAACACGGGCCAGACGATCGGGCACGGGCAAGGTCAAGGTCGGGCTGATCCTGCCGCTGACCGCGGAAGGCCAGGGCGCCGTCGTCGGCAATTCGCTGAAGAATGCCGCCGAAATGGCGCTCTCTGAATTCCCCAACGCCGATCTGACGCTGCTGGTGAAGGATGACCGCGGCACGCCCGAGGGCGCCCAGGCTGCGGCCCAGGAGGCGATCGCCGAGGGTGCCGAGCTCATCATCGGGCCGCTGTTTGCGCCGTCGGTCCAGGCGGCAGGCCAGGTCGCCCGCGCCGCCAACCGCCCGGTCATCGCCTTCTCCAGCGACACCAACGTCGCTGGCCGCGGGGTCTACCTGCTCTCCTTCCCACCCGAGAACGACGTCAACCGCGTCATCGGCTACGCTTCCCAGCAGGGGCGCAAATCCTTCGCCGCCCTTGTGCCGGACACCGCCTATGGCAAGGTCGTCGAGGCCGCCTTCCAGCAGGCAGTGGCGGGGCGCGGCGGCCGCGTCGTCGTGATCGAGCGCTTCTCGCCTGACTCGAATTCCATGGCCGCCGCGGCGAAGCGCCTGGTTCCGGCCCTGCAGCAGGCCGATGCGCTCTTCGTGCCCGCCGCCGCCGACACCATGCCGGCGCTGGGCCTCGCTTTGCAGCAGGCGGGCTACGACCCCGCCAAGGTGAAGCCGCTCGGCACCGGCGTCTGGAACGACGCCAATGTCGCGCGCGTCCCGGCGATCCAGGGCGGCTGGTTCGCCTCGCCCGACACGGCCGGCTTCAACGCCTTCGCCGGTCGCTACCAGACGCGTTTCAACAGCGCGCCGACGCGCACGGCGACGCTCGCCTATGACGCGGTCTCGCTGGCGGCGGCGCTGGCGCGCACGCAGGGGTCGCAGCGCTTCTCGGAATCGGTGCTGACCAACGCCTCGGGCTTCGCGGGCGCGGACGGCGTTTTCCGCTTCCGCCCGGACGGCCAGAACGACCGCGGGCTGGCCGTGCTCGAACTGCGCAACGGCCAGATCGTCACCGTCAACGCTGCCCCGCGCGATCTCGGACCGCGCACGCAGTAGCCTACGCACGTCATGCTCGGGCTCGACCCGAGCATCTCTTGTCTCCAGATTCTCGGGTCTGCGCTTCGCTCCGCCCGAGAATGACGGGTGTTACGCCGCCAGATCCGCCACCACCGCGTCCAGCACCAGCGCGCCCTCGGGCGTGCAGGCGAGCTTGCCGCCGGGCTTGCGGACGAGCAGCCGGTCGAGCACGAGGCTGGTCACGCGCCGCTCGTTCAGCGCGCGGCCCGACAGCGCCTTGAACACGGCGGGGTCGATGCCCTCGACCAGCCGCAGCCCCATCAGCAGATATTCGTCGCCCTGCGCCTCGGCATTGAGCCGCTCGTTCTCGACCAGCGCCTGGCCGTCCGCTTCGACGCGCTCCAGCCAGGCCTCGGGCCGCTTCTCGGTCGAATGCGCCATCCGCCCCTCATCGGTGACCAGCCGCCCATGGGCGCCGGGGCCGATGCCGGCATATTCGCCATAGCGCCAGTAGACGAGGTTGTGGCGGCATTCCGCGCCGGGGCGGGCGTGGTTGGAGATCTCATAGACCGGCAAGCCATGCTTGGCCGTGATCTCCTGCGTGATCTCGTAGAGCGCAGCCCCCGCCTCATGGTCCGGCACGGCGAGCTTGCCGGCCTTGAACAGCCGCTCGAACATCGTGTCGGGCTCGATGGTGAGTTGGTAGAGCGAAAGATGCTCGGCGGCATGGCTGATCGCCAGTTCCAGCTCCGCCCGCCACAAAGCCGGCGTCTGGTGCGGCGAGCGGGCATAGATCAGGTCGAAGGAGTAGCGCTCGAAGTACTTCCGCGCGATCGCGACCGCATCGAGCGCCTCGCGCGTCGAATGCATCCGCCCGAGCGCCTTCAGGTCGGCATCGTTCAGCGCCTGCACGCCGAGCGACACCCGGGTGACGCCCGCGGCGCGGAAATCGGCGAAGCGCCCGGCCTCGACGCTGGTCGGGTTGGCCTCGAGCGAGACCTCGCAATGCGGGTCGATCGCCCAGGCTTCTCCGATCGCGTCGAGGATCGCGCCGACCGTGCGGCCCTCCATCAGCGAGGGCGTGCCGCCCCCGAAGAAGATCGAGGTGACGGTCCGACCCGGAGCCAGCGCGGCCCGATGGGCGATCTCGCGCCGGAAGGCCGCGACATAGCGGGCCTGGTCGGGCGGCTGCAGCCGGACATGCGAATTGAAGTCGCAATAGGGGCATTTGGCCAGGCAGAAAGGCCAGTGCACATAGACGGCGAAGCCCGCATCCGCGGTCGGATGCAGGATCGGGGATGTCGGCGCGCGGGCGGCCGCGCCGCTCACGCCGGAGCCCGGAGGCAGGCGGCCGCCAACTGCTTGAAGGCGCGCGCCCGGTGGGAGAGCGCGTCGTCGGCGCCGCTCTTCACGGTGCTCGTCATCTCCGCGAAGGTCATGTCGTAGCCGTCGGGCTGGAAGATCGGGTTGTAGCCGAAGCCGCCGCTGCCGCGCGGGGCCTCGACGATGCGGCCATGAACGCGGCCCTCGAACAGCTCCTCATGGCCGTCCGGCCAGGCGATCACCAGCGCCGAGACGAAATGTGCCTTGCGCTGCTCCGGCGCCGTCGCACCGCGCTTGGCCATCTCGGCGAGCACGCGCGCCATCGCCGGCTTGAAATCCTTGCCCGGCCCGGCCCAGTTGGCCGAGAACAGCCCCGGCGCGCCGTCCAGCGCATCGACACAGAGGCCGGAATCGTCCGACAGCGCCGGCAGGCCCGAGACTTTCGCGGCCGCATGCGCCTTGATCGCGGCGTTCTCCGAGAACATGTAGCCGGTCTCGTCGGGCTCCGGCAGGCCGAGCTCGCCGGCCGAGACCAGCTCGATCCCGAAGGGCGCCATCAGCTCGCGCATCTCGACGAGCTTGCCCTTGTTGTGGGTCGCGATCACGACCTTGCCGGTGAGGATGCGGTGTTCAAGCATCTTTCGTTGTCCTCCGGACCCTCGCTGTCATCCCGGATCTCCGCTTCGCTGCGTCCGGGATGACGACAGGTTCACGCGGCAAACGACAGGGCCGTTCAGGCCACGGCCGCCTTCTGCAGCGCCACAAGCTTGCTCACCCCGCCCTTGGCGAGCCGCATCAGCGCCATCAGCTCCTCCTCGGAGAAGGGCGCGCCCTCGGCCGTGCCCTGCACCTCGACGAGGCCGCCCGAGCCGGTGATGACGAAATTGGCGTCGGTCTGCGCGCCGGAATCCTCGACATAATCGAGGTCGAGCACCGGATTGCCGGCGACGATGCCGCAGGAAATCGCCGCGACATGGTCCTTCAGCGGGTTGGCGCCCTTCAGCATGGAGCGCGCCTCCATCCATTTCAGCGCATCGTGCAGCGCCACCCAGGCGCCGGTGATCGAGGCCGTGCGCGTGCCGCCATCGGCCTGCAGCACGTCGCAGTCGACGACGATCTGCCGCTCGCCGATCGCGGTCAGGTCGACCACGGCGCGAAGCGAGCGCCCGACCAGACGCTGGATCTCCTGCGTGCGGCCGGACGGCTTGCCGGAGGTCACCTCGCGGCGATTGCGCTCATGCGTGGCGCGCGGCAGCATCGCATATTCGGCGGTGACCCAGCCCTTGCCGGTGCCGCGCAGCCATGGCGGGCCCTTTTCCTCGACGGTGGCGGCGCAGAGCACCCGGGTTTCGCCGAACGAGACCATGCAGGAGCCTTCCGCATAGCGCACGACGCCGCGTTCGAGCGTGACCTTGCGCATTTCGTCTGCGGCGCGTTTCGAGGGTCGCATGGCGATATCCTGATTGTTCGGGGTTGGCGGCTTGTAGGCGGTCGCCGCGGGTGCGGCAAGGCGGACAGGGGTCGCACGCGTTTTCGCTTGATCGGGCGCCGGTCCGGATCAACAATAAGCCCATGTCGAGAAAGTCGTTTCGCACGCGATGAGCGCCCATACGCCGCGTCCCGACACAGCCAGCGGGTTGATCGAGACCGATCAGCGCTCGCGCGAGATCTTCCGCCAGATCGTCGATGGCTTCCTGACCACGGGCGAGCCTGTCGGCTCGCGCAACATCGCCCGGCTGCTGCCGATGGCGCTGTCGCCGGCGACGGTGCGCAACGTCATGACCGACCTCGAGTTGGCCGGCCTGATCTACGCGCCGCACACCTCGGCCGGGCGACTGCCAACCGAGCGTGGCCTGCGCTTCTTCGTCGATGCGATGATGGAGGTCGGCAATCTGACCTCGGACGAGCGCACCCGCATCGAGGCGCAGATGAAGGCCGCCGCTACCGGCCGCACGCTCGACGGCACGCTGACCGAGGCCTCGGCCCTGCTTTCGGGCCTGTCGCGCGGAGCGGGCGTCGTCGTCACGACCAAGGCCAATGCCCGGCTGAAGCATATCGAGTTCGTCCGGCTCGACCCGACACGCGCGCTCGTCGTGCTGGTCGCCGATGACGGCACGGTCGAGAACCGTCTCCTCAGCCTGCCGGCCGGGCTCCCGGCCTCCGCGCTGACGGAGGCCGCCAACTTTCTCAACGCCCGCATCCTCGGCAAGACGCTGGGCGAATTGCGCGCCGAGATCGCCCAGCACCGCGAGCAGATGGAGCGCGAGCTCGACTCGCTGACTGCGAGGCTGGTCGAGAGCGGCATCGCCACCTCCTCGGGTCCGAGTTCCGACCGCCACCTCATCGTGCGCGGCCAGGCCAATCTGCTGGAAGATCTCAAGGCGCAGGAGGATCTCGAGCGCATTCGCCTGCTCTTCGGCGATCTTGAAACCCAGACCGACGTGATCGATCTCCTTAGCCGGGCCGAGGCCGGCGACGGCGTGCGCATTTTCATCGGCTCCGAGAACAAGCTGTTCTCGATGTCCGGCTCCTCGATGGTCGTCGCCCCCTTCCGCGATTCCGAGCAGCGCATCGTCGGCGTTGTCGGTATCATCGGCCCGACGCGGCTGAACTATGCCCGCATCGTGCCGATGGTGGACTACACCGCCAAGGTGGTCGGCCGCCTGCTGGATGGGGCGCGGTGAGGCCTTTCCGCTCTTGGTGCGGGTTCGCCCTGGGGATGATGATGACGTGCAGTCCTGCGCTGGCCGCTGGCGCCGCCCTGATCGAGGCTGCCGCCGCCGGGCGCATCGACGAGGTCGCGCGCCTGATCCAATCCGGCGCTCCGCTTGACGCACAGGATGCGCAGGGCCGCTCCGCCTTGCTGCGCGCGGTCGCCGGCGATCACGTATCCGTCGCGAAGGTTCTGCTCGAGGCCGGCGCGAGCCCCAACACCCAGGCCGCCAATCGCGACACGCCCTGGCTGCTCGCAGGAGCCCTGGGCCGGGCCGAGATCATCGCCGCGATGCTGCCGCGCAAGCCCGACCTGTCGATCCGCAACCGCTATGGCGGCAACGCGCTGATCCCCGCCTGCGAGCGCGCCCATGTCGAGGCGGTCAAGCTGTTGCTGACCAGCGGCATCGACCTCGATCACGTCAACGATCTCGGCTGGACCTGCCTGCTGGAGATCGTGATCCTTGGGCGATGGCGGCCCTCGCCACCAGCAGGTCGCGCGGCTGGTTCTCGACGCCGGGGCCAATCCCAGCCTCGCCGACAAGGACGGCGTGACGCCCCTCGCCCATGCCCGCCAGCGGGGCTAGCAGGCGATCGCGCGCCTGATCGAACAGGCCGGCGGTCGCTGAAACCGCGATTTGGCATCGCCGCCGGATCGCGCTACCTGTGCGCCAACGCGGCCTGGCCGCCATCCGACACGCGATTCCCGAGGCTTCCGCAATGACCGACACGCTGCCCGACCGCCTCTCCTCCAATCCCAACAGCCCGTTCTACAACGAGGAACTGCTGTCGCGGGATATCGGCGTCCGCTTCAAGGGCGTCGAGAAGACCAATGTCGAGGAATACTGCGTCAGCGAAGGCTGGGTGCGCCTCACCGCCGGCAACGCCAAGGACCGCTTCGGCAACCCGATGACGGTGAAGCTCAAGGGCGAGGTCGAGCCCTATTTCCGCCAGCCCGCCGAGGGCTGAGCCGCCTCAGCGCAGGCTCTTGTAGAAGAAGGTCGAGCCGCAGTCGCGGCCATCGGGCATCAGCGCGTAGCGCGGGATCGTGCCGAGTTCGGTCCAGCCGAGTTTGCTGTAGAGCTGGCGCGCCCCGCCGTATTCGTCGGTGTCGAGCACCAGCAGGTCGCGCTTGGCCTGTCGCGCCGCTGTTTCCGCCGCCTGCATCAGGGCTGCGCCGAGGCCGCGCCGCCGCGCGCGCGAATGCACCAGCACCTTGGCGATCTCGGCGCGATGCGGCTGGTTCGGCTTGCCGACGAGCTGCAATTGCGCCGTGCCGAGCATCTCCGCGCCTTGGCGCGCAGCGAAAAGGATCGTGCGTCCCGCCTCCACCTCGGTCACCACACCCGTCCAGAACGCGCGGTAGTCGGACGGCCCGTTCCAGTGCATGAAGCCGACCGAGGCCCCGCTTTCGACGGCGTCGGCGAGAATGTCAGCCAGAGCCGGGATCGCGGCTCGCGCGGCCTCCGCATCGAGCGGCTCGACCGTCATCGCATCGTTCTGGGTCATGTCCTGCATCCGTCTCAGAGGTCGGCGGCGGTCAGCACCACCGCATAACGTGCCGGGCCCTCGCCCGGGTTGTGGAAGGCGATCGGCCCGTCGAGCAGCATGGCGAGGCAGTCGCCCGCGGCCAAGCGATGCTCGCGCCCGCCGACGGACAGGGTGAGCTCGCCCTCCAGCAGCCAGAGCTGCTGGTCGAGCCGGAAGCCGCCGCGCGGCGCATCGAGCAGGACGCGCGCACCCGCCGGCATCTCGACCTCCACGATTTCGAGCCGGGAGCCCGTGCCGGACGGCGACACGCTGCGGCGGACATAGCCGCTGTCGGGATCGGTCCAGACCGGCTGCTCGCCCCGCCGCGCCAGCGGGCCGCCTTGCGCCTCGTCGCGGAAGAGGGCCGAGAGCAGGACGCCGAGGCCGGCGCAGAGCCGGTCCAACAGGGCCGCCGTCGGGCTCGATTCGCCGCGCTCGACCCGCGAGATCATCGCGCGGCTCACGCCTGAGCGGGCCGAGAGCTGGTCGAGTGTGAGATCCCGGGCCTGGCGCAGTCCCTTGAGGCGGGCGCCGAGGCGGCGGTCCAGATCGATGTCGACGAACGAATCCATCATGAGAGAATATTTCTACGATGACGGAAATCAAGCGATTTCCGG
Source organism: Bosea sp. OAE506 (assembly GCF_040546595.1). NCBI lineage: Bacteria > Pseudomonadati > Pseudomonadota > Alphaproteobacteria > Hyphomicrobiales > Alloboseaceae > Allobosea > Allobosea sp. OAE506. Next base: position 683,318 of record NZ_JBEPOB010000001.1, on the reverse strand, counting down.
ATGGGTAGAGCATGCGTGCAGGGAGGGGACGTCAACGCCGACTTCACCACGATTCCAGCTTCCCACCAGCGACGAGGTCGATCTTTCCGAAACATCAGGGAAACAGCGCTCATATGCGGGGAACGACGCCCAGAAGGGCGCTGGTCGAGGGAACGGCCATGAATCGAGGTCTGGAGTGGCTTGGAAGAGCCGTCGTCGGCTTCATCACCCGCGGCAGGGCTGAGCCGCGCGCTTCCGACGAGAAGGCTCTGGCGAGACTGCGCTCCGCGCTGCGTCCCGGCGACGTGCTGCTGGTCGAGGGCGGCATGAAGGTCTCCGCCGCGATCAAGTACCTGACGCAGTCGACCTGGTCCCATGCTGCGCTCTATGTCGGAGAGACCGGGCAGGTCTCGGAGGACGGCGAGCCGCTCGTCTTGGCCGAGGTCGAGATGGATGTCGGCTGTGTGCTTTCGCCCTTGTCGAAGTACGGCGCCTTCGGCACCCGCATCTGCCGTCCGCAGGCGCTCGACGAGGAGGGGTGCGAGGTCGTGGTCGACTATGTCCTCGGCCGGCTCGGCACCCAGTACGATCTCAAGAACATCCTCGATCTGATGCGCTGGCTGATCCCGCTGCCCTGGGCGCCGAAATCCTGGCGCCGGCGCATGATCGCGCTGGGCTCGGGTGACCCGACGCGGGCGATCTGCTCGACGCTGATCGCCCAAGCCTTCGAGGCGGCGCGCTATCCCGTACTGCCGACGATCGAATATGCCCGCGCGATGGAGGAGGCGGATTTCGAGGAAATCCTGCATATCCGCCACCACTCGCTCTACATGCCGCGCGACTTCGACATCTCGCCCTATTTCGCCGTGGTGAAGCCGACACTGGAAGCCGGCTTCGACTACCGAGCCCTGACCTGGGCGCAGGAAGCCGCCCCGGGGCCGTTGCGAATGGCTGCGGCGGAATAGCCGGGGTCTGCGGCAAACCCTTGGCGCGCTGGGGCTTCGCTGCTATGGCCCGCGCATGAGCACCCGCACCTTCGACAACATCCGCAACTTCTCGATCGTGGCCCATATCGACCACGGCAAGTCGACGCTCGCCGACCGTCTGATCCAGCAGACCGGCACGGTCGCCGCCCGCGACATGAGCGAGCAGATCCTCGACTCGATGGATATCGAGAAGGAACGCGGCATCACCATCAAGGCGCAGACGGTGCGGCTGGATTATCGGGCCCAGGACGGGAAGGATTACATCCTGAACCTGATGGACACGCCCGGCCATGTCGACTTTGCCTACGAGGTCTCGCGCTCGCTGGCGGCCTGCGAGGGCTCGCTTCTCGTCGTCGACGCCTCGCAGGGCGTCGAGGCGCAGACGCTGGCGAACGTCTATCAGGCGCTCGACGCCAACCACGAGATCGTCACCGTCCTCAACAAGATCGACCTCCCCGCGGCCGAGCCCGAGCGCATCAAGCAGCAGATCGAGGATGTGATCGGCCTCGACGCCTCGGAAGCTGTCGCGATCTCGGCCAAGACCGGCATCAACATCGAGGGTGTTCTGGAGGCGATCGTCCATAAGCTGCCGGCCCCCAAGGGCGACAGCGAGGCCCCGCTGAAGTGCCTGCTCGTCGATTCTTGGTATGACGCCTATCTCGGGGTCGTCGTGCTCGTGCGCGTCATCGACGGCGTGCTCAAGAAGAACATGACCATCCGCATGATGCGCGCCAACGCCTCCTACGGCGTCGACCGCGTCGGCGTGTTCAAGCCCAAGATGCAGGAGGTCAAGGAGCTCGGCCCCGGCGAGGTCGGCTTCTTCACTGCCTCGATCAAGGAGGTCGCCGACACGGCGGTCGGCGACACCATCACCGACGAGAAGCGCCAGACGCCCCAGGCCCTGCCGGGCTTCAAGCCGGTGCAGCCGGTGGTGTTCTGCGGCATCTTCCCGGTCGATGCGGCCGATTTCGAAACGCTGCGCGCCGCGATGAGCCGCCTGCGCCTGAACGACGCCAGCTTCTCCTACGAGATGGAGACCTCGGCCGCGCTCGGCTTCGGCTTCCGCTGCGGCTTCCTCGGCCTGCTGCATCTGGAGATCATCCAGGAGCGGCTGGAGCGAGAGTTCAACCTCAACCTGATCTCGACCGCGCCTTCGGTCGTCTACCATCTCAAGCTGCGCGACGGCACGGTGCTGGAACTGCACAACCCGGCCGACATGCCCGACGTGATGAAGATCGAGACGATCGAGGAGCCCTGGATCAAGGCCACGATCTTCACGCCTGACGAGTATCTCGGCTCGGTGCTGAAGCTCTGCCAGGACCGTCGCGGCGTTCAGACCGACCTGTCCTATGTCGGCTCGCGTGCCAAGGTCGTCTACGACCTGCCGCTGAACGAGGTCGTGTTCGATTTCTACGACCGGCTGAAGTCGATCTCGAAGGGCTATGCCTCCTTCGACTACGCCATCACCGACTATCGCGAGGGCGACCTCGTGCGCATGTCGATCCTGGTCAATGCCGAGCCGGTCGATGCGCTCTCGATGCTGGTCCACCGCTCGCGCGCCGACGCGCGCGGCCGCGCCATGTGCGAGAAGCTGAAGGACCTGATCCCGCCGCACATGTTCCAGATCCCCGTCCAGGCGGCGATCGGCGGCAAGATCATCGCGCGCGAGACCATCCGCGCGCTGCGCAAGGACGTCACCGCGAAGTGCTATGGCGGCGACGCCACCCGCAAGCGCAAACTTCTGGAGAAGCAGAAGGAAGGCAAGAAGAAGATGCGGCAGTTCGGCAAGGTCGAAATCCCGCAGGAAGCCTTCATCGCCGCGCTGAAGATGGACAGCTGAGCAACGCTCGCCACCCTCGGAAACACGCCGTCATCCCGGACAAGCTGCGAAGCAGCGCCGATCCGGGATCCATCGAAGGGCGCCTGAGCTCTATGATGGATCCCGGCGCTTCGGCCGGGATGACCCGTCGTGGTTCCGGCACCGGTGCCTGATCAGAGCGCCGCGGCGAAACTCACCAGCCCAGCGCGCAGCCATCCTTGCGGTGGTCGGAGCCCGCCGACCGCACGCCCGTGACGGGGTCGATCGCGATCGCCTGGCCGCCGCCGATGGCCGCGCCCGGTGCCGTGAAGACGAAGCCGCGACGCTCCAGTTCGGCACGCACGGCTGCCGGCACGGTCTTTTCCGCCTCGATCGCGGTCTGGCCCGGGCGCGGGAAGATGCGCGGCAGCGAGATCGCGCTTTGCAGGTCGAGCCCGTAATCCAGCAGCTTGCTGACCAGATGGGCGTGACCCATCGCCTGGTAGTGGCCGCCCATCACGCCGAAGGACAGGCAGACCCTGCCGTCGCGCAGCATCATGCCCGGGATGATCGTGTGCAGCGGGCGCTTGCGCGGCGCGATCGCATTGGGGTGACCGGCCTTGAGCACGAAGCCCTGGCCGCGGTTCTGAAGCAGCACGCCGCTCTTCGGCGCAACCAGCGCCGCGCCGAAGGGGTGGAACACCGAGTTGATGAAGCTCACCGCCATCCCGTCGCCGTCGACGACGCTGATATAGACCGTGTCGGCATGCTCCACCTCGGTGGGCGCGAAGCTCGGCAGCTCCTTGATCGCCTGCTTCAGGTCGATCTGGCTGCGCAGCTGCGCCGCCAGCTCCTCCGAGAGCAGCCAGTCCAGCGGCACGTCGCTCTGGCTCGGATCGGCCAGCACGGCGTCGCGTACCGAATAGGCGAGCCTGGCCGCCTCGATCTCGATATGCAGCCGGTCGGCGGAGAGCGGGTCCTCGCCCGGCTCGAAGCCCGAGAGGATGTTGAGGATCATCAGCGCGATCACGCCCTGGCCGGCGGGCGGGCACTCGAACACGTCATGGCCGCGGAAGCGCGTGTGGATCGGCGTGACATAGCCGCCCTTGGTGTCGCGGAAATCCTCGAGCGTATGCAGGCCGCCGAGTTCGCGCAGCCGGTCGACCATGTCCTGAGCGATCTCGCCCTCGTAGAAGGCGCTCGGCCCCGTCTCGGCGATGGCCTGCAGCGTCGCGGCGAGTTCGCGCTGGTGGTGAACCTCGCCCGCCAGCGGCGCGCGGCCGTTAGGCAGGAAGACGCGCGCCGTCGGCTCGTCCTTCGCCATCAGCGCGGCCTGTCCCGCCCAGTCGGCGGCGGAGCGGGGCGCCACCACATAGCCGTCCCGCGCCAGTTCGATCGCGGGCTTCAGGAGCTGCGCCAGCGGCAGGCGGCCATGGTCCTTGACCAGCGTCGCCCAGGCCTCGACAGAGCCCGGAATCGTCACCGCATGGGGGGACTGGCGCGGAATCTCGCTGAAACCCTGCTCCCGATACCAGTCCAGCGTCGCCGCAGCCGGCGCCCGGCCCGAGCCGTCATAGGCCAGGACGGTGTCGCTGCCGCCCGCTGCCATCAAGACGAAGCAGTCGCCGCCGATCCCGGTCGAGCCCGGCTCGACCACGCATTGCACGGCGCAGGCTGCCACGGCGGCGTCGATCGCATTGCCCCCGGCCTGCAGGATGTTGATCGCGGTGAGCGTGGCGGTCGGGTGGGAGGTCGCGGCCATGCCACGCCGGCCCATCACCACCGAACGGCCGGGGAGTTCGAAATCGCGCTGGTTCGGCTGGCTCACGTCGTCGTCTCCCGAAGCTCGGCCGGGTTACGCCGGCTCTCCCGACCGCACTCGCCCAGCCCGCTGGATTTGGCAAGCGCCACCGGCGCGCTGCGGCCCTGCAATGGGTTCCACACGGGCCGGCGCGCTGATACGACCGGAGGATCGCGAAGAGATTCCGGCCTGCAGGAATCCGAAGCTGGGGAGATCGCCACCGTGCCGCTACCGACCACGCTCGCCGGGCGCCTGCGCCTGCCCGCCATCGCCTCGCCGATGTTCCTCGTCTCGGGTCCCGATCTCGTGGTCGAGACCTGCAAGGCCGGCATCCTCGGCACCTTCCCGGCGCTGAACCAGCGCACGAGCGAGGGCTACGAGGCCTGGCTGACCGAGATCGAGGGGCGCCTCGCGGATGTGCCCGATGCCGCGCCCTTCGGCGTCAACCTCATCGTCCACCGCTCCAACCCGCGCCTGGAGGCGGATCTGGCGATCACGGCCAAGCACAAGGTGCCGCTCGTCATCACCTCGCTCGGCGCGGTGCCCGATCTGGTCAAGGCCGTGCATGGCTATGGCGGGCTGGTCTTCCACGATGTCATCAGCCTGCGCCACGCCCAGAAGGCGGCCGAGGCCGGCGTCGACGGCATCATCGCGGTCGCGGCCGGCGCCGGCGGCCATGCCGGCACGATGAGCCCCTTCGCGCTGGTCTCCGAGATCCGGCGTTTCTTTGCCGGCACGATCGTGCTGGCGGGCGCGATCTCGAACGGCGCCCAGATCGCAGCCGCCCAGCTTATGGGGGCCGATCTCGCCTATCTCGGCACGCGCTTCATCGCGACCACCGAGAGCATGGCGGACCCCGAATACAAGGCGATGCTGCTGCGCAGCCAGGCCTCCGACATCCTCTACACCCCGGCGATCAGCGGCGTGAACGCCAACTTCATGCGCGAGAGCATCCAGGCGGCGGGGCTGGATCCCGACAACCTCACCGGCCACGGCAAGCTCGATCTCGGCAACGAGGCCAAGGTCTGGAAGACGATCTGGTCGGCCGGTCAGGGCGTCGGCGCGATCGAGGACGTGCCGACGACCGCCGAACTGGGCGCGCGTCTGCTGGCGGAATACCGTCAGGCGCGGGCGTCGCTCGCGGGCTGAGTGCGCGCGCAGATCGTGGGCCATCCGCGCCGTCATCCCGGACGTAGCGAAGCGGAGTTCCGGGATCCATCATAGAGCGCCGGAGCCCTCCGATGGATCCCGGGACAAGCCCGGGATGACGGTGGTGGTTCGGAGCCCGGCTCGGCGACCTCCCGCAGTAGCCCCAATCAGCCCTTCAGCTTGGCGTTGCACTGGCTCCAGTAGCCGCCGCCCTTCTCGATCCATTTCAGCTCGCCATTGGCATTGGCGGTCTTGTTGGCGTTGTACTGGTCGGCGCAGGTCTTGAGGCGCGCCTTGCCGGCGGTGAGGTCGTTGTACTTGGTCGCCACCGCCTTCGGGAACACCGCGGGCTTGGCCTTGGCCGTGCTGGCGGGCTTGGCGGCTGGGGTCGCCGGAGCGCTGGCCGGGGTCGCGGCCGGCTTGGCGGGCTCGGTCACGGCGGCTGCGGCCTCGTTCTCGTCGGCGTCGTCATCGGCGCACTGGGCCTTGCGGAAATCGTTCCACTTCTGGCCCTTCAGCGTGTTGGCCTTCTTGGCGTCCTGATACTTGGCGCTGCATTCCTTCATCGTCAGGGCCGCCGCGGGAGTGATCGGCAGGGCCGTCAGCGCCAACAGGGCAGCGCCGGCAAGGATGGTAGTCCTCAACATGGTCGTCTCCATCGCAAGGGCTCGTCTGCCCCTGCGGCATGGCACTCCCATTCCGCCCGGCTGGCAAGCGGCATTTTCAAGGCGAAGCGGGCGCCTGCCCGTCTTGGGAGATCAGGCCAGCGAGCGCAGGTCGAAGGCGGGGTCCGCAGCCTGCTCCGGCGTCGGCGAGACGCCTGCCGCGATCAGACGTCGGCCCATCATGTGATCGGCCGGGCGGTTGATGCTCTCGATCGCGACGAGCTGCGGCCCGTCATAGCGAAACAGCGAGAAGCGCCCCTCGGCCTGCGAGCCCCGCAGCACGGTGGGCCCGCCCGGAACGCCAAGCCCGACCATCTGCAGCTTGACGTCGTACTGGTCCGACCAGAACCAGGGCACGGCGGCATGGGGCTCCGCCCGCCCGGCGATTGTCGCGCCGACGACGCGGCCCTGATCGTTGGCGTTCTGCACCGAACTCAGCCGCAGGCGCCGCCGCGCATGGACGTTGGGGTGGCTGGTGCAATCGCCCGCCGCGAAGATCAGCGGGTCGGAGGTCCGCCCGAACTCATCGACCGCGATCCCGTCATCGAGCGCGAGACCCGCTGCCGCGGCGATCTCGACATTGGGCACGGCCCCGACCGCCGCCAGCACGAGGTCGCAGGGCAGGCGCGAACCGTCGGCGCAGATCACGGCCGTCACTGTGCCGCCCTCGCCCTCGATGCGCTCGACGCGCGTGTCGAGGCGAAGAGTGACGCCCTGCCGTTCATGCACGCCCTGCATATAGGCGGAAATCTCCGGCGCGACGGCATGGCCGATCAGCCGCGGCCCGGCCTCGATCACCGTGACCTGCTTGCCCAGGGAGACGGCCGCCGATGCGACCTCGAGGCCGATAAAGCCGCCGCCGATGATCACGATCGCCCGCGCTGTCGCAAGCCGTGCGCTGAGCGCCTGCGCATCGTCGAGCGAACGCAGGGCGAGGACGCCGTCGAGAGCGGCACCCTCGCAGCGCAGCACCGCCGCCCGTGCGCCGGTCGCGAGCGCGAGCTGCCCGTAGCCGAGCACCGACCCGTCCGCGAAGTGCACCTGTCGGGCCTCGCGGTCGAGCGTCACCGCATGGCGCCGCGGCAGGAAGGCGATGCCGGCCTCGGCAAAGAAGGAGGCCGCCTTCAGCGGCAGATGGGCTCCGGCCTTGCCGAGCAGGAAGCCCTTTGACAGCGGTGGACGCTGATAGGGCAGCTCGGCCTCGTCACCCGCCAGCGCGATGTGGCCGGTAAAGCCCGCCTCGCGCGCGGCCGCGGCGATGGCGAGCCCCGCATAGGAGCCGCCGATCACGAGAAGGTCGAAGGTGTCGGAGGTCGGCGGGATCGGGGAAGGGGTGGTCGGCATCGGGCGAGCGTCCAATCGCGAGCGCCCGAAGGGATATCCGGGGCGCACCACGCCCGAAGGCGCGCCCCGTATCTAGGCGAGACGGCCGCCGTCGCCTATCCGAAAAGCGAAGGCGGCCGTTGCGGCCAATGCAGCGGAAGGGGCTTCAGAACGAGGTCGTCAGCCGGGTCAGCCATTCCGGCGAGGCGGCGACGAGGGCCGCCTCGAGCGTCTTGTCCCAGCCGGTGATGATCAGGATGCCGACGGCCACGAGGAAGCCGCCCAGCGCCGTCTTGAAGCCCTGACCGGCCGACATCATGCGGTTGCGTAGGCTCATCAGCCGGGCGCGCGACAGCATTCCCAGCGCGATCAGCGGCAGCCCGGCGCCGACGCCGAAGGCGAGCATGGTCAGCGCCACCGCGCCGAGATTCTCGCCTTGTGCGGCCAAGACCGACGCCGCGCCGAGTGTCGGCCCGACACAGGGGCTCCAGACCGCGCCGAGCAGGAGCCCGACGCCGAACTGGCCGCGCAGGCCGTTCGGCGAGAAGCCGCCGAAGCGCTGCTCGGTCCAGTTGCTCAGCGGGCCGCCCGCCGCCGCCACCCGTGCATGCAGCACGGGCAGCATCAGCACGAGGCCGAGCAGGACGAGCATGATCGCCGCGGCCATCCGGAAGACGCCGGTGTCGAGGCCGATCGCGAAGCCGATCGTCGCCACGAACAGCCCGATTGCGGTGAAGGACAGCGCCAGCCCCGCCGCCAGCGCGACCGGCCCATGCTTATGCTCCGAGACCGCCGTGCCGAGCACGATCGGCAGCAGCGGCAGGACGCAGGGCGACAGGATCGACAGGATCCCTGCGATCAGGGCGAAGCCGGCACTGGCCATGATGCGTCAGCCTCAGATCGCGCGGGCGAGGAGGGCTTCGATCGACGCCTTGTGGGTGTCGCCGACCGAGCGCCCCATTTCCGCGCCACCCTTGAAGACGATCAGCGTGCTCTGCTGCTGGGCCTTGAACCCGCGCAGCGCGTCCTTCTGGCTGTCGAAATCGACATTGAAGACGACGAGGTTCTTGAAGCGCGGCTGCTTGGCGAGCTCGGACAGGATCGGCGCCTGGGCCTTGCAGGTCGGGCACCAGGGCGCGGAAACATCGATCAGCACCGGCTTGCCGGCCTTCATCGCGGCGTCGAAGGAGGCCTGCGAGAAGGCCGCCTTGTCGAGGGCGGAAGCCGCGAAACCGGACAGCAGAACGGCCGAGGCGGCGAGGGTGGCGAGAGCGTGGCGACGGTTGAGCATGGGAACCTCTGCGGATGACAGGACCGGCGCAGGAGGCCGGCATCAACCCATTCGCACCGTGCAGCGCTTCCGTTACGTCCTCACGCCGAGTTGATCGCGTCCCGTCGCGCCGGGTTCACCCGCCGGGTGCGCTGCGTTCGTGGTCGGTCTTCAGCCTGCGTTCGAGGAAGCGGCTGTAGGAGCCCATCGCGTAGCTGAACACGGCATAGACCAGCGCCGCGAAGACATAGCCCTCGATCACGGCGATACCCTGCCAGTTCGGGTCGCGCAGCGAGGCGCGCACCGTGTCGAGGAAATCGAGCAGGCCGATGATGGTGACCAGCGTCGTGTCCTGGAAGAAGCCGATGAAGATGTTCACCAGCGGCGGAATCACGATCTTCAGCGCCTGCGGCAGGATGATCTTGCGCATGGCGAGCCAGTAGCCGAGCCCGAGCGCGGCCGCCGCCTCGTGCTGGCCCTTGGGCACCGCCTGCAGCCCGCCGCGCACCGTCTCGGCGATGTAGGCGCCAGCGAAGATGATGATCGCGATCTGGGCCCGCAGCAATTTGTCGACCGTCAGCCCGTCCGGCATGAACAGCGGCAGCATCACCGAGGCCATGAACAGGATCGAGACCAGCGGCACCCCGCGGACGACCTCGATGAAGATGATGGCGATGACCTGGATCGCCGGCAGCTTGGAACTGCGCGCCAGCGCCAGCACCACGCCGAGCGGAAAGCCCAGCGCCAGCCCGACGAAGGAGAGCATGAAGGAGAGCGGCAGCCCGCCCCAGTTCGTCGTGGTCACGACGGGCAGGCCGAAGACGCCGCCATACATCAGCACGCCGCAGATCAGCGGCACCGCGATCCAGAGCCAGACCAGCCCGCGCCCCCAGAAGCGCGGCATCATCGAGACGATGATCGCCGCCAGGAACAGGACGAGCGCCAGCGCCGGGCGCCAGTGCTCGTCGTAAGGGTAGAAGCCGAAGATCATGAAGCGCAGCTTCGCCGCCAGGAACGGCCAGCAGGCGCCCGAGCCGCCCTTGCAGGCCTGCGGCCCGCCCTCGACGACTGCGCGCGTCACCAGCCAGCCCCAGGCGGCAGTCGCGAGCCGGACCATCAGCCACAGGCAGACCAGCGTGATGAGCGCGTTCAGCGGCGTGCCGAAATAGCGCTTCAGCGAGGCGGAAAAGCCGCGATGCCGGGGCGGCGGCAGCGTCTCTCGCGCGACGTTGAGCGCGTCCATCTCCGCGACGGTCGCCATCTCAGCGCTCCACCAGCGCGACGCGCGCATTGTACCAGTTCATGAACAGCGAGATCGAGATCGACATGCCGAGATAGACCAGCATGAAGATGGCGATGCCTTCGATCGCCTGGCCGGTCTGGTTCATCGTCGTGTTCGAGACCATGACGAGGTCGGGATAGCCGATCGCGATCGCCAGCGACGAGTTCTTGAAGGTCGAGAGGTAGGAACTCGTCAGCGGCGGCACGATCACGCGCAGCGCCTGCGGCAGCACCACGAGCCGCATGGTCTGTCCGTCGCGAAGCCCCACCGAGCGCGACGCCTCCCATTGCCCGCGCCCGACCGACAGGATGCCGGCGCGCACGATCTCGGCGATGCCGGCGGAAGACGAAAGCCCGAGCCCGACCAGCAGCGCTGTGAATTCGGGCGTCACCTGCACGCCGCCGGTGATGCGGAAGCGGCCCTTTTCCGGCCAGTTCACCACGAGATCCGGCTGCAGCAGGAGCGTCGCCAGCAGCGGTGGCAGCAGCAGGGCGAGCAGCACGAAGGGCCAGGCCGGGCGTTCGATGCCCGTCGCCACCCGCTGTCGGCGCAGCCTGCCGGCCACGACGAAGGCGAGGACCACGCCAGCAAGCGCCGCCAGCAGCACGCCGCTATGGGCGGGCGACCAGCGCAGCGAGGGTACGATCAGCCCGCCATTGCTGACGAAGACCTCGGGGATCGGCTGCCAGGCTTCGCGCACCGGCGGAAACACCGCCACGATCAGCGCGTACCAGAGAAAGAGGTAGAGCAGCAGCGGCACGTTGCGCAGCGCCTCGACATAGAGCTTGGCGAGCAGCGACAGCATCGGGTTGCGCGAGAGCCGCGCGATGCCGACGATCAGCCCCAGCGTCGTCGCGAGGATGACCGCGAAGACCGAGACGAAGATCGTGTTGAGGATGCCGACCAGCAGGGCGCGGGCATAGCTGTTGCCGGACTCATAGGCGATGAAGGACTGGCTGATGACGAAGCCGGCCGGCCGGTCGAGATAGGCGAAGCCGGTCGCGATGTTCTGCTCCGCCAGCTTCCGCGAGACGTTCCCGAAGAGATAAAGCCCGACGCCGACGACGAGCGCCACCGCCACGACCTGGTAGAGCACGGCCCGCACGCGCAGATCGTTGAGCAGGCGCAGCGGGTTCGACGAAGACGAGGCCATGGCGGATTCCGGGCGACGGGCAAGGCGGGCGGCACCAGGGCGCCGCCCGCGGGGTCCGGGTCTCGGCCCCGGGCAGGGGCCGGCGTCGCTCAACGGAAGGGAGGCGAGTAGAGCAGGCCGCCCTTGGTCCAGAGCTGGTTGGGGCCGCGCGTCAGGCCGAGCGGCGTCTTCTCGCCGAGGCTGCGCTCGAACAGCTCACCGTAATTCCCGTTCTGCTTGATGATGTTGTAGGCCCATTTGTTGTCGAGGTTCAGCATCTTGCCGAGATCGCCGGTGACGCCGAGCATGCGCTGCACCTCTGGCTCCTTGCTCTGGAGCTTCTCGTCCACATTGGCCTGGGTGATGCCGTACTCCTCCGCCGCGATCAGCGTGTAGACCGACCAGGAGACGATATCCTTCCAGTTGCTGTCGTTCTGGCGCACCACGGGGGCCAGCGGCTCCTTCGAGATCGTCTCGGGCAGGATCACGAACTGCTTGGGGTCGTTGGCGACGGCGCGGACCGAGGCGAGGTCGGAGCGGTCGGTGGTGATGACGTCGCAGCGGCCCGAGAAGAAGGCGTTGCGCCACTCGTTGTTGTCCTCGAACACGACGGATTCATACTTGATGCCGCGCGGCTTGAAGTAGTCCTCGAGGTTCTGCAGCGTCGTCGTGCCCGGCAGCAGGCAGATAGCCGCCTGCGAGAGTTCGCTGGCGCTCTTCACGCCGAGCTTGGCATTCACCATCAGGCCCTGGCCGTCATAGAAGACGACCGGTCCGAAATCGAGGCCGAGCGAGTTGTCGCGCGAGAAGGTCATCGTGGTCTGGCGCGAGAGCACGTCGATCTCGCCCGATTGCAGCGCCTGGAAGCGGATATTCGTGTTCAGCGGCACGAACTCGACCTTGTCGGGCGCGCCGAACACCGCCGAGGAGACCGCCCGGCAGACATCCGAATCGAAGCCCTTCCGCACGCCCTTGTCGTCGGCATAGGAATAGCCGGCCGAGCTGGGCGAGACGCCGCAGAGCACCTTGCCACGCTTCTTCACGACGTCGAGCGTGGCCTGGGCCGAGGCCGGGCTCGCCGCCAGGGCGGCGACCGCCGCCAGGAAGCCGAGCGTCGCGATTTTGCTGATCATGCGAGTCATCTACCGTTTCCTCCATCGCACCCTTTAGTCCGGTGCGTTGCAGGCAGCGTAGTTCCAGTCGGAACCAGCTTCAAGCGGTTGCGAGGCGCGCTCCCCGCCGATGGCGAGGAGGTCGCGCGCCGGCCCCAAGCGGCGGCGCATCGGCCGCCGCGATCGCCCTCGTGCGGAGAGGTGAGGTCAGTTCAGGAACTCCGGCGAGATCAGGCTCGGCAGGAACAGCGAGACGGTCGGCCACATGATGATCAGCGCCAGCACGATCAGCATCGGCATCAGCATGATCATCGTGTCCTTGATCGCCGAGCGCATGCTGATGCCGGCAACCGAGCAGGCGATCATCAGGCACAGCCCGTAGGGCGGCGTCACCAGCCCGAAGGCGAGGCTGACGATGCCGATCATGGCGAAATGCACCGGATCCATCATCACCGTCTTGGCCAGGGGCGCGAGGATCGGCCCGACGATGATGATCGCGGGAATCGCGTCGAGGAAGCAGCCGACGAGCAGGAAGATGCCGGCGATGAAGAAGCCGGTCTCGTAGAAACCCATGCCCCAGGCCGATACGCCGGTGAGGATCGCCTGCGGCATCTTGTAATAGGCCATGAGCCAGCCGAAGGCCGACGCCGTGCCGACGCAGAACAGCGTCACGCCGGCGAGCTTGCCGGTGTCGAGCAGGGCCGCATAGAGCCCCTTTAGGTTCATCTCCCGATAGACCAGAAGCGACAGGAAGGCGGCATAGACCACGGCGATCGCCGCCGATTCGGTGGCGGTGAACCAGCCGAAGACCTTGCCGCCGATGATGATGCCGGGCGTCAGCAGCGCCAGCGCGGCCCGCTCGACGGCCGAGAACACCTGCCTGACGGAGGAGCGCGGATATGTCGGGTAGCCGCGCCGGACCGCATAGGCGTGGACCGTCGCCATCTGTGCCACGCCGATCAGCAGGCCGGGGATGACGCCGGCGAGGAACAGCGCGCCGATCGATGTCGTCAGGATTCCGCCCCAGACGATCATCAGGATCGAGGGCGGGATGATCACCGCCAGCACCGCCGAGACGGCGGTGATCGCGACCGAGAAGCTGTCGTCGTAGCCTTCCTTGCGCTGGGCCTCGATGAAGATCTTCGACTGGCTCGCGGCATCGGCCGTCGAGGAGCCGGAAATGCCGGCGAAGAAGAAGGACAGGACGACGTTGATCTGGGCGAGGCCACCCGGAAAATGCCCGACGAGAGCGCGCGACAGACTCATCAGCCGGTCGGTCACACCTCCGACATTCATCAGGTTGGCCGTCAGCAGGAAGAACGGCACCGCAAGCAGGATGAACGAGTTGAACGCGTTGAACGTCTCGCTCATCAGCGTCATCGAATCGAGCCGGGGCTCGATGATCAGGATCGGCAGGCAGGCCAGGCCAAGCGCGAAGGCGACGGGGATCCGCAGGAAAAGGCCGAGGAAGAAACAGCCGAACAGGATGGAGGCAGCCTGCCCCGAGGAGAGAACGCTGCCGGTCATGGGCTGATGCTCTTTCCGAAGAGGACGCGCAGATCGTCGGTGAACTGCTCGCCGAGGAAGACGATCCAGCTCAGCCCCGTGATGGGCCAGGCGATATGGATGAGCCAGAGCGGCAGTTCGGCCAGCTCGGAGGTCCGATTCCAGGCGAATTTGGTGAACTCGATGCCGCCGGTGACGAAGACGATGGCGATCACGAGCACGCCGAGCTTGGCGACGATGCGCATGAACGCATCTCCCCTCGCGCCCAGATTGGGCAGCAGGTCGACGTCGAAATGCGCGCTGTCACGCACGCCCAGGATCGCGCCGATCATCACCGTCCAGATGAACAGGAAGCGGGCCAGTTCCTCCGTCCAGATATAGGACGGGATCAAATCGGTGTAGCGCGAGATGATCTGCAGCATCACGGGCACCACCAGGATGCCGACGGAAAAGACGACGACGGTCGACAGCAGTTGTGAATAGGCAGCCGTCATGCGCCGCCACAGGCCGGGCCTGCCAGACAGAGAGGCATCCATGAAAGGGTTCCGCGTGCGAAGGCAAAGCCCTGGGCGCAGACGCGCCCAGGGCGGCGGGATCGGGGCTTGAGGGTTCAGACGCCGGCGATGGCGGTCTGGATGCCGCTGGCGTCGATTTCCTTCGCATAGGCCTGCATGATCGGCTCGGCGAGCTTCTGCATGGTGGCGCGGTCCTCGAACGGGATCCGCTTCAGCCGGCCCGCCGCCTCGAGCCTGGCGAGGATCTCGGAATCGCCGCCCGATTCGACCTTGCGCTCATAGTCGGCGGCTTCCTTGCCGGCCTGGATCACGGCGTCCTGCAGGTCCTTGGGCAGGGTCGCCATGGTCTTCATCGAGAAGCAGATCGGCCGGACCGAGACCGCGTGCTGGGTCATCAGGATGTTGGGCGCGACCTCGAAGAACTTCATCTGCTCGATGCCGGCCGCTTCATTCTCCGCCGCCGAGATGACGTTGTTCTGGATGGCGTTGTAAATCTCGTTATAGGCGATCACCGTCGGCGACATGCCGATGGCCGCGAAGCTGCGCGACCAGATCGGCGCGCCCTGGACGCGAACCTTCAGGCCCTTGATCTCGGCAACGTTCTTCAGAGGCTTGTTGGCGAAGAGGTTGCGCACGCCGCCGCCGCCATAGCCGATCAGCCGGACGCCGGCCTTCTTCTCGATCTCGTCGGCGATCGGGTTGAGTAGACCCTTGTTCACCACCGCTTCCATATGGGCGAAGTCGCGGAAGACGAAGGGCGCGTCGATGAAGGGCGCGGCCTTGGCGAAGGTCGACATATGGGCGGGCGAGACAACCGCGTAGTCGACGTTCTTCCCCTGCGCCATGTACTCGAAATACTGCTTCTCGAGCCCGAGCGAGGAATCCTTGTGCAGGGTGAAGTTGACCGGCTTGTTGTAGAGCGCCTTCACGCGCTCCTCGAATTTGAGGAGGCCCTGCGTGAACGGGTGCGCGTCGCCGAACTGCACGGCGCCGACCAGCGTCGGTACGGCCTGGGCCCGGACGATGGCGGGGGCGGCGATCGTGGCGGCCACCGCGCCGATGCCCTTGAGCAAGACTCTGCGTTCCATGAAAAATGTCCTCTCCCTGCACGCCCCTCTGATGGGAGCTTTCGACAGTTTGTCAGACAATCCCGGGCTTGGCCATCACCAAGAACGGCCGCTGCAAACGACGATGAAGTTGCTGACCTTTCGGCAGGAATGGGTGTTCTGCCGGGCCCTCTGGGCTCGAAAAAGCCCTTGGCGGCGTGTATTGCGCGCCGCTTCCCTTGCGCGAGCGGCGACGGAAAAGCTTGCCGCAGCCAATCCGGTACTGGCTTTTGCCGGGCAAAACAGCATGATCGGGAGCGGTCTCATCATCTGTTGAAGGTCGGATTAGAGATGAACGGCGCCTTCGCTCGCGAGCCGACCTTGTGGCGGCGCATCCTGCAGTCTCCGTTCACGCGTCTGGTCCTGCTCGGCGGGCCGGTCTTTGTGCTGATGGTCGCCAGCAACACCCTGATGGAGTATTTCAAGGCGGCGCCGTTGAAATCCATCGCGGTCGCAGCGGGCCTGGCGGCCATCGCGACCGCCTTCTATGTGGGATATGCGCGCTGGATCGAGCGCCGTCCCGTCGACGAACTGTCCCTGTCGGGCGCGGGGCGGGAATGGGCCACCGGCCTGCTGGTCGGCGCCGGCCTCTACAGCGCCTGCGTGATGATCCTGATCGCCTTCGGCATGTACCGCATCGAGGGCCTGAACCCCTGGACCTTCGTGATTCCGGCCGTCGCGATGGCGCTCAGTTCGGGCGTCTTCGAGGAGCTGATCTTTCGCGGCGTGCTGTTCCGCTGCGTCGAGGACATCTTCGGCAGCTGGATTTCGCTGGCGGTCTCAGCCCTCGTATTCGGCCTCGTGCATCTGGCGAACCCGGCCGGCACGCTACTCGGCGCGATTTATATCAGCATCGAAGCCGGCCTGCTGCTGGCGGCGGCCTATATGCTGACCCGTCGTCTCTGGCTCAGCATCGGCTTCCACATGGCGTGGAACTATACCCAGTCCGCCATTTTCTCGGGGATCGTCTCCGGGAATGCGCCCGAGCCGGGTCTGATCCGCTCCAACATCAAGGGGCCCGACCTGCTCACCGGCGGCAGCTTCGGTCTGGAATCGTCGCTGATCGCCTTTGCGCTCTGCACCGCAACGGGCGTTGTCATGCTGATCCTGGCCGTCAGGCGCGGCAGGATCGTGCCGCCGCTCTGGAGGCGCACCGGCTGACCCGCAGCGGACGCGTCAAACCGCCGACGGTGGCGCCGCTATGCAGTTGTGGGGAATGGCGGACAGGGCGGGATTCGAACCCGCGATACGGTTTCCCGTATACACACTTTCCAGGCGTGCGCCTTCAACCACTCGGCCACCTGTCCGGCGCGCTGCTTATGACCGCGGGGCGGACTTCTTTCAAGCGCGTTCTCGCAGCCCTCGACAGATCGCGCCGCGGGGCGCGGTTCGCCCGGTTGCAAAGGGGCGGGCGAAGGGGCACATCGGGGCGGCCGGCCAGAGCTGCGCCACGGAAGGCGCCCGGCCCGATCGGTGCGGATTGAGCGAAGGAGTGTGGCGCTTGCGGTTCCTGCTGCGGCTTCTGGGTTACCTGCTCGTGGCGGCCGGCTTCGTCTCCCTCGTCATCGACGGCGCCCGCTCCATAGCCAATTCCAGCCTGCGCTATACGCCCGTCGATCTCGCGGTGACCACGCTGTCGGGTGCCCGCAGCGAAGCATTGCGGCCCCTGGTCGAACGCCACCTCCCAGCGTGGGTCTGGGATCCGGTGCTGACGACCCTGCTGCTGGCGCCCGCCGCGCTCGTCGCGCTGCTGCTCGGCTTCCTGCTGCTCCGGCTGGGCGCCCCGCTCGAGCCCGGCATCGGCGTCGTCACGAGACGGTGAAGCGGCGAGGGCCACACCATCTGTCGAAAACCGGCCGCGATCCCCATATCATGACGGAAACCGATACGGAGCCCGCCATGTTCTTCCTGCGCAAGAAGACCGCCCTGCCCGAGGCCCACGAGGCCCTTCCTGGCCGCGACACGCCGCTTCCGACGGCCGAGCGTCACTTCGTCAACAAGCGTCCGCTCGTCGGCCCCTACCCGGAGGGGATGCGGGTCGCGATCTTCGGGCTGGGCTGCTTCTGGGGCGCCGAGCGCAAGTTCTGGCAGATGGGCGAGGGGATCTGGACGACCGCGGTCGGCTACATCGCAGGCTTCACGCCCAACCCGACCTATGAGGAGGTCTGCTCGGGCCGCACCGGCCACAACGAGGTGGTGATGGTCGTCTTCGACCCCGCCGTGCTGCCCTATGAGGCGCTGCTCAAGACCTTCTGGGAAAGCCACGACCCGACCCAGGGCATGCGCCAGGGCAACGATGTCGGCACGCAGTACCGCTCCGGCATCTATGTGACGGATGCGAGCCAGCGCGCCGTCGCCGAGCGCTCCCGCGCCGATTACCAGCAGGCGCTGGCGGCGCGCGGCTATGGGCCTATCACCACCGAGATCCTCGATTCGCCGACCTTCTATTTCGCCGAGGACTATCACCAGCAGTATCTCGCCAAGAACCCGGCCGGCTATTGCGGGCTCGGTGGCACCGGCGTCTCCTGCCCGATCGGCGTGGGCGTCGCAGCCGCCTGAGCGGCCGGCTTGAAGGCAAGGCGGGCGGCGTGGCACATGCGAGCCACGGCGGCTGGTGAGGGGCGGGAACGATGGCGGGCGAAAGCTTTGACGGGGGCGAGGCCGCCTCGCGCAGTGGGGGGTTGTCGCGCGGCTTCGGCGAGGCGCTGTCCTTCAGCCGCTGGCTGCTGGCACCCTTCTATCTCCTGCTGGTCGTCGGCCTGGCAGGCCTCCTGCTGAAGGCGCTGCAGGAGGCCTGGCACTTCATCACCCATGTCTTCACCGCGACGGAGGCCGAGGTCATCCTTGCGGTGCTCGCGCTGATCGACCTCACCTTCACCGGCTCGCTGATCGTGATCGTGATCTTCTCGGGCTACGAGAACTTCGTCGCTAAGATCGATGCCGGCACCAGCCGCAACTGGCCGGAATGGATGTCGAAGATCGACTTCTCCGGGCTCAAGCTGAAGCTGATCTCATCGATCGTCGCGATCTCGGCCATCCAGCTCCTCAAGGCCTTCATGAATGTGAAGGGCACCAGCGACCGCGACCTGATGTGGTACGTCGTGGTCCATGTGGTCTTCGTCGCCTCTGGCCTGGTGATGGCCTGGACGGACCGGATCTCGGGCGAGGCCAATGGTGGCAAGAAGGGCAAGGGGACGCCCTCCGCGCCGACGACCTGACGCCGGCATGTGGGCGGCGTAACCAAGCCTTAACTTTTCAGTTGATCGGCGCTGGAAAGCCCAAGACAGTGCCTCCCTTTATCGGGAGCCTGACATGTCACTGCATCGTCGTTCGAAATTCGTCGTCGCCGGTCTCGCCCTTGGCGGCGCGGCCCTGGCCGCCGGGCTCGCGTTCGCCCAGGCGCCGGCCTTCTTCCGCATCGGAACCGGCGGCACCGCCGGCACCTATTACCCGATCGGCGGCCTGATCGCGAACGCGATCTCCTCGCCCCCGCAGCTCGTCTCCACCGCCGTCGCCAGCAACGGCTCGGTCGCCAACGTCAATGCGATCGTCGGCGGCGCGGCCGAGTCCGGCTTCGTCCAGGCCGATGTCGCCTTCTGGGCCTATTCCGGCACCGGCGTCTTCGAGGGCAAGCCGAAGATCGAAGAGTTGCGCTCGATCGCGAACCTCTATCCCGAGAGCGTCCACCTCGTCGTGCGCAAGGCCTCGAACGTGAAGAGCGTCGCCGACCTCAAGGGCAAGAAGGTCTCGCTCGACGAGCCCGGCTCCGGCACGCTCCTGAATGCCAAGGCAATCCTGGCCGCCTTCGGCGTCGGCGAGAAGGACATCACGCCCGAATATCTCAAGCCCAACCAGGCGGCGGAAAAGATGAAGGACGGCTCGGTCGACGCCTTCTTCTTCACCGGCGGCTTCCCGGCGGCGGCGATCTCGGAGCTGGCCTCGACCGGCTCGGGCATCGACATCCTGCCGATCACGGGCGCTCCCGCCGAGAAGCTCGCCAAGGACTTCCCCTTCTTCGCCGTCGACGAGATTCCGGCCGGCACCTACAAGGATGTTGGTGCGGTCAAGACGGTGGCCGTCGGTGCCCATTGGGTGACCTCGTCCAAGATCTCGGCCGACACGGTCTATGCCGTGACCAAGGCCCTCTGGAGCGACAAGGCCCGCGCCGCGCTCGATTCCGGCCACGCCAAGGGCAAGGCGATCCAGAAGGCGACTGCCCTCAACGGCCTGCAGGGCGTGCCGCTGCATCCCGGCGCCGAGCGCTTCTACAAGGAAGCCGGCCTGCTGAAGTAAGGCCACTGACGGCCGCGTATCCGCGCCGTCATCCCGGACAAGCCGCGAAGCGGCGCCGATCCGGGATCCATGCCGGAACCGTTCCGGAATGGATCCCGGGTCTTCGCTTCGCTGCGCCCGGGATGACGCGCGCTTCCCTTTGCGTCGGATTGCACGCGAACTGATCGAAAAAGCGCCCATGACCAGCCAGCCCACCGCCGCCGAACTCGCAAAGCTCGAGGAGGAACTCGATCCCGAGATGCAGTTCCGCAAGGTGCCGCATGGCACCGCGCTGATCGTTGGCGGGCTGCTGCTGGCCCTCTCGGCCTTCCACTACTACACCGCGGGCTTCGGCCTGCTGCGCGAGACGACCCATCGCGGTGTGCACCTCGCCTTCGTGCTCGGGCTGATCTTCCTCGTCTTCTCGGCCCGCAAGAGTGAATCCGGCACGGTCTACGCCTCGACATGGCTGCGGCCGGGCGGCGTGCCGCTCTATGACTGGATCTTCGCGCTCGCGGTCGCGGTCTCCAGCCTCTATGTCCCCTGGATCTTCGAGGACATGGTCTTCCGCGTCGGCAATCCCTCGGGGCTCGACGTCGCCATGGGCACGATCACCATCGTGCTGATGATCGAGGCGACGCGCCGCGCCATCGGCTGGGGCCTGCCGCTGATCGCGCTCTTCGCGATGACCTATGCGATCTTCGGCAACTGGTTTCCGGGCATCTTCCTGCATCCGGGCTCGACCTGGTCGAACCTCGTCAATCACCTCTACCTGACCAGCCAGGGCGTCTATGGCGTCGCTCTCGGCGTGGTCGCGACCTACGTTTTCCATTTTGTGCTGTTTGGCGTGCTCGCCACCCGCATCGGGCTGGGCCGGCTCTTCCTCGGCGTCGCGGCGGCCGTCGCCGGGCGCTATGCCGGCGGGCCGGCCAAGGTCTCGATCTTCGGCTCGGCACTGTTTGGCATGATCTCCGGCTCCTCGGTCGCCAACACCGTGACCGTCGGCTCGCTGACGATCCCGATGATGATCCGGCTGGGCTACAAGCGCCACTTCGCGGCCGCCGTGGAATCGACCGCCGCCACGGGCGGACAGATCACCCCGCCGATCATGGGGGCGGCCGCCTTCCTGATGGTCGAGTTCCTCAACCTGCCCTACGCCACCATCATCATTGCCGCGATCATCCCGGCCTTCATGCATTTCTTCGGCGTGCTGATGCAGGTGCATTTCGAGGCGAAGCGCTCGGGCATGGGCGGCATGACCGATGCCGACGCGCCGAAGCTCTCCGAGGTCTTCGCCCGTGACTGGCCGACGATCGCGCCGCTCTTTGCACTGATCATGGTGCTGTTCACCGGCTACACGCCCTATCTCGCTGCCTTCTGGGGCATCACGGGCTGCATGCTCGTCGGCCTGGCGCAGCATCGCGCCGCCTCGGCCCTGGTCTTCGCGGTCGCGATCGGCATCGCCGCGCCGACCGAGTTCCTGCGCGTGCCGGGCGTCAATCTCGGCCTCACGGCGGCGGCCTTCCTGGTCATGGCCCATGGCGTGCTGATGAAGTCGGTTGAGGGCCGCAAGCGCGTCGACGACATGATCGACGCCTTCATCCTCGGCGCAAAATACGCCATCGGCGTCGGTGCGGCCGCCGCGACCGTCGGCATCATCGTCGGCGTGGTCACGCTGACCGGCGTCGGCTTCAAAATTTCCTGGATCGTGACCTCGCTGGCCGACCAGTGGGCGCGCGGCGTCTCCGGGTTGATCCCGTTTTTCCCCTTCGACCTGAAGAGCGCGACGCTGTTCTTCACCCTGCTGCTGACGGGCGTCGTCTGCATCCTGCTCGGCTGCGGCGTCCCGACAACGGCCAACTACATCATCATGGTGACCGTGGCGGCACCCGCGCTCGGCATGCTCGGGGTCAACCCGCTCGTCGCCCATTTCTTCGTGTTCTATTACGGCGTGCTGGCGGACATCACGCCCCCAGTGGCGATCGCGGCCTATGCCGGGGCGAGCATGGCGGGCGCCGACCCGTTCAAGACCGGCAACACCGCCTTTAGATTGGCGCTCGGCAAGGTGCTGGTGCCCTTCGTCTTCGTGTTCTCGCCCTCCATGCTCATCATGGTGCCGGGCTTCACCTGGACCGAGCTCGTCGGCTGCACCGCAGCCTGCATCATCAGCATCACCTTCCTCTCCGCGGCCTTCTCCGGCTGGTTCCTGGCCACGCTGGCGATGTGGGAACGGGTGGTGATCGGGCTTGCTGCCCTGCCGATGATCCTGGCCACGCCGACCAGCGTGCTGGCGGGCTTCGTCATCGCCGCACCCGTACTGCTGCGACAGGTGGTGGCGCGCAGGAATGCGGCCGCCCCCGCCTGAGTTCCTGATCTGTTCTTGCGCGCGGCCCGAAGCTCCGCTAGCCTTCCCTCGGGCATGGGGTGGCGCTGATGGTGACGCGGGTCGCGACGGTGGCGTTCGAGGGCATCGAGGCACGCGCCGTCGATGTCCAGGTGCAGGTCACGCCCGGCGGCGTCAATTTCATCCTCGTCGGTCTGCCCGACAAGGCAGTGGGCGAGAGCAAGGAGCGGGTGCGTTCGGCGCTGATTGCCTCGGGTCTCGCCCTGCCGGCCAAGCGCATCACGGTCAACCTCGCTCCGGCCGACCTGCCCAAGGAGGGTAGCCATTACGATCTGCCCATCGCGCTCGGCGTCATGGCGGCGATCGGGGCGATCCCCGCCGATGCCCTCGCCGGTTACACCGTGCTGGGCGAACTCGCGCTCGACGGCTCGATCAGCGCAGTCGCGGGCGTGCTGCCGGCGGCGATTGCGGCCTATGGCCGGGGGCAGGGGCTGATCTGCCCCCATGCCTGCGGGCCGGAAGCCGCCTGGGCGGCGGCCGACATCGACATCCTCGCGCCGCGCTCGCTGATCCAGCTCGCCAACCACTTCAAGGGCACGCAGGTGATGGCGCGGCCGGAGCCGGCAGTCGCCCGCCAGGCCGGCCCGTTGCCCGATCTCGCCGACATCAAGGGCCAGGAAAGCGCCAAACGCGTCCTCGAGATCGCAGCCGCCGGCGGCCACAACCTCCTGATGAACGGCCCGCCCGGCGCCGGAAAGTCGATGCTGGCGAGCCGGCTGCCCTCGATCCTGCCGCCGCTCGGCCCGCGCGAACTGCTCGAGGTCTCGATGGTCCTGTCGGTCGCGGGCCATCTCGCCGAGGGCGCACTGACCGACCGGCGGCCCTTCCGCGCGCCCCACCATTCGGCTTCCATGGCGGCACTCGTCGGCGGCGGCCTGCAGGCCAAGCCCGGCGAGGTGTCGCTCGCCCATCACGGCGTGCTCTTTCTTGACGAACTGCCGGAGTTTCAGGCCCAGGCGCTGGATGCCTTGCGCCAGCCGATGGAGACCGGGGACGTGCTGATCTCGCGCGCCAATCACCGCGCGATCTATCCGGCCCGTTTCCAGCTGGTCGCGGCAATGAATCCCTGCCGATGCGGCAAGGCGACCGAGCCTGGCTTCGCCTGCCGTCGCCAGCAGAACGAGCGCTGCATGGCGCAGTACCAGAGCCGCATTTCCGGCCCGATGCTCGATCGCATCGACATCGCCATCAACGTGCCCGCGGTCACCGCCGCCGACCTGATCCTGCCGGCGGCGAGCGAGGGCTCGGCCGAGGTCGCCGCCCGCGTCGCCGCGGCGCGGCGCTTGCAGACGGCCCGTTTCGAGGCGCTGGGCCTGAGTGGTGTCACCACCAACGCGGCCTGTCCTGCGCCGGTGCTCGACGAGATCGCGCGGCCCGACAATGCCGGGCTCGCCCTGTTGCGCGACGCTGCCGATGCCATGCGCCTGACCGCGCGCGCCTATCACCGCGTGCTCAAGGTCGCCCGCACGCTGGCCGATCTCGATGGCGAAGCCAGGGTCGGCCGAATTCATCTGGCGGAAGCCCTGTCCTACCGCACGCGCAGCGACCAGGTCGCGCAGGCCGCCTGAGCGTCGGCGGAGCCTGAGAGGGTTAACGAATTGCCCTCAATGCACCGTTGCATTCGCGCTTTCGTCCAACCTTTCCTCAACGCGCCGCTGCTAGGGTGGCGCCATGGATATTTCCTCATCATCCTGGGCAGCGGTTTCGCTGCTGGTGCTGGCGCTCTTCGCCACCGTTGCCGCCGTTCTGCTGCTGCGGCAGCGCGAGCGGATCGTCCAGCAGGCGGCGGAACTCGCCAGCGACGTCGAGGCGCTGAACGACCGCCTCTGGGTGCTGGCCGACAGCGAGGAGCATTACCGCAGTCTGATCGAGGCGCAGGGTGACCTGATCGTACGGCGCGACGGTGCTCGCATCGTTTATGCCAATGGCGCCTATGCTGCCCTGCTGGGGCTCGACGAGGCGCAGGTGGTCGGCTCGCTCGCCCAGCCGCAACTCATCGCCTGCCGACCCGCTCTGGCCCTGGAGGGTGGTGCCCGTGTCTTCGACGAATGCCTGGCGACGCCGCAGGGCGAGCGCTGGGTCTCCTGGGTCGAGACAGTGGTCCCGGTCGCGCTGGGCCAGACCGTGCTGCAGCGTGTCGGGCGCGACATCACCGCCCGCATCGCCGCCGAGCAGGAACTGGTCGAGGCCCGCGCCCGCGCCGAAAGCGCCAATGAGGCGAAGTCGCGCTTCCTCGCCACCGTCAGCCACGAATTCCGCACACCGCTCAACGGCATCCTCGGCATGGCCGATCTGCTCGGCGACACCGGGCTCGATCCGGAACAGGCGACCTATGTCCGAGCGCTGCGTACCTCCGGCGAGGCGCTGCTTGGGCTCGTCGACGATATTCTCGATTTCGCCAAGGTCGAGGCCGGCAAGCTCGAACTCGCCAGCGAGCGGTTCGATCTCGGCGTTCTCGTCGAGACCGTCTCGGAGCTGATGGCCCCGCGTGCTCAGGTGAAGGGCATCGAGCTCGCCGCCCATCTCGCGCCCGATCTGCCGACGCATCTCGTCGGCGACCGCGACCGCCTGCGCCAGATCCTGCTGAATCTCGTCGGCAACGCGATCAAGTTCACCGATCAGGGCGGCGTCGGCATCCGCATCGGCCGCGATGCGGAGACGGTCGTCATCGAGGTCGCCGATACCGGCCCCGGCATCCCCGAGGAGCGGCGCCAGGCCATCTTCGAGGAGTTTGAGCAGGCCGATGTCTCGCCCGCGCGCCGTCACGAGGGCACGGGCCTCGGCCTCGCCATCGTGCGCCGGCTCACCGGGCTGATGGGCGGCTCCGTCGGGGTCGAGGCCAGGGATGGCGGCGGCTCGCTGTTTCGCGTGCGCCTGCCCCTGCCGGTCGCCGACGACGCCCAGCACGCGGCACTGCCGGACTGGCGCGGCAAGCGCGTGCTCGTCGTCTCCGGCGCGCCTTTCGGCGCCGGCTTCCTGCGCGAGACCATTCTGGCGGCCGGCGGAGACGCCCTTGTCGCCAGCGATGCGGCGGAGGCCCGCGCGCTGCTGCGCGGCACGGCCGGCTCCGATGCGGCGTTGATCGACCAGGAGATCGGCCGGACGGAAGCCATTTCGCTGGCGGCAGAGGCACGCCGTGCCGGTGTCGGCGATTGCCTGATCATGCTCTCGCCGCTGGAGCGGCGCCAGTTCGGCTCGCCGCGCGAAGCCGGCTTCACGGGCTTTCTCGTCAAGCCTGTGCGCGCCCGCTCGCTCTATCAGCGGCTTTCGCCGCGCCCCGTCCTGCTGGCGGCAAGCGCCGAGCTGGCAAGCGCTCCCCCACAGTCGCCGGCCCGCCCGCGCCTGACCGTGCTCGTGGCGGAGGACAACGAGATCAACGCCCTGCTGGCGACCCGCACGCTGGAACGCTTCGGTTGCGCCGCCGTCTGGGCGCCGGACGGCCCCCGGGCGCTGGCCGCGATCGAGGCGGGGTTCGCCGGCGATGGGCCGAGCTTCGATCTCGTCCTTCTCGACATCCGCATGCCGGGCATGGACGGCCTCGCCGTCGCCCGCGCGGTGCGGGAGAAGGAGACGCAGAGCCTCGGCCGGGCACCTCTGCCGCTCGTGGCGGTCAGCGCCAATGTCGCCGAGGGGGACCGCGCGGCGGCGCTCGCGGCCGGCATGGATGATTGCCTGGCTAAGCCTCTCGAACGCGCGGCGCTCCAGCGCTGGCTCGACCGCGTCGCCGCGTCGCAGCCTCTGAGCCGGTCGGCCTAGCGCTACGTCACCACTTCGTCGCAGTTCCGTCGCGAACCCGTCAGATGTCGGGCGCATATCCGGCCCATTGCCAGAACGTGCGGCCCGGGGGACAAGACGACGATGGCACCCGACCTCCAAGGACGCTTCCGAGAGCCGGCTCGCAATGCCGTGGCGGCGGGCCTCCTCGCCTCGGGGCTTGCTCCCTTGCGGCGGATCGGTGGCGAGACCATTCGCCGTTTCGGCCTTCAGCCGGCTCAGTCGGACCCTCTGGCCGGAACGCTCGGCCGTAGCGGCTCGCTCGAAGTCCGCCTCGCGCGCGGCCCCAGCGAAGTCTGGCGGGCGCAGCGCCTGCGCTACCGGGTCTTCTACCAGGAGATGTCGGCGAAGCCCGATGCCGTCTCCCGCATGTTTCGCCGCGATGCCGACCGCTTCGACGCGGCCTGCGACCATCTGCTCGTGATCGACCATGCCGCGCGCGGCCGCTTCGGCGGCGTGAAGCCGAAGATCGTCGGCACCTACCGGCTGATGCGGCAGGGCGCGGCCGAGCGGCTGGGCGGCTTCTATACGCAAAGCGAATTCGACCTTGCGCCGCTCATCGCCCGCCATCCGGGCCGGCGCTTCCTCGAGCTCGGCCGGTCCTGCGTGCTGGAGCCCTATCGCGGCAAGAAGACCGTCGAGCTGCTCTGGCACGGCATCTGGGCCTATATCCGCCACCACCGCATCGACGCGATGTTCGGCTGCGCCAGCTTCGACGGTACGGATCCGCAGGCCCTGGCCCTGCCGCTGAGCTTCCTGCACCACCACGCCCGCTCGGCCGGCGAATGGAGCGCCACAGCTCATGGCAAGCAGCGGGTCGAGATGGATCTTTTGCCGGCGCAGATGGTCGACGCCAAGCTCGCGCTGAAGCAGATGCCGCCCTTGATCAAGGGCTATCTGCGGCTCGGCGCCCGCTTCGGCACCGGCGCCGTAATCGACCGGCAGTTCGGCACCACCGACGTGCTGGTGATCCTCCCGGTGGAGGCGATCGACCAGCGCTATGTCGCCTATTACGGCGATGAAGGGCAGCGCTACGCCGCGTGAGCGCGTGGCGGCGGGCTCAGTCCCCGCCGGCCAGCAGCACCGGCAGCGCCTCGCGATAAGTCGCATACCGGAAGGCGTAGCCGAATTCGCGCTTCACCAGCGCGTTCGAGACACGCTTGTTCTCGCCATAGAAGCTTGCCGCCATGGGGGAGAGCTTCGCCGGATCGAACGGCGTCTCGGGTGGCGGCGTCAGCCCCGACAGTGCCGCGGCATGGACCACCACGTCCTGGGGCGGGGCCGGCTCATCATCGGTGACATTGTAGACCGCACCCGGGCGCGGTGCGGCGATCGAGGCCATCAGCACGCCGGCGATGTCGTCGACATGGATGCGGTTGAACACCTGTCCGGGCTTGACCAGCCGCGTCGCGGTGCCGGTCCGCAGCTTCACGATCGGGTTGCGGCCGGGCCCATAGATGCCCGAGAGCCGGAAGATCTGCACGGCCTTGCCGGTCCGCTCGCCCAGCGCCAGCCAGTCGCGCTCGATCTGCAGGCGCAGCTGCGAGCGGAAGCTCGGCCGCGGCGCGGTCCCCTCGTCGATCCAGGCGCCGCCATGGTCGCCATAGACCCCGATGGTCGAGAGATAGCCGATCCAGCGCAGCGATGGCGCCGCCGCGAGCAGGCTGCCCAGCCGGTCGAGCGCGGGGTCGCCGGCTTCCGCCGGCTGAACCGAGACCAGGACGGCCTCGGCCTCCGCGATCGCCGTCGCCAGCGGCGATGAGACGGCGAAACCGTCGAAGACGAGCGTACGAATGCCCTCCTGGCTCAGCCGCCCGGCCTTCTCGGCCGACCGCACCGTGCCGGTCACCTCCCAGCCGCGCGCCAGCGCCTCGCGGGCAAAGAAGCCGGCGGAATAGCCGACGCCGAGGATCAGGAGCTTCATGAGGCGGCATCCGTATCAGGCGGGAGCGCCAGCCATTCGCGGCGCACCTCCTCGTCCTTTTCCATCGCGAACGCTCGGCCTGCAAGCGTCCGGGCCTGCGGCGGATCGAGCCGGATCAGCGCCCAGACCGCCATCGCCCGCACGAGCGGCGAGGGGTCGGCCAGCAGCGCCACGGCGCTCGCCGCAAGCGCGGGACGGCCGCTGTTGCCGATCGCGATCAGCACATTGCGGATGAAGCGGTCGCGCCCGGTGCGCTTCACCGGCGTGCCAGCGAAGAGCGTGCGGAAGGCCGCGTCGTCGAGACGGGCGAGGTCGTCCAGCGGACGTGCATCGAGCCCATCGCGCAGCGAAAGCCTCGTCTCGCGTGCCGCCTTGGCGAACTTGTTCCAGGGGCAGACGGCGAGGCAGTCGTCGCAGCCGAAGACGCGGTTGCCGATGCCCGGCCGCAGAGCAGGGTCGATATGGCCGGGATGCTCGATCGTCAGATAGGCGATGCAACGGCGCGAATCGAGCTGGTAGGGCGCGGGAAAAGCGTCTGTCGGGCAGATCTCGAGGCAGCGCCGGCAGGAGCCGCAATGGTCGCTCTCGGGCGCGTCGACGGGCAGCTCGGCGGTAGTGTAGATCGCGCCGAGGAAGAGCCAGGAGCCGTGCTCGCGCGAGACCAGGACCGTGTGCTTGCCCTGCCAGCCGAGTCCCGCCGCCTGCGCCAGCGGCTTCTCCATCACCGGCGCGGTGTCGACGAAGACCTTGACGTCGGCGCCACTCTGGGCGGCGAGCAAGCCGGCGACGCTCTTGAGCTTGCCCTTGATCACGTCGTGATAGTCGCGCCGGCGCGCATAGAGCGAGATCGCCGCCTTGTCGGGATGGGCGAGCGCCGCCAGTGGATCGCCCTCGGGCGCATAGCTCATGCCGAGCATCACGACCGAGCGGGCTTCGCTCCAGAGCCGGCGTGGCGCGGCGCGCTGGTCCGTGCGCTCTTCCATCCAGGCCATCTCGCCCTGGTGACCCTGCTCCAGCCAGAGCGCGAGCCGGCCGGGCGCCTCGGGGATCGAGTCGACCGAGGCCACGCGGGCGACGGAAAAGCCCTCCGCGAGGGCGCGGGCAACGACCGCCTGCTTGAGGCGCTCGGGCTTCAGAAGTCGAGGTCGTCGTAATGGGCGCTCGGCGCCATCCCCGGCACCCGGTCGCTCAGCAGCGGCCGGAAGCTCGGCCTCGACTTGATCCTCGCATACCATGCGCGCGCCGCTTCATCCTCGTCCCAGGGCACGTCGCCGAGATAGTCGACGCAGGAGAGATGCGCCGCCGCGGCGAGGTCGGCATAGCTCAGCTCGGAGCCGGCCAGCCAGTTCCGCTTGGCCGTCAGCCAGGCGATGTAGCGCAGATGATAGCGCACATTGGAACGGGCCGCGCGGATGGCGCTCATCTCGGGCGGGCCGCCACCTTCCTCGCGGCCCATGAAGCGCTTCATCACCTTCTCCAGCACGAGCGGGGCGGTGATCTCCTCGTTGAATTTCAGCGAGAACCAGTCCAGCAGGCGGCGCACCTCGACACGCTGGCCAGGCCCCTCCGGCAGGAGCCGGCGCTCGGCCAGCGCCAGCCCGCGCGTCTCGTCGAGATATTCGGCGATGGGGCCGGCGCCGGGCACGGCCAGCCCGTTTTCCTCGCGGAACACCGGCGTCGTGCCGGCCGGGTTCATCTCGAGAAATTCGCGCCGCCGTTCCCAGACCCGCTCCTCGACGAGCGTGGCCTCGAGGCCGAACTCCCCGAGCACGAGACGGATGAAGCGCGAATGCGGGCATAGCGGATAGTGGTGAAGCGTCGCCATGGCACTCATGAATCAGGCTGGTGGGGCCGAAGCGGGGCCGCTGGACAGAATTTTGTCCCGAGAGGGCAGGGCGCCGCTATAAGGCGGCGCGCGCGGCCTCACAACCCGCCGGGCCGCGATTCTCGCGCAATCGCCATGATGCGGTTGGGATTTTGGTAACCAATTCGCAAAGGCCTGGGCGTATCGATGCCCACGGCCCCGGGCGGACGCACCGTCCAGACAGCGACGAGGACGAGCCGCCATGGAAAACCTGTTCGAGGCGCTGATCCTCGGCATCGTCGAGGGGCTCACCGAGTTCCTGCCGGTGTCCTCGACCGGCCATCTGCTGCTGCTCGGCCATTTCCTCGGCTTCGAGTCGAACGGGAAATCCTTCGAGGTCCTCGTCCAGCTCGGCGCCATCCTGGCGATCACACTGGTCTATTTCCGCCGCCTGCTCGACATCGCGCTGCGCCTCCCGAGCGACCCGGCCGCGCGGCGCTTCGTGCTGGGCGTGCTCGTCGCCTTCCTGCCGGCGGCGCTGATCGGCGCCCTGCTGCACGGCTTCATCAAGGGCGTCCTGTTCAACCCGGTCATCGTCTGCTGCACGCTGATCGCCGGCGGCCTCATCCTGCTGGTCGTCGACGATCTGGAGCTTGAGGAGAAGCACCAGGACGCCACCACCTTTCCGCTCGCGATGTATCTGAAGATCGGGCTGATCCAGTGCCTGGCGATGGTGCCCGGCGTCTCCCGCTCGGGCTCGACCATCGTCGGCGCCATGCTGCTGGGCGCGAGCAAGCGCGCGGCGGCGGAGTTTTCCTTCTTCCTGGCCATGCCCACCATGGCGGGTGCCTTCGCCTACGACCTGCTCAAGAACTACAAGACCCTGACGGTCGACGACGTCACGCTGATTGCAGTCGGCTTCGTCGCAGCCTTCGTCGCGGCCCTGATCGTGGTCCGCAGCTTCCTCGATTTCGTTTCGAAGCGCGGCTTCGCCCCCTTCGCCTGGTGGCGCATCGTGGTCGGCCTGTTCGGTCTGGCCGGGCTCTGGATCCACGGCTGACGAACGCCGAACGGGCGGACTTGCGGTCCCTGTCTGCCTGCAGCACGCTGTCTGAATGGAACCTGGACCGGCCGCTCCAGACGAGGCGCGCTACGATCTGTGCATCGGCCAACCGGGCCGGTTCGCAAAGCGCTCCAACGCGACACTCCGCTTGACCGACGAAGGCATCGACTATGAGCTCGACGGTCGATCGGGCCTGCGCCCCTATGCCGGGCTGAAGGCGGTCCGGATTCAGCTGTTCTCGCCGGCCCCGAACCTCTCCGCGCTGATCCAGCTCGACTTCATCAAAGGCTGGCCCCTGGTCGTGCATTCCTCCACGCTGGATGGCCAGATTGCCGAGGGACGAAGCCGCGCCTTCGTCGACTTCCTCGCGGATCTGCATCGCCGCCTCTCGCCGCAGGACAGGGCTCGCATCGTCTTCCGCCGGGGCTTCTCGCCGATCAGGCACCTCGTGATCACGATCGGCGCCGTGGTGATCGCGGTTCCCACCTTCGGGCTCCTGCTGTTGGCTCTTGTGGGACAGGTACCGATCGGCAAGGCGATCTGGCCCGGTATTCCCGGTGGATTGCTGGCCGCTGGTTTCCTCCAGCTCGCTTTCTGGTCCCGCCCGGGCAGCTATGATCCCGAGCGATTGCCGGATGGGCTCTGGCCGCGGAACTAGCCGCGTGCTTCACCCTGCGCGGGCTTCACCCTGGATGTCCCGGCCCGTCCTCCCGGCTCTGCTGAGGCGGCAGGCCACGCGGCAGCGTCGCCGGCTCGCGCTCGATCATCCGGTGGACGACGGGCGGATTGGGTCCCTTGTGCAGGGCGCGCACCCTGTCGGTGATCTCGGCATCAGCCTGGGTGATGCGTTGCGCCTGCCGCACATACTCGACCCAGGTCGGCGTGTCGTAGCGCTCGATCCAGAGCTCCGGATCGGTCAGGTCGCGCAGCAGGGTCCAGTGCCGCGCGCCATCGCGGCGGCGGATGCGGCGGCGCTCGGCCATCGCCTTGAGGAATTCGACCACGTCCTCCTCGCGGATCAGCCATTCGATGGTGACGATTACCGGGCCGCTGCGGGGCTCGATGTCGACGGCGACCTTCGGCTCGCGCCAGCGGCTGAGCGGGTCGAGATTGAGCGCCTCCAGCGGGGGCAGCCTGTAGCGGAACCCGAGCGCGGCGCCGGCCAGCAGGGAGAAGGCGGCGAGCAGCAGGGCCTGCTCCGGCCCGTAATGCAGCACCGCCTGGCCCCAGACCCAGCTGCCACCTGCCATGCCGCCAAAGGCCGCCATCTGGTAGATCGCCAGCGCCCGGCCCACCACCCAGCGCGGTGCCGAGAGCTGCACCGTCGCGTTGAAGGTGGAGAGCGTCATCACCCAGCAGGCGCCGGCCACCGCCAACGCCGGCAGCGTCAGCCACATCGTCGTGCTGATGCCGACGAGCGCGGCGGCAAGCGCATTGGCGCCGAAGGTCGCCCGCACCAGCGATTCGGTCGAGAGCATCCGGCGCAGCCTTGCGCTCAGGAAGGCGCCGACCACCGCGCCGGCCCCGAAGGCGCCGAGCAGGATGCCAAACACCAGCGGCCCGCCCTGGACGAGGTCGCGCGCGATCAGCGGCAGCAGCGCCAGCGCCACAATGCCGCCGAAGCCATAGGCAAATGCGCGCAGGATGACGCTGCGGATGTTGGGCGACATCGCGACATAGCGCACGCCGGCGCCCATCGCGATCAGCAGCGTCTCGCGCGGCAGCACGCGCTCGACCTTGGGCGGGCGCCAGCGGGCCAGCACCGTGATCAGCGCGATATAGCTGAAGGCGTTGAGGACGAAGGCCGCGACCGCCCCGGCTGCCGCGACGATCGCGCCGCCGATCGCCGGGCCCACGCTGCGGGCGATGTTGAAGGCGACGCTGTTCAGCGTCACCGCGGCCGGCACGTCGCGCCGCGGCACCATATCCCCGACCGAGGATTGCCAGGCCGGGTTGTTCAGCGCCGTGCCGCAGCCGATCAGGAAGGTGAAGCCGAGCAGCAGCCAGGGCGTCATCAGGTCGAGCCAGGCGGCGGCCGCGAGCAGGACGGACACCGCCAGCAGGAAGCCCTGCGCCGTCAGCATGATCCGCCTTCGGTCGTAATTGTCGGCGATCGCGCCGGCGGTCAGCGAGAACAGCATCACCGGCAGCGTGGTCGAGGCCTGGACGAGGGCGACCATGTCGGGCGAATCCGCGATCGCCGTCATCATCCAGGAGGCGCCGACCATCTGCACCAGCCCGCCGAAATTCGAGGCCAGGCTGGCGATCCAGACCGCCCGGAAGATCGGCTGGCGCAGCGGCACGAAGAGCGAGTTGCGCTCGGATGCCGGCTCGACACCCTCCGCGGCGAGCTCCGCCCTGGCGACGTCGGCTACCGGCTGGGCGTGAGGATCGTCTGGCATGTCACAGGGTTAGAGCCTGTGTCCCGGCCTGCCAACCCGGTTGACTGCAAGGGCGATGCTCACCGGGCGACGCCCGCCGCCTGGGGGCTGCGACCCCGGCGGGGGCGGTCCGCCCGGCGGTGGCGGAAGGCGCCCACTGCGGCGATCGCGAGCCCCGCAAGCGCAACCCAATGGCCGGGGCGCAGCGAAGCCAGATCCTGATAGATGAGAATGTCGCCATTGGCCTGGAAGACCAGCCAGGCGGAGGCCCCCGTCGCGAAGGCATACCAGGCGGTTTCGCACAGCGCCGTGGCGAGTCCTGTCATGAGCGCGGCGGCCACCAGCACCGGCGGCGTCAGGGCGACCTTGAGCCGCTCCAGCCCGCGATAGACCATCAGCAGGCCGAAGAGTCCGCTCATCAGCACGGGCTGCGTCACGTCGATTTTCGACTGCAGCGCGAAATGCAGCAGCGCCAGCAGCATGACGGGGTAGACGAGATTGTGCAGGCTCTGCCAGCGACGCGCGCCCATGCGCCGGATCATGCCGTCGGTCGAGGTCATGCCGAGCGCGACCAGTCCGGCCAGCGCGGTGATGCCGACGACCAGATAGAAGCGCTTGACGATCTCGGAGACGATCAGCCCCCAGTCGAAGGCGAGGTCGATGCAGTAGAGCGCCAGATGCGCGCTCGCATAGGCCAGCACGGAGAGCCCGAGCATCCGCCGCACGCCGATCAGCTTGCCCCAGTCGAGGATGCGCCGCAGCGGCGAGACGGCGAGCGTCACCAGCAGCAGCCGCACCGCCCAGGTGCCGGTGTCGTGCACGGCACGCGTCCAGGGCTTCGAGCCGAGCTGGCCGGTCCAGGCCTCCGCCGCCAGGATTAGCGCCGGCAGCAGCACGAGCAGGAAGACGCCGAGCCGCAGGCCTGACAGGCGTCCCTGCCGGTCCAGCCATGGCAACCATCCGTTCATTCCGGTCTCTCCATTCGCTCTGCGTGCTTGCGATACGCGAGAGTTCGGGCATTTGTCCCATCGCGGTGCACACAAGCCCGTGAGCCTCGACCGTGAGGGGGAAAGCCACCATGCCTACCGCAGTCTTCGATGTCGGCAATGTCCTCGTCCGCTGGGACCCGTTCCGGGTCTATCGCGAGATGATCCCCGACGAGGCGAAGCGTCACTGGTTCCTGCAGAACGTCTGCACCGCAGCCTGGAATCTGGAGCAGGATCGCGGCCGCAGCTGGGAGGAGGGCGTGGCGCTGCTGGTCGCCAGCCATCCCGAATGGGAAGCGCAGATCCGCGCCTATGACGAGCGCTGGCACGAGGCGGTTCCGGGCATGATCGAAGACAGCGTCGCGGTGCTGGAGGACCTCAAGGCCCGCGGCGAGAAGGTCTATGCGATCACCAATTTCTCGCGCGAGAAATGGGCCGAGTGCCTGATCCGCTTTCCCTTCCTGCAAAGCTTCGACGGTGTCGTCGTCTCGGCCCATGAGCGCGTGATCAAGCCGGATCCGGCGATCTACCAGATCCTCTTCGAGCGCTACGATCTTGCGCCGCAGGACTGCATCTTCATCGACGACAGCGCCAAGAACATCGAGACTGCCCGGTCGCTCGGGATGCAGGGCATCCATTTCGTCGAGCCGATCGATCTGAGGGCGGAGCTCGGGAGATGCGGCCTGGCGGTCTGACCCCGGCCGACGGCGGCCGGCACCTCAAACGGCCTCGCTGGCGGTGAGCCGGCCGGACCCTTGCATCCCCGCTACGGCGTTCCAGGCGGCGCCCGCCGCCCGGAATTAAGACTTACGGAAAGAGACGCGAAACAGCCCGTTGCTTTGCGCTGCATCGTCAGCCTATTCAGACTGAACCGGATCTGGGGACCATGATGTCGAAAATCGTTCCTGTCGTGATGTGCGGCGGCGCAGGCACGCGCCTTTGGCCGGTCTCGCGCGACACCATGCCCAAGCAGTTCATTCCGCTCCTCGGAGAGGTCTCGACCTTCCAGCGGATCATGCGCCTGCTCTCGGACGGCGCGGTCTTCGGGCGCCCGATCGTGGTGACCAATGCAGAGTACCGCTTCACGGTGCTCGACCAGCTGCAGGCGATCGGCGTCAGCGCCCAGATCGTGCTGGAGCCGACGCGGCGGGACTCGGCCGCCGCGGTCGCGACGGCGACGCAGCTCGCGCTCGCGGCCGATGACCATGCGGTGGTCGGCGTCTTCGCGGCCGACCACGTCGTTCAGGACGGCGCGCTCTTCGTCGAGACCTGCCGCCGGGCGGGCGATGTCGCGGCTGAAGGACGGATCGTCACCATCGGCATTCCTCCCACCCATCCCGCGACCGGCTATGGCTATATTCGGCCGGGCGAGGCGATCGGCGAGGCGGCGCGTGCGGTGGCCGCCTTCGTCGAGAAGCCCGATGCCCCAACGGCCGCGCAATATCTCCTCGACGGTTATTTCTGGAACTCGGGCAACTTCATCTTCGACGCGGCGACGATGAAGGCCGAGCTCGAGGCCTTCGAGCCGGATGTCGTCGGCCCCGTCGTCGAGGCGGTCGCCCAGGCTCGCAACGATCTCGATTTCCTTGTGCTCGACGCGGCCGCCTTCGGGCGCGCCAAGAAGATTTCGATCGACTATGCCGTGATGGAGCGGACCAAGAAGGCCGCCGTCCTGCCCGGGCATTTCGGCTGGTCGGATGTTGGCGGCTGGTCGGCCGTCTGGGATCTCGCCGACAAGGATGGCGAGGGCAATGCCATCGAAGGACGCGGCTATGTCCTCGAAGGCGCCAACAACCTCATCCGCTCCGAAGATGCGCTGGTCGCGGTGATCGGCCTCGACGACATCGCCGTCGTCTCGACCCGCGACGCCGTGCTCGTCACGCCCAAGGCCCGCGCCGACAAGGTCAAGGACATGGTGGCGCTGATCACCGCCCGCGGCGAATCCGAGGCCGGAGCCCATCGCGAGGTCCAGCGCCCCTGGGGTCGCTACCTGTCGATCGATCTCGGCATCCGCCATCAGGTCAAGCGCATCACGGTGAAGCCGGGCGGCGTCCTCTCGCTCCAGAAGCATTTCCACCGCGCCGAGCATTGGGTCGTGGTCCGCGGCACGGCGGAGGTCACGCGCAACGACGAGACCATCGTCGTGCACGAAAACGAGTCGATCTATCTGCCGATCGGCTGCGTTCACCGCATGGCCAATCCGGGCAAGATCCCGCTGGAGATCATCGAGGTCCAGGTCGGTTCCTATCTGGGCGAGGACGACATCGTCCGCATCGAAGACATCTACAGGCGGTCGTGATGACCAGCCTGAAATTCGGAACCTCCGGCCTGCGAGGCCTTGTCTCCGAACTGGTCGGTCTGCCCGCCTACAGCCATGTCCGCGCGTTCTGCGCGATGATCGCTGAGGACGGCGCGGCCGGTCCCGGCGGCGAGGTGCTGATCGGGCGCGATCTGCGCTCCTCCAGCCCGCTGATCGCCGCACAATGCGCGCGGGCGGTCGCCGATGCGGGGCTGGTCCCGATCGATTGCGGTGCTGTGCCGACACCGGCCCTGGCGCTGGCGTCGCTGCAGGGCCGCGCGCCGGCGATCATGGTCACCGGCAGCCATATCCCGGATGATCGAAACGGGCTGAAATTCTACCGGAGCCAGGGCGAGATCGACAAAGCCGATGAAGGGCGCATCCTCGCCCATCACGCGGCATTGAACCTCTCCGCGGTGCCCGCCGAAGCCGCGACACCCGACAGTCTCGATGCGCTCTCGGCCTATCGGGCCCGCTATGTCGATTTCTTCGGGCCCGCGGCGCTGGATGGCCTTACCGTCGGCGTCTATCAGCACTCCGCCGTGGGGCGCGATGTGCTGTGCGAGATTCTGGCGGCGCTGGGCGCGAAGCCCGTGGCGCTCGGCCGATCGGACCGGTTCATTCCCGTCGATACGGAGGCGCTGCGGCCCGAAGATGTCGCGCTCGCAGCCGGCTGGGCGCGCGAAAGCCGGCTCGATGCCATCGTCTCGACCGATGGCGACGCCGATCGGCCGCTCGTCGCCGATGAAGCCGGCCGCTTCCTGCGCGGCGATCTCGTCGGCGCGCTGACGGCCAGTTTTCTGGGCGCGGACGCGATCGTCACGCCCGTCACCTCGAACTCGGCGCTGGACCGGCCGGGTCTGTTCCCGAAGGTCGTCCGGACGCGTGTCGGCTCGCCCTATGTGATCGCCGGCATGGGGCAGGCGGCGGCCGATGGCGCGGCCTGCGTCGTCGGCTTCGAGGCCAATGGCGGCGTGCTGCTCGGCTCAGATGTCGAGCGCGGCGGGCGCCGTCTCGCCGCCCTGCCGACGCGTGACGCGGTGCTGCCGATCCTCGCGGTGCTGACCGGCGTGGCGGAAGCCGGCGCGCCGCTGAGCCGCCTTGCCGCCGAGCGCAAATTCGCCGTCGCGCTGTCGGACCGCCTGCAGGAGGTGCCGCAGGAGAAGACCGCGGCGCTGATCGCGCGGCTCGATGCCGAGGACCCGGCCTTCCGCAATGCAAGCTTCGCCGCGCATGGCGGCGTCGCGGCGCGTGATCGGCGCGACGGCCTGCGCCTCACCCTGGGCGACGGCAACACCGTCCATTTCCGCGCCTCCGGCAACGCGCCCGAACTGCGCGTCTATGTCGAGGCGATGGACCAGGCAGCGGCGGGCCCTCTGCTGGCCAAAGGGCTGGCTCTTGCGCAGCAGGCGATGGATAGCTCGAGCGTATGGTAAGCGTGGCCGGGAAAGGCCTGCGCCGGATCGGCCGAGAATAGATCACTTATTTGCGCAGCTGGTTCTCGTGGACATCCATATCCCGAGACGCCTGCGCGACACTCACGGCGCGATCCCTGATCAGTAACCCTCCGCTGAGGGCCGCGGTCAGGGTGCCTTGAGGTTCTCGGCGCGGTGCCGCCAGTTCCAGGGCAAAAGCTCGCTCAGACGGTTCTGCGGGATTTCGGCGATGCGGGCGAGGACGTCTGCGAGCCAGGCTTGCGGATCGATGTTAGGCCTAGCGGTGCCGATGAGGCTGTACATGACGGCTGCGCGCTCGGCGCCGCGGTCTGATACGGCTATGAGCAGGCCTTGCGGCCGAGCGCGATGCCGCGTAACGCCCGCTCAGCGGCATTGTTCGTGAAGCAGACGCGGCCGTCGTCGAGGATGCGGGTGAAGCCGTCCCAACGCCGGAGCATGTAATCCATGGCCTGGGCGACGGGAGCGGGTAGCGAGAGATTCGCGCGATGCTCACGCATCTAGTCCTCGAGCCCAGCGACGAGCGGAGCGCTGCGCTCCCGGCGACCGGCTCGACGCTGCGCTGCCGCCATGCCGTAGATCTCGCGCTCGATGTCGAAGAGCGCTTCGATGCGGGTGACGGAAAACAAGCAGCGCCTTCTGTTCTTTTGGGTGTTTGGCGTTGCAGACGCGGTCACCAATCGTCAACGCCCTTGTGGTACCAAAGGGATCTCGAACATGATGAGCCGTTATGAAGCAGCAGGTATTCGAGCTGGCCTTCGGCACATTTCTCCTGACTCGCGCCGCCTCCTTACCGCCTCAGCCTAGCAGGGGTCAAGATTGGACGCCGATTGGAGTGCGTCCCTGCGGGTAGACATGATCAGGCTGCGGTTTTGACCGTGAGCCAGGCGTGTTGATCCTCGAAATGCTGCGGGCTGACATAGCCGAGCGAGGAGTGCAGTCGGCTTCCATTGTAGACCTGATCGATGAATCACGGAAGGTCGGCTCCGACGTTCTCGAAGGTCTCGTAGGCCATCAGATAGACGGCCTTGACCTTGAGCGTTTTCATGAAGCTCTCGGCCTTGGCGTTATCATATGGATTGCCGCGACGCTTCATCGACCCGACGAAACTATGTTCGGCGAGGGCCTGCCGGTCGCGTCCAGCCGCGTATTGCGACCCGCAGTCGGTGTGATGCACGCAGCCGGGTGGCGGCTTTCGCTTTTCGATGGCGGACCGCAGGGCGGCCAGCGTTAGCCTGACGTCAATCGAGCGACCGATGGCATAGCCGACGACCATGCGCGACCAAGCGTCGAGCATGACGGCAACGCAGACGAAACCCGCGGTGATCGCGACGTAGGTGATATCTGCCACCCAGAGCTGGTTCGGCCCATCCGGCACGATATCCTTTGCCAGGTTCGGGAAGATGAGCAGTTCGTGATCGCCATCGGTGGTGGCGATATAGCGCCGACGCCGACGCGGCTGAAGACCATGCTCGCGCATCAGGCGTCGGATATTCTTATGATTAACGACAAAGCCGCGGTGCCGCAGTGCTGCCTGCATCCGGCGGTAGCCATATGCCTCGAAGCTGTCGGAGATCGTCGCCATCGTCTCGACGAGCGCCGTATCGTCGATGCGGGTGGCCGGCTTGTCGTAATAGGTCGAGCGCGCGATCCCCAGCAGCCGACATCCTTCTGCGACGGAGATGCCGCGGGGCCGGTGACGACGGATGTAGTCCCGCTTCTCAGCCTTGGTCCGTGCTTCAGAGCCCGCTTTAGGAACTCGATCTCCAGAGCCTGCCTCGTTGTCGAAGGCGCCAGCCTCAAACTTCTGGATTCCGATCCGGACCAGGTTGCGTGACTGGTCGTGCCGGCGTGCGAGGCTGTGGAGCGTCTCGCCGGCCAGGTAATCCTGTGCCACCTGGCGTTTCAAATCGATGCTATGGGTGCGGTGTCGGGCCATGGGCTGCCATCCTTCTAAAGCCCAGCTCCCCGGTCGATTACCTGTCGTCACAATGTCCGCCTCAGGGGGCGCACTCCAGATTGGGGAGCAATATTGCGCGCCGTTTGACACCCGAGGTCTGGGCCGACACGCCTACCGGTCACAGACGGACGACAAAAGCCTGGCGGCGAAGATGCTGCTCAGCCGCGCCCATCGCCGCGTGCCGCAAAGGTGCCGCCGCGACACCGCTTACGCATCACCTGCAGATCCAGGCGGTTGAAGACCTCTGCCAGCCTGTTCGCGACAGATGCGCCGTCTCGGCATGAAATGACGACCTGGCCGAACCGGCAGCGTCCGTCGGTAAATGGCTGCACCGATGCACCCGGCGCCTCATCGAGCGTCAGATCCTCGACCCATTGCTCGTTCCGTAACCGCTCGACCGCGTGCGGATCATAATCCAGCGTGCCGCCAAGCGGACTTGCAAGGATCTGGACGCCAGCCGGCATGGCGCGCCATGCGCTCAGTTGCGGCAGCAAGCCGACGGCATGCAGGGCAATCAATTCCATCGTGTCGACACCGGTCGATGCCTTGACGAGTTGCATGAGACCGTTTCCGCCGGCACGGGTCGACGCTTCGATGACGAATGGGCCCTGGTCGTTGACGACGATATCGGCGTCGAAGGGACCGTCGGCGTAGCCCAGCAGCTGGAAGACACGCTCGACGGCCGCCAGGACCTCGGCTTCCTGCGCTGCTGACAGCGATCCTGGCGTCCGATGGCCAAGCGTCGCCACCAGTGGTGCATCCGCCGTGAGCCGATCGGTGACAAGTCCGGCCGCGACCCGCCCCGCCTGCATCCAGCCCTCGGCCGTATGCTGCGATCCGCTGATCGCCTGTTCGACAATCGCGCGTCCATCGAGCGAGGCTGCCGCAGCGTTTGCGAGCGCATCCGGCAGAAGCGCCGCGTCATCGATCAGCCTGACACCACGCGACCCGCTCCCGAGAACCGGCTTGACGATCCAGGGACCGACCGGAGGCTCGTCGTCCTTCAAAGCCCATTGCGGTGCAGGCAACCCGGCAGAATGCTGGAAGGCCCTGAAGGCAGCCTTCGACAACAGCGCGGCCACCGCCGATGGCGACGGAGCGCTCAGACCGAGCGCATGTCCCACATGGGCGGCGGTTTCGACGGCGACATCGGACGCCGCGGCGATGATCCCATGCGCGCCCTCCTGTCGAACTGCTGCGAGCACCCGGTCGATGTCGCGCAGGTCGATATCATGTGTCGCGGCCGCCAATCTGTGCCCGGGATTGTCCGGACGATTGTCGATCGTCACCACTCTCGCACCCATCGACTGCAGACGCAGGATCAACGGGATCTGCTGCACGGAGGCAGCCAGCACGACAATGGTGGTGTTACGGAGCCGCGTGTCAGATCTCATCGGCGATGCGCCATTTCGAACGAGAGCCGCTGAGCAGTCGGTGCGACCGCGTGACATAGAGCATGATCATCGCCATGCCCGACATCAACATCGTCGACTGGACGCCCATCATCAGCATCAGGCTCGCCCATCCCGGGATCACCCCATCGGTCGTCAACCGGAGCCAGACAACATAAGCCAGCGAGGCGATCGTTGCCGCCATCGAGAGCGCAGCGATCGCGAGCATGATCCCGGTCGGCAGGCGCGAGTGGGTAAAGACGAGATTCAGCACCAGTCGCAGCGACCGGCCAAGCGTATAGCCTGACGTGCCGTGCCGGCGCGCCTGATGGGACACGGGAACATTGGCGCGTCGATCCGTCGCCGACAGCAAATCGGCGGACAGATAAGCGAAGCGGCCGTCATGCTCGAGTGCCTGATCGACGACGAAGCGGCGGCAGGCTCTGAAGCTGGTCAACGAGAAGCTGCTGGGAAGTCCAAACAAGCGCCGCAGCGTCCAGTCGACGACTTGACCGCCGAGATTCCGGAACCGGCCGTGGCGCTTTTCCTGATAGGCGCCGATGGCCAGATCGGTACCTGCTCTGATTGCCGCCAGAAGCGCGGGGATGTCCTCGGGTCGGTGCTGGCCGTCGTCATCCATCGTGACGACGATTGTGACATCGCGATCCATGCTGCCCATCGCGCAGAGCAGGGCGCCATGCTGTCCGGCATTCCGGGCCAGCCTGATGCCGTGGATGAACGAACCATGTTGCGCCCGCAGCGCCTCGATCGCACGCCAGGTGGCCCCATCATCGGGTGAGGCATCGTCGACGAGGACGATCCGGAAAGGATCAGGCCCGTGCGCGAGGACTGCGACGATGCCATTGACCAGCACTGGCAGCGCGACGGCTGAGCGGTAGCACGGAATCAGGACCGCAATCGTGTCGCTCACCTTGGGGCGTCCTGTCGGACCAAACCGATACCCTTGTAGTCGCCCCATTGCTGTCTGGCCGGCGCAATGCGCAGAATCGCCTCGCCGACATGATAGAGCGCCCGCGTGATGAAGCCGGGCCACTCCACGGGAGCAAGGAACAGCCGCACCGGCCAGAAATGCAGTTCGGCGCGATGTGTTACAGCGAAGCCGGCCGCGCGAAATACATCCAGAACATCGTTCAGCGGCATGTCCAGGACACGATGGAGATGGCCTTGATGGAACGGTTCGATGATGGCTACGCGGGCGCCGGGACGGACAGCCTTGTAAAGACGCTCAGCCGCCGTTTCAAGGTCACCCCTGTCCTTGCAAGCAGCCGAGAGGCATCCCAGCACGGCCGCGTGATCGAAGGCTTCCACCTCGTCGAGGTCGAAAACAGACATGACCTTCGCCTCGATCGGCAAGGCGCCGTTCAGCCTCCTGGCAATCTCGACAACGGCCGCTGCAAAATCGAAGCTGCCGACATTGGCGCCCTGACGGGCAAGATGGCGAGACAGGCGCCCCGTCCCAGCACCAACATCCAGCACATGAGCGCCGCTGATATTGCCCAGAACACTGTCGATAAACGCAAATTGATCGATTTCGATCAACGCGTTATAGCGGCGGTTGGTAAACATCGAGATGGCGCTGTCCGAATAGTGACCGGCTTTGCCATCCCAGAATTCGGGCGAACTGTAGACGTCCTTGCGCTTCCGACGATTACGCAACATCTCGAGGATAGCGACCATTTCAGGCTCCGGAAAGCTTTTTGACAGCAGCGACCACGCGATCGACATCGCTATCGCTCAACTTTGGCGACGTCGGCAGGTTCAAAACCGAGTCTGCCACGGCCCAAGCATTGCGTGAATCCCGGTCTGTCGCCAAATGAGTGAAACTGAAGCCGGTATCGACCCCAAGTTCAGCAAGCTGATGGTGAAATGCGATCTTGTCGTTCGCGACAAAGATCGGAAACCGAATAACCGTTCCGATGTCATCGACTTTCCCGGTCCAGACATCGATCGTCGACGTCGAGGCCAATGACTTTCGGTAACGGCTCATGATGGAGGCCCGGCGTGACTTTACCTCTTCCAGTCTGTCGAGCTCGCGCGAAAGAATCGTTGCCTGCCACTCGGCGAACCACTTCACATAATAGCCGTTCAGTCGCGGCGCGACCGACGCAGTCTCCGCAGTGACCCGCCCCTTCCAGGTAAAATTGAGGTTATAGAACAACCGGTACAGGAACGGCGTCGTCCCGACGACCAGCGCTGCAGCCGCCAACAGGGCCACGAGCCTTTCGCCGAACGAATAGGCTGCCAATCGGCTCGCGGCGACACGCTTGACGGCCATAGCCAGAGCGCGGTCGTCAGTGCCGACGAACCCGCCTTTTGGTGGGACGTTCAAAAGCTTCGAGCCGTCGAACGAGCCAAAGCACGCCATGCCAAAACTGCCCATCGGCCTACCGCCGATCGTGCCCTGAAATGCCGCGGCAATATCCTCGATCACAATGGCGCCGGCTCGCGTTGCAACATCGACAATACCTTCGATATCGCACGGATAGCCATACTGGTGCGTGGCCACAACGATGTCGCGTTCTGCGATCCGTCCCTCAAGTGCTTGTGCGGACATGTTTATGTCACCCGCGTCGTGATCGATGGTGACAACCTCACGGCCGGCCAGAACAGCGGCGTCGTGAACGGCATTGCATGTGTAGCCAGGGATGATCACGCGGCCGGAGACGCCGATCTCGTCGAGCGCGAGCAGCAACAACCAGAGTGCTCCCCGGCCTGACGCCGTGGGGACGACATGCTCGCGCTGCAGGATCGCTTGCAGTCTGACTGCCACTTCGGCAACGCGCGGTCCCGGGGTTTCGCCGGTGCCGAACGAACGGACAAGGTCGAGCACGCCGTAGTTGGGCGCATAGCGCGGTATCATGTCGCGACACCTGAACTGCGGGTCGAGGCAGGTGTCAGCGCCCGTCCTGCGATCCTGTTGCGCAAGTGGCGGCTCATTGAGACACCATACGCCATAGGGCCCCCTGTCGCCTGAAGAGAATGACGGTCGATGCCTGTTCGCCTGTCG
The DNA here is from genome assembly GCF_040546595.1 of Bosea sp. OAE506. Classification (NCBI taxonomy): domain Bacteria; kingdom Pseudomonadati; phylum Pseudomonadota; class Alphaproteobacteria; order Hyphomicrobiales; family Alloboseaceae; genus Allobosea; species Allobosea sp. OAE506. The sequence continues at coordinate 638,954 of NZ_JBEPOB010000001.1, read as the reverse complement.
ACAACAGATAGGCGACATCGCATCGCGGCGCGGCCGTCTGCGTACAGGTCACGGTGAGGACCCGCGCGACGGTGAGCTCGCCACGGGTCACGGCACCAGCCGCAGGACCTCCCAAAAGACCCTCGCGCAGCGCAGCCAGGATGACCGTCATCGGCGGCGAATCATTCGATGGGACAAGAACCTCCGCGAGGACGACGGCTACGTCAGGCGACTTTCCGCCACTGAGCGTCAGACGCCGATTGATCTCCACCGCAACCCCGATATCGCGTAGGTTGCGAAGTCCATCCTCGCAGACGCTCGGATTGGCGCAAAGCGCGACCAGCGGCCGTCTCGCCTGCGTGAGCAGGGCCGCGAGCCTGTAGGTCTCGGCCGTGATCTGCGGAAGCGCCGGTCCGAACCAGACTTTGCTCCAGCCGAGTGAACCCGCCAGAGAATCCAGGCCGTTGAACTGGTATGGCTGGTTCTGGAAACTCAGCGTCCATGTGGAGTTTGCGGCCCGGGTCGGTCTCGGCGTGAAGTCCTGTCGACCAAACCAGACTGTATAGTTGCTCCTCTCGACCCCGCTTTGGATCAGAACTGCGTGAAGATCTGCAAGAAGCTGGTGCTGGCTCCTGAAATCCGCCCCGCCCGGCAGCTTCATCACGCTTGCCGTATCGCCATTCGCGGTTCCAGCCAGACCCAGAAGACAGGTTGCGAGCGTCAAAGCGGGGACCGGGCGTGCTGCCAGCAAAAGCCCCGCTATGGCGACCAATCCGAGCCCGAGCAGCAGCCAGATGACCGTCAGCGCGAAAGGGTCGGTGCGCACGGACTGCGGGATGGCGAGCCCGACCAGCATCACGGCAGCGCCCATCGCCACGACGAACCCAGCAATGGCTCGACGTGAGCCGGGAGCGAGCCTCTCGGCTGCTGACATCGCGAAGACGGCCGCAGGCACGAGAGCGATCTGAATATAGCTCGCGTAGAAGGCATGCTGGATGACGAAACTCGACAGCAGCGCAGTGGCGCAAAACAGTGCCAAGGGAACCAGTGCGCTGAGAAGCAGAGTTGTCGTCGGACGATCACGCGAGCGCGTCGACCAACCGATGGCGATCAGTACCGCGACCAGCGGTGGGACAACAAGCCGCGGCGTCGAGGGGGCCCAGGACGACAGCGGCGTCAGGAAAGCCTGTCCATCGCGCTGAAACGACATGGCGATATCCGAGGCGACGCTCAGCATGAATGTCAAAGGCAGGCCCAAAGCGTAGCCGCCGATCGAAAGAGCCGCGGCCATTGCGATGGCGCCCGCGGCAAAGGCGACGAGACGCGGCAGGCGCGCTGGCGCACTCAGGATCAGAACGGCAGCCGTCGCGCCTGCAATGCCGCCGCCAAAGGGATGAGCAGCGATCGCGGCAAACGCGCTGGCCCCGGCCGCGACGAAGGCCGAGCGCCTGTCGCCGCGAAAGCCCGTGAAAATCAGGGCAGTCGCCAACAGTCCGAGCGCGATGGCAGGGCCATCGACATAGCCGCGCGCGAAGGCGGCGACGAAAAGCGGATTGCCGGCCAATATGGCGGTGATCGCCAGGCGAAGGCTAGGTGTCGAAAGTGTCTCGCCGGCGATCCTGTAAATCGCAGTGACCGCCGTGAGGTAAAACAGGCCGACGAAGGCCACCTGCGCCGAGAGCGGTTCAAGCAGCCGGTAGAGGATCGCGCCCGGCACGACAACAGCCAGGCGCGCGCCGTGATAGTCCGTACCGCGGTAAAGATAGTTCTCTGCAGGCGTCAGAAACCAGTTGATGTAGAGTTGCGGGTCGACCCAGCCGATCGGCGGATAGGGCTGGAACGGGCCCCAGACCAGCAGCATAGCTGCGAATGCCAGCAGGCATCCATAGACTGAAACACTCAACCCGCTCCTGGAACTCATCGGCTTCTGTTCATCTGCTCTTGTAATACGCACTCAAGTCGGTCGGCGTCCTGTAGGGATAGCCAAGCAGCTTTCTCAGCTCCTCATCGCCGGTGAAGTCATCGCCGAGCAGGTCCGGGAGCGAGATCTGCTGCTTGAGCAGCGGGATCGTGTAGACGTGATTGACCGCCCGCCGCCGTGCCGCCGTCCGGTTCGCGCCGCCGGAATGATAGGTCATGCAGTCGAGCAGGATGAAGCTGCCGCGTGGCGCCGTAACCTTCGTCTCGATCGCCTGGATCATGTGATCCGACGGGAAGGCTTCCTGCTTGTGCGTCGCCGGCAAGACGCGCGTGGCGCCGTTGTCGGGTGTGAAGGCATCGAGGCAGAAGAGCGCATTGATCGCCAGTGGCCGTGACGACACGAAATGCTGGTAAGGCAGATCGCGATGGTAGGAGCCCTGGTTGTAGCGCTGGTTGTTGGCCGGGTTGACGATGCCGTTCTGCTGGTTGAGGACGATGGCGCCCCCGATCAGCCGGCGACAGACCTCGAGAACGGGCCGATTGGAGGCCAGTGCGATGAAAGCGCTGTGCGTGCTCAGCATCGCCCGGATCGTGTTGTGTTCATCGATCGCGGTCAGATGATCCAGACCGTAACGCGAGACCAGACCCGCATGGGCTTCGTCGAACGCCGACGAGAAGGCATCGAGCTCGGCCGTGGAGTAGCCCCCGTCAAGCACGGCATAGCCCAGGAGCCGCAGCGACTCGACGGCCTCGTCGGTCGCGCTGGCAACCTCGATCTGTTCGCGCACGCCGTAGCGGGCGACCGCGCTGCTTGCCTCGCTCATCGAGAACCTCCTTGAATGATCCAAGCCTTCTCGACCATGATCGACGAAGCGGCCTGCAGCTGATCTTGTCGGTCGGCTATCATGATGTTTGCTCGCAGGAAAGGGCGATCAGACGCTCCGTCATGCGCCGACGAGCAAAGGTCAGGCTGCCTTGCGGGCAAGGACAAACCGCGAGCCACCGACGGGAAGCGGGAACCCGGCCATGATCAGCCGCCTTTCGACGTCGAGCATACCTGCAAAGAGACGATCGACCGACCCGGGAAGCGTGTGCTCGCTGGCCGGATTGACCAGTGAGCGCTTTCGCTCCGCCAGTCGCTTGGCAAACATCAGCGGCAGGAGCGTGGTCACGAACGAGGTCTGCGTCACGATCGACAGTCCCGCACGCTGGCACTTCTGCGCGAGTTCCCGCCGGGCATAGCGGCGCTTGTGGTGCGAGAAGGCGTCGACCTGGCTCCAGAGCCACTGGTGCTGGGGCACGGACAGAAACAGCTGGCCGCCCGGCTTCAGCGACTTCGCCATCGCCGCGATGGCCTGCTCGTCGTCGGTGATGTGTTCCACGACATCGAACGCGCAGACCAGATCGAATTCCTCGACGAATGGTATGCGCGTCGCGTCCATCTGCATCAGCTGGACGCCGTGTCCCAGACGGGCCGCCGCATAAGGAAGCCCGTTGGCATAGATTTCGGTCGCAACGATGCTGGCCGCCGGGAGCACGTCCTGCAGCGCCATCGTCACATATCCCGTGCCGCAACCGACCTCCAGCACCTGACGGGCATCCGACGCGTAGCGGCCGACCAGACCGGCAATGAGGCGGTTGCGCGCGCGGAACCAGAAGCTGCGATCCTGCACGGAATCGAGGCCACTGTGCGCGTCCGATGACATCCCGTCATTCTCGAGCGCGAGCTCGGGCGCGAAAGCATGAAAGCCATCGATGGACTGCGGCTGATACCCGCAGGTCAGACAGCGCCAATCGATGTCGATTGCGCGCGCCCCGCAGGTGAGACAAGCTTTCATTATCCGTTCCCTGACTGGGGGCTGTCAGCGCGACCGCAGACCCTCGCTGAGGCCGGTCCATGCCCTGTTTTGCGAGCCCGTGCAATCGCAGCGACGCTTGCTGCCCCTTGCTTGCGCTTTTGGCGCAACCAAGGCAGAAACGGAGCAGAAAAAAATGCGTCGCGGCGAGGCGCTCCACGATATCGATTGTCGGAACCGATAGAGAACAGGTCGGATACAGCGAATGACTAAAGCTTACCCTTTCAATCGACCGACGCTTGCCGGAAGCGAAGTAGAGGCAATACTCGATGCCATCGAGCGTCGTCACATATCGGGCAATGGTAGCTATACGAAACAGTGCCATAATTGGCTTCAGAACTACATTCGCGGCTCAAAAGCGCTTTTGACCCATTCCTGTACTGCGGCGCTTGAAATGTCGGGCATATTGGCAGGACTGGAGCCCGGTGATGAAGTGATCATGCCCTCATTCACGTTCACCTCGACGGCCAATGCATTTGTGCTTCGTCGTGCGACGCCTGTGTTCGTCGATGTCAGGGAAGACACGCTGAATATCGACGAAACACTGATCGAGGCGGCCATCACCCCCAAAACCAAGGCGATCTGCGTCGTGCACTATGCCGGTGTCGCGGCCGAGATGGACGCGATCATGAGCATTGCCGCGAGGCATGGTCTGTTCGTGATCGAAGATGCGGCGCAGGCCATGTTTGCGACGTATAAGGGCCGGCCTCTCGGCTCGATCGGTCACATGTCGGCTTTCAGCTTTCACGAAACGAAGAATATCATGTCGGGTGAGGGCGGCGCGCTCATCGTCAACGATCCCTCGCTGCGCGAACGTTCGGAAATCATCTGGGAAAAAGGCACTGACAGGGCCAAGTTCGAGCGCGGGGAAGTCGCGAAATATAGCTGGGTCGATGTGGGGTCGTCATTCCTGCCGAGCGATATCATCGCAGCCTTCCTGTTGAAGCAATTGGAGAGCGGCGCGGAAATCACGCGATCGCGGCTCGAAATCTGGAACCGCTACCAGACGGCGTTTCAGCACAAGCATAATGCCGGTGTCGCGCGGTGCCCGACCATTCCCTCGCACTGCGCCCATAACGGTCACATCTTCTTTCTGCTGGTCTCGGAAGCCTGCGAGCGCGACCGGGTGCTTGCCCGCGCCAGGGCGGAGAACGTGAGTTCGATCATCCATTATGTGCCGCTGCACAGCGCCCCTGCCGGCCTGCGGTTCGGGCGGCTCGGCTCGACGATGGCGGTGACGGACAGCATCGCGTCGCGGCTGATCAGGCTGCCGCTGCATGTGCAGCTAGACGAGGGCGATCAAAGCTACATCATCGATGTGATGACGAGGGCCCTCGAGAACGCTCCGGCGACGGTCTGAGCGCGTCGCCGGCGTCTGCAGGAGGCCCGCCTGGCATCCTGCGGAGACGGGGTATCGCCAGATCGAGCCGATCGGCGCCGTGCCGTCGCAGGCAGCGGAGAATAGCCTGCCTGATGACCCGGACTTGCCGAACGACCCGTCGGTCAGGCCGATCCTCCCCAATGCTACAGCCCCCTCGCATGCGGCGGACGCCCGATCCGGCCTCCGGCGCAAGCGCGGCGAAAAGGTGGGGAGATCATTCGAACAAGCCGGACGGAACCGGGTTTGATTTGAGTTGAGCGAAGGTCGATGCCGGCCCGCAGCGCATCAGCGTGTCGATGATGCTGACGCCCTGCTCGAAGGGCTCCATCGCCTGGTCATAGACCGGGTAACCCGCGTAATTGGCGTAAACCACATCTACATGTGCCGCGTCGAACTGCGGCTGCTCGATGTAGGATTTCGCAGCCGGTCCGGACAGATAAAGGCTCGCCTGACGTGCGACGCAGATTTCAACCAGGCGCCCCGTCGGGTCGGCCGCCTGTCGGGGCACGATATCGGTGCGCAAGAACGTCGTTGAAAGGCCGATCATCGTCGTCAGGCCACGGATGAAATGCAGGTTGACGTCCGTGAGGCGCTCGAACTTGCCGGCCTCCGAGTACAGTGTCTCGAGTTGGGGCCCGATCTCGCCGTAATAGGGCGCCTTGCGATAGGCGTGAACGATGCTCATCCAGTGCTTGCGGGCCCAGTTGGGCTCGGCGATCGTCACATCAGCAATCGAGGCGTGGAACGCTCCCTTCGTGTTGACGGGGATCGTCAGCCATAACAACTTGCCATCCTGAACGATGAGGTTGCGGTTTCGCCAGTCGCGCTTTGTAAATTGAACGTCGTCGAAGATCAGGAATTCATCAACGGCGGAAACGATGTCAAAATAACCTTTCCATGGAATATAGTTTGATTGCAAGATCGCAATCGTTTTTTTGCTAGTATTTTTGAACATTTCGTCCGCCGGCGCGCGAAGCCGCTCCCCTTCTGGCGTTGTGTGCAGTCGATTTATAACATCGTGGCAGGCGTGCCAACGGAGAACGTCTGGTCGTGTCCGCGATGGTCAGGCCAGTCCTGGCCGAGCAGGCGGATTGGCGGTCGGCACGGCACCAGACCCAGCGGCACCGCCTGATCAGATGGGTCATGGAGGATGTGGTTTCGACCACGCCAGACGGACTCGACGCCGCCGGGCTTTGGGCTCATCAGCGCATTGACAACTGGCCCCATCTCCCTTCAATCGCCGCCGATCTGCCAGATGGCAGCAGGCAGGTCGCCACGGGGCGCGTTATGAGGGCGGTGGTTCACTGACTGGAAGCCTGCAAATGCCTTTGAGTTCGCGGCAATCCTTGTCGCCCGTTTTGCGGCTCAGATGACTCTATCGAAATGTGGAATTGGTTTGGGATCGCGTAGGATCGCTATGAAGGATACATTCTTGAGCGTCGTCGGGGATTTTGCCCGCGAGCATGTCTTCGCCCGGCCGATCAGGCTGACTGATGTGCCGTCCTGGCAGTCCCACATCCCTTTCGCGTTTTTTCTTGTCGGGGCGTTTCAGCCGCGAACCTTCGTCGAGCTCGGGACGCACAAGGGCGATTCCTACAGCGCCGTCTGTCAGGCCGTGACATCCCTGTCCCTGGACACACGCTGCTTTGCGGTGGACACCTGGCAGGGAGACGAGCATGCTGGCGCCTATAGCGACACTATTTTCAACGAGGTGTCCGAGCACAATCAGGCGCATTTTTCCGCGTTCTCGACCCTGGTCCGGGCGCGCTTCGAGGATGCCGTCACGCAGTTCGCCGACGGCTCGATCGACCTGCTCCATATCGATGGACTGCACACCTATGAGGCGGTCCGAAACGACTTCGAGACCTGGCAGCCGAAGCTGAGCGACAGGGCGATCGTCCTGTTCCACGACACGCAGGTTCGCGAGGGCGATTTCGGCGTCTGGAAGTTCTGGGCGGAGTTGCGCGAGCGCTACGTCACGACGGAATTCCGCCATGGCCATGGCCTGGGTGTTCTCGCCTACGGAACCCAGTCCTCGCCGGAGCTGCGCCGCTTCTTCGAAGCCGACGAGCCGACCTGGTCGATGATCGAGCTGTTCTTCGAGCGGCTGGGTCTTGCCTGCCGCGGCGTCGGCACCGAGCTGATGCTGAGGGGCGATATAAGGCGCCTGCAGGCCGAGTATGACCACGTCCGGCAAGTCGTGTCTGACCAGGCCGAGGCCTACCAGCGGGAGCAGGACCACCTGAAGCAGGTGGTGCTCGATCAGGCTGCAAGAAGCGATCACGAGCAGACGCACCTGTTGAATCTTCTTGCGAACGAGAGAGGCCTGCTCGACCAGAGCAGACGAGCGCTCGATGAACTCAAGGCGTCCGCGCAGCGTGTCGAGGATAAAAACCAGGCGCTGCTTGGCCGTAACAGCGATCTTGAGCTCGCCAACACGACCCTTGCCGGGAACCTGAGCCGCAGCGAACAGGAGCGGGACCTCAAGCAGGCCCATCTCGATGCGATCGCCCGGTCCCTCAGCTGGCGCGTCACGAGGCCGTTGCGGTTGGCCAGGCGGATCGTTCGCAGGACCGGCGCTGCAAAGCCAGTCGCGGCTGGCCAGGGCGCTGGCGTGTCGCCGCAAGCGAGGCAACCGAACCTCCAGGCGGTCCCGAACCAGTCGGCGGAAACTGCGGGTGCGTACCTCGCCGAGCGCATTGTTTCGCTCCGGCTGCCGACATCGGTCGATGCGCCTGTTGTCTCGATCGTCATCTCGACCTATGGAAATCTCGGCATCACCTATGATTGCCTGGATTCGATCGCGAAGAACGCGCCGAACTGCTCCATCGAGGTGATCGTCGTCGACGACGCCTATCGGGGCGACGAGGACATGTCGCTTCTCGGCAGGATCGAGGGCATCCGGTTTATCCGCAACGAGACCAATCTCGGCTTCCTGCGCAGCTGCAACCATGCCGCGACACTGGCGCGCGGCCGGTACATCTTCATGCTCAACAACGACACGCTGGTGCTACCTGAAGCGGTCGATGCGCTTGTGAGCCTGCTCGAAATGCGCCCGGATATCGGGATGGCCGGTTCGAAGCTGATCTTTCCGGATGGTCGGCTGCAGGAAGCCGGTGGCATCATCTGGCGCGACGCCGCCGGCTGGAACTATGGCCGCGGCGACGATCCGAATCTGCCGCGGTACAACTATCTCCGAGAGGTGGACTACTGCTCGGGCGCCGCGCTCATGGTCCGCAGCGACCTTTTCGCCGAGCTGGGCGGGTTCGACGAGGCCTTCCTGCCGGCCTATTACGAGGATGTCGATCTGGCGTTCAGAGTGCGGCAGAAGGGTCTCAAGGTGTTCTACGAGCCACGCTCCGTCGTGGTCCATCTCGAAGGCATGTCCCACGGCACCGACACGGGCAGTGGGATCAAGGCGCACCAGCTCGTCAACCAGACGCGCATGCGCGAGCGCTGGGCCGAGATCCTGGATGCCAGGCATTTCGCCGACGCCGCTTCCGTCGGGCGCGCGTGCGATCACGACAGCCGCCGCAAGAACATTCTTGTGGTCGACCATTACACGCCCGAGCCCGACAGGGATGCCGGATCGCGCAGTGTCATGGGCATCATGGATGGCCTGCTGGACGCAGGGTGGGTCGTCAAGTTCTGGCCGCACAACCGCGCCCATAATCCGTTCTACGTTTCGGCGCTGGAGCGGCGCGGCATCGAGGTTCTGGACGGCCGTACTCCCGAGGACTTCGACACCTGGATGCAGCGCAACGGCCAGCAGCTGGATCACCTCCTGGCGATCAGGCCTGAGATTGCGGCTGACATCATCCCGCAGCTGTTCCGGCGGACCCGGGCCGTGCGCAGCTATTACGGCGTTGATCTGCATTACATGCGCATGCGGATGCAGGCGGGACAATCGGGTGACCGGCAGCTGATGGCCGATGCCGACCAGATGGAACATCTGGAGCGCTCGGTCTGGCGCAATTTCGATGTCGTGATTTATCCCTCCGAGGAGGAGGCGACCACGGTTCGGCTTTCGGCGCCCCAGATCCTGGCGCGGGGCATCGTGCCGTTCTACTTCGATCCGTTCCCGGCACGTGTGACGCAGCCGGAGGAGCAGCGCCTGCTCTTCGTCGCCGGCTTTGCTCATCCACCCAATGTCGATGCCGCCACTTTCCTGATCAGCGAGGTCGTGCCGCTGCTGGAGGCCTGCATCGGTCCGGTCAAGGTCACTCTGGCCGGATCGAACCCAACAGAGGCCGTCAAGGCGCTGCAGAGCGAGACCGTCACCGTCACCGGCTACATCTCGGACGAGGCACTCGCCGCCCTTTATGACAGCCATCGCGCAGCGATCGTGCCCCTGCGGTTCGGCGCCGGTGTCAAAGGCAAGGTCATCGAGGCTCTCAGCCGCGGCCTGCCCCTGGTGACGACGTCGATCGGCGCGCAGGGCATCATCGGTCTTGACAAGGTCGTCACCGTTTGTGACGACGCCGCCGGATTGGCGGAGGCCCTTCGCCTGTTGATGACCGACGACGATGCCTGGATGGCCCGCTCCCGTGGTCAGATGGCGTTTGCGCAGGAGTTCTATTCGCGAGCCGCGATGGGAGCTTCGGTCCTGGCGGCCATGAAGGCTGCGGAGGCTGTCCGCGCCGGCTGACCTGTTGCGGTCGCAGCCTGCGTGGCGCGTTCACTTCGATCCGGGCTCGGCCTGACCAGGCTGCATGCGTGACAGGCGCGTCGCAATTGCATGATACCCGCCGCCGGCCAGGCCGGCGCGGCGAACATGATGGGAACAGCGTGTGATGAACCGTGATCTGGCAGCCGAGATGGGGGAGGGCGCGGAAGCGCCGGCCGCCCAGTCCGCGCGCCTTACCGTCGCTGTCATCATCCCGTGCTATCGCGTGCGTGCTCACATCGAGACGGTCGTCCGTAACGTGAAGGACCGTGTCGATCATGTCTTCGTGGTCGATGACAAATGCCCCGAGAACAGCGGAGCGCTGGTCGTCCAGCAGTTCGCGGGCTGCAACGTCACGGTGATCACCCACGAGGTCAATCAGGGCGTCGGCGGCGCGATGATGACCGGTTACCGGGCCGCCGCGCAGGACTACGATCTCCTCGTCAAGATGGACGGAGACGATCAGATGGACCCTGATTTCCTCGATGTCCTGGTCGCGCCGGTTTGTCTGAACGACGCCGACTACTCCAAGGGAAACCGCTTTCACGCCCCGCATTATCTAAAGCAGATGCCGAAGATCAGAATCTTCGGTAACGCGATGCTGTCTTTCCTCAATAAGATGTCGTCGGGTTACTGGAAGTTGATGGACCCGACCAACGGATACACCTGTCTCGATGCGAAGGTCGTCGACAAACTCGATTTTGAAAAAATCGACCGGCGGTTTTTCTTCGAATCGGATCTGATCTTTCAACTGGGCCTGATCCGCGCGGTCATCGTCGATGTGCCGATTCCGGCGCGTTACGGCGACGAGGTCAGCAATCTCAGTGCGCGCAAGGTCCTGGTCCCGTTCCTGCGCAAGCATCTGACGAATTTTTGTTCGCGGTTCTTCTATCAATACGTTCTGCGGGACTTCAACATCGCGACGATCTGGACGCTGTTTGGCGTCCTGATGTTCGGCTTCGGCGTCGCGCTGGGCTCGACCTATCTGGGCAGGGCGCTGATCACGGGCGAGCCAACGGCGCTTGGCATCATCATGATGTCGGCGATCAACGTCACGATCGGTCTCCAGCTGCTGCTGTCGGCTCTGGCCTATGACATCAACGCCGAACCGTCCCGTGCGATCGCGCGATATCTGCGGCGGCCACAGCGGGCGATCTCGGGTCTGCGCTCGACTGGACTGCGTGGGAGATAGCGCCTAAGCGTTCGCCGCACGCAGTGAGACAGATCGATGGGCCTGGGACCAAGGCGTCGAGATTTCCGGCACAGGCGGTTCTCCATCGACGACGCGTCCGGACGGCAAAGACGGGGTATGATGCGAATGGCGGATCGGTTCTGGAGGAGGCTGCCTGTTTTTGCGCCTCTGACAAACGCTTGGACGCATCGGCAACTAATCCGCAAGTTCGTCGTCCGCGAGATTGTCGGGCGTTATCGCGGCTCGATCGGCGGGTTGTCATGGTCGCTGGTCCAGCCCATGGCGATGCTCGTGGTCTATACCTTTGTGTTCTCGGTGGTGTTCAAGGCGCGTTGGACGGCCCAGAACGAAGTGGCCGGCGTCAGTTTCGCCGTCGTTCTTTTCGTTGGCCTGATCGTGCAGGGACTCTTCGCCGAGTGCATCGGGCGGGCGCCTGGCCTCATCGTGAGCAACGCGACCTTCGTCAAGAAGGTAGTGTTCCCGATCGAGATTCTGCCCGTGGTCGCTATGGGGTCGGCCTTGTTCCACAGCCTGGTCAGCTTTGGCGTGCTCTTCATTGCCATGATGATCGCAGGCAATCCGTTTCACTGGACGATCCTGCTGACCCCGCTGGTGCTGGCTCCGTTTCTCCTGCTGGTGCTCGGCCTGACCTGGTTCCTGGCCGCGCTCGGCGTGTTTCTCCGCGACATCGGGCAGATGATCGGGTTGCTGGTCACGGCCTTGATGTTCCTGTCGCCGATCTTCTATCCGATGTCGGCCATCCCGGAGGCATACCGGACCCTGATCCTGCTCAACCCGCTGACATTCCCTGTCGAACAGGCTCGCGATGTGCTGGTCTGGGGGCGGATGCCGTCCTGGAGTGGCCTTGCCCTTTACACCGCCATCAGCTGGACCGTGGCGGTGGCGGGGTTCGCCTGGTTCCAGCGGATACGCAAGGGGTTTGCCGATGTCCTCTGACATCGCCATCGGCGTCTACGGCGCCGGCAAATGCTATCTCGTCTACGACAGGCCGGAGGACCGCCTGAAGCAGGCCGTCTTCGGTCGCGCCGCGCAACTCCTGAACCGGCCGATCCCGCGCTACTTCCGCGAATTCTGGGCGCTGCGCGAGGTCGGTTTCGAAATCCGACGGGGCGAGACCGTCGGGATCATCGGACGCAACGGGGCCGGCAAGTCGACATTGCTTCAGATGATCTGCGGCACGCTGACCCCCACTGTCGGCCATATCCACACTCAAGGCCGGATCGCCGCCTTGCTGGAGCTGGGGGCCGGCTTCAATCCCGAGTTCACCGGACGCGAGAACGTGCAGCTCAACGCGTCGATCCTCGGCCTCTCGGATGCGGACATCGAGACGCGCTTCCCGGCCATCGCGGAATTTGCAGGGCTCGGCGACTTCATCGACCAGCCGGTCAAGACCTATTCGAGCGGGATGTCGGTCCGACTGGCTTTCGCCGTCATGGCTCATGTCGATGCCGACATTCTCATCATCGACGAAGCTCTGGCAGTCGGCGACGCGTTCTTCGTCCAGAAATGCATGCGCTTCTTGCGTGATTTCGCGCGTCGCGGCACGCTGCTCTTCGTCAGCCATGACAGCTCGGCTGTGCTGTCGCTGTGCGACCGCGCAGTCTGGCTGGATAGCGGCACCCTGGTGCAGGACGGCACGCCGAAAGAGGTCTCGGACGCCTATCTCGCCAAGCTCTACGAGAGCCGGCAAGGCCAGGATTCCGGCCTGCGCAAGGACCTGCCGGACAACGACGTCCAGCTGGCCTTCGACCAGGGAGAGCCGTCGCAGGGCGAAGGCTCGGACCCGGCAGATGCGGGCGAAGCCGATATGCGGGACTTGCCGGCGCCGACGGGCGTCGCATCATTCGGCGCCGGCGGCGCTGTCATTAGGGCCGTGAACGTGCGCGACCAGTCCGGGACGCCCCTGCTCAGCGTCGAGGGCGGCGAGCATGTCACGGTCGAGATTGTCGCCGACGCGAAGATCGACCTCGCAAGTCCCATTCTCGGCTTCCATCTTCGCGACAGGCTTGGCCAGAACCTCTTCGGCGAGAACACCTATCTCACCTATGCCGAGCAGATGCCTCATGTCCGGGCCGGCCAACGCATGCGCGCGCGGTTCAACTTCCAGATGCCGTATCTGGTGAATGGCGACTACATGGTCTCGGTCGCCGTCGCGGACGGCACCCAACTTGACCATGTCCAGCACCACTGGGTGATCGATGCGATCACCCTGAAGTCGAACTCGCGCCACAACTACCGAGGTCTGCTCGGCATTCCCGGCATGACCGTCGATCTGCGGGTCGCCAGCGACGCCGCAGATCCCTGATGGACTGCCATCCCTGCTCCGTCTGTACCGGCTGCGAGACAGCGGCTGCGCAGCTCGTCAACCACGCCCGGTCTTGGGCGCGAATTTCGCGGTGTGCCGTCCTTTTTCGAACGCGACGATGCTGTCGTAGACATGCATCGATTGCGTCGTGCGCGTAAATTCTGTCGGCTCCAGTTCGCCGCGGGCATGATCGGCGTTGAGCTCGTCGATGAAATGCTTGCAGCGCTCGATGAAGCTGCCGGCGCGCCTGAGCCCGCCCTCATATTCATCCCAATAGGCGGTGTGCAAATCCTCGACCATGTAGACCGTGTTCCGGTCGAGGAGCGGGTAGAGATAGTCGAAGGTCGCGCTCAGATCGCCCATGTAGTGGCTGCCATCGTCCAGAACGATGTCGGGCACGCCGAATTCCTCGATCACCGTCTTGAGGAAGGCCGTGTCGGACTGGTTTCCGATCCGGACGGAAATCTGATCCTCCTCGAAGTCGCGGCAGCTCTCGTTGATGTCGATTCCGACGATCCGGGCATGGGGTCCCAGAAAGCGCTTCCACATCTGCAGCGAGCCACCCTGACCGCAGCCGATCTCGAGAAAAACGACGTCGCGGTTCACGAACCGGCTGAAATGTCTCTCGTAGATCGGGAAATAATGCTTCCACTTGTGAATGACCCGAGCATCATTGGTCAGGAAGTCGAGCCACAAGGAATTCATCACAACCATCCGAAATTGAATTTTCGTCCGTCGCCGAGGTGGCGCATACGCGCGCCGGCGACATCCACTGCCTCAGGTCGCAGCCGCCGAGCTAGTAGGGTACGCGCCGGCTTTTGACAACAGAACGAGACCGGGGCGGCCCAGGACCGCCCGCGCCGCTGGCTCCGGTCCCGGGGCGATCACCTGGCCCTGAAGCGCTCGTCGATGGTTTTCACAGCAAGGTCGATGTCGGCCTTGTCGGCGAAGGCCAGGAGAGCCCCGTACTGCACTTCGATCATCTGGATGAGCACATGCCGGGTCTCGAGCGGCAACTCGCGGGCAAACACGCTGAGTTTCGGCACCTGGTTCCATCGGATACGATAAGTGTCAGAGAAATAAAGATAAATTCCCGATCGCGTAAAGCCGTCCGTGAAGCTGTCGCCGAGAATCGTCAGCGGCTTGAGCAGGCGTGGCCCGGTCGTTGGAAAATGGATGCTGAATTCGAAGATGCCTGTGGGAGGATCCTGCCGGAAGTCGGGCGGCATGGGCCAGTCCGGCTTCACCACCAGCATGTCTTCCTTCGGCGATCGCAGCAGCGGCATGAATGTGGCGATGCCACCGCTGAACCGTTGGGTCGCGATGCTGAGCGGATGCGACCAGATCGTCGCCGGCTTGTCTTCGGCGGCACTCGCCAGTGCGACCACGCGTCGGGCGACTTCAAAAGCACCCGTGTCGTTCCAGTGGAAATCGGTCTTGTGAAACACCTGGCGCGACTTCGCCGTCTCACGCAGGATCGCCGTTGCATCGACGACAGCAATAGACTGGGCGCTGGCGAGCGAGCGCTCGAGTTGCCTGATCCGCGGGTTCTCCTTGGCCGGCAGGGCCGAGCCCGGGACCATCTCGGGGTAGAACCGGTCCGCCATCTCGTTGAGGACGAAGATGGTCTGGATGCCGTTGCGCTTGAAGGCATCCGACAAGGCGACGATGCCGGCCCGGACCGCCTCCGAATTGATGGCGAGGTAGGCCTCGACATTGGGTCGCTCGACATCGAGGACGCTGCGATAGAACAGCCAGCCGCGAGATCCGATATGGACGCGGTCGGAGGTTTTGAAGAGCGAATAGTCGATCTGCGTCTTGATGCGGATCAGCAGTGCACGCAGCCCGAAATTGTCGTTGAACCAATCGCTGGCGCCGCGGACGAGCTGATGTGAGGCCTCGAGGCCCTTGGGCCAGGCCGCGAGCACCCGGTTCTCGATCAGCGGCTGTTCCGGTATCAGCCTCGTTGCCATCTGGCCCAGCGGCGCAAGGACGAGGGTGGCGAAGATCAGCACGAAACCGAGGCGGAGAAAGGCTGTCATCGTCGCTCAGAACCGGAAATAAATGAACGGATTGAACCCGTTCGTGGCGATCAGCGAGAGGGAGTACACGAAGACGACGAGCGCGCCGACATTGATTGCGGCGATCCGCCAGGCCGGAAGGTCGTCTGCGAGCTCGAGCCGGGCGATATTGAAGGCCGACAGGGACATCACGACGCCGACGAGCAGGAAGGTGATCCGGTTCGGGGTCATGATCAGCCAGATCGCGTCGCTGAGCGGGATGCGTCCGGTGCCCGACATCGTCGACAGATAGGACAGCGCGGCGTCGATGGTCGCAGCGCGAAAGAAGACCCAGCCGATCATCACGAGCAGGAGCGTCATCGCCCAGCCGGGCAGTCCCGACGGGCTCCACCCAAAACGGTGGTGCAGCAGCCGCTCGAGCACGAGCAGGACGCCGTGCCAGAGGCCCCAGACCAGAAAGGTGATGGCTGCGCCATGCCAGAGGCCGCACAGCGCAAAGACCAGTGTGAGGTTGAGATAGGTGCGCAGCGGACCGGCGCGATTGCCGCCGAGCGGGATATAGAGATAGTCGCGAAACCAGCGTGACAGCGTCATGTGCCAGCGCCGCCAGAATTCGGTGATGCTCCGGGATCGGTAGGGCTGCTCGAAATTCTGCGGAAAGCGGAACCCCAGCATGCGTCCGAGTCCGATCGCCATCGTCGAATAGCCCGAGAAATCGAAGAAGATCTGCAGCGTGTAAGCGACGATCCCGAGCCATGCGTCGCTGAACGTCAGCGCGCCGGCCGGCAAGGCGAAGACCCTGTCGGCGACGAAGCCGGCATTATCGGCAATGATGATCTTGCAGCCCAGCCCGAAGCAGAACAGCACGATCCCGGTATGGACGTCGGTCAGGCTGCTCCAGCGATGGCGGATCTGGTGCTGGACTTCGGCGTAGCGGACAATCGGGCCCGCTATCAGCTGCGGGAACAGCGTGTGGTACATCCCGAAATCGACCACGCTCTGCGTCGGACGGACTTCGCTTCGATAGGCATCGACGATGTAGGAAATGCCCTGGAACGTGAAAAACGAGATCCCCGCCGGCAGAAGAATGTCGGTGGACGGCACGCCCAGCGCCGCAAACAGACCCGCCACCGGGGCAGGCGCCGTCTGCATCAGGAACATCCAGTATTTGTAGTAGACCAGCGGCAGCAGGTTCAGGACGATGCCCAGGATCAGGAACGCCCGGCGACGGATCTCGCTGCGATCCGAGGCTATGGCGACTGCCACGATCTGGTTGACGATCACGGAGGCGACGAGAATCCAGAACAGAGCGCCCGCATCGGTCCAATAGAACAACAGGCTCGACACCAGCAGCAGCGCATTGCGCCAACGCATCGGCGTGACAAAATACAGCGCGAAGAAAACCGGCAGGTAGAAAAAAATGAACGTTGGCGAGCCGAAAGACATGGCGCTAGGGTTTCAGCTCTTCGAAGACAGGTCTTGACGGAGACGCGTCCAGGGTCCGCCACGCGAAACGGACAGGATCGCGAGTGTGACGCCGTCGCGTGGCGTCATTTCTGCAGGCAGAGTACGAATACGCCACCGCAGCTGTTCGATGCGATGCCATGACGTGCCGATTGTACGAAGCGCCAGACCGCCTTCGAGAAGCCGACGGCCTTCGCACGGTCGAGGATGTCCCAGCCTGGCAACTCGAATACCAGCGAGCCCTGCTCGCTCATCGGATTGCCGTGCCATTCCGGTTCGGTCAGATGGACCAGCTGGCCATTCTCGATCCGCGTTTTGACGATCGAGGCCTGCTGGTTGAACAGGAACGGACAGGTTCCGACATGCCAGCCACCGGGCTTCAGCACCCGGAACATCTCCGACAGGCCGACATCGAGGTCGGGAACATGCTCAAGGACTTCGGTTGTCAGAACCACGTCGAAGGCGTTGGATGCAAATGACAGCGCGGTCAGATCTTCGCTGTTGATCGGATAAAGCCAGTGTTTGACGTCGTCACTGGCGGCATATTCCGAGCCGATGAACTTGGCGAAACGGCCCCTCAACAAAAACGCGAGCTCGGTTATCGCCTCGGCCGCATAGATCTTGGTTTCGTATCGGTCGAGGTTGGGAACGCAATGGCTCAAGGCGAGCAGAGCGGCGCGGTGACGCGAGATCAAGCCGCCGGCCAGTCCCGATTCCCGATAATTGGCCGGGTTCCAATCGATGTCGGGTCCGGCGAAGGTTCGTCCGGTGACCGGCTCGATGATGCCATTGGCCTTGGACCACTGGCGGATCTCGTCCGTGACCGCATCGTCCATGAAGCGCTTGTTCTGAGCCTGCCAGGAGAGCCAGGCATCCAGACTGTCGAAGTCTACTTCGGTCGTGTTGCTGTCGGTGCTCGAACTGGACATCTGAATTCCCGCGGCCGGTCTGTGCCCTGTCAATGATCCGAAACCCCCGCCCATGGCAAGTGGTCGGTCGCGCCTGGCGCGCCGGGGAGGGCGCGCAGGTCACCAGCCTGCGCCGTCGGCGGCGCCGGCGTCCGCGACCCGGCGCGGCGGTTTGCAGGTCAGCGGGCTTCGGTGGGGTCTCGCTGCCAGCTTGTTGGGGCCCTGGTATTGGATTATGGCGCCTACGCCAGTTCAGCGGTGAAATCTCCGTGCGCTACCGAGAGAATGGAAATTGCGTAACCTAGCGTCAGATTACCGCCCGGATATCGACGGCCTTCGTGCGGTCGCGGTTTTAGCGGTTATATTTTTCCATCTTGGCGGCGATGTTTTCAAATTCGGTTTTCTGGGCGTCGATCTGTTTTTCGTTATATCCGGCATTCTGATTACACGAATCGTTCAAGGGAACATTTCAAACAAATCATTCTCACTGCGACGATTTTATGAGTGGCGGGCTCGCAGAATATTGCCTGCTCTCGTCAATGTTATCGTTTCCGTTTATTCAATCGGTTGGCTTGTGCTTTTGCCGACGGATTTTGAACGTCTGGGCCGCCATATCGTCGGGGCGGCATTGTTCGTTTTCAACGTCCAGTTCTACATGGAGGTTGGCTATTTCGACAAAGAGGCCGCCCTCAAGCCGCTTTTGCACCTTTGGTCACTCGGTGTCGAGGAGCAATTTTATCTGATATGGCCGATAGTAATCATTGTCTGCTTCAAATTAAATTTCAAGCTGATGTATTTTGGATTTATTGCGTTTTTTGCCTCGCTTTCCTGCTATCTGTATTTGCAGTCAGCAGCTCCGGCCGGCGCGTTTTATCTTCCGAGCGCGCGCGTGGGAGCTGATGGCCGGGGCGTTGTGCGCGCTGACAGCGCGGCGCCTTCCGCGGCATCTGGGTCCGCTGGCGGGGCTTGTCCTGATCTCCCTTGCGCTTGCCGGCGTGTCCTCGTCGGCTCTGGGCGTCGCGGGCCCCCGGCTCATCGCGGTGCTCGGCGCCTGCGCCATCGTCGCGTCCCGAACCGGTTCTCCGGTCGGCCACGTGCTTGGAAATCCGTTGATGCGGGCTTTGGGTGCGATCAGTTATCCGCTCTATCTGTGGCACTGGCCCATCCTGTCGTTCCTGCATGTGCGCTACGGACTGGAACTGCCTGCGTCCTATGGTGTGGCGGGCGTTGCAGCCGCCTTTGGGCTTTCAGTCCTGACCTACCGCTTCGTCGAAATGCCCATTCGCCATGCGAACTCACGGTTCGACTGGCCAAAGACGCTGGCCGCTGCCGTCGTGGTGTTGGGTTTGCTCGGCGGCGTCACGGCGCAGCAGGACGGCTTTCCAGGCCGCTTGCCGCAGGAGGTTCGCGCCATCCTCGGAACCAAGATCGATCTGGCGAGGGACGCAAGGGTTGGCCGCTGCTGGCTCAGCAGCACGATGTCGCCCGATGAACTCTCGCCCGAATGCCTGCCCTCCACAACCTCCGACAAGCCTGCGGTCTGGATCTGGGGCGACTCGCATGCCGCGCGTCTTTATGTCGGCGTCGAAAGCGAGTTCGGCCAGCGTTACGGGGTCGGGCAGATGACCCGCGACGGATGCCCGCCGGTGCTCGGTGTCGGATACGAACTGTGCCGGACGGCGAATGCCGCGGCAGTCGACGCCATTGTAAAAGCCAAACCAGCGACGATCGTGCTTTACGCGGCGTGGAGTCTCTATGCGTCCCCGCAGGCGGACGATCCATTGTATCGTAATCTGCTCGAGACGTTGCAGCGCCTGTCTTCGGCTGGAATCAAGAACATCGTCGTGATCGGTCCGCCGCCGCACTGGAGCGACGAACTGCCAGCCCTGCTGCTCAGGGCATGGACGGCGACGGGAACGGTCCCTTTGCGCCTGTCCGGCCATCTCAATGCCTCGTCGAAGCCGATCGATCTGGCGTTGCAGCAAGTGGTGCGAGGCACAGGGACGTTCATATCCCTGCTCGACATCCTGTGCGATCCGGACGGGTGCCTGACGCTCGTGCCCCAAATGAACGGGGCTGTCTTTGCACCGGATTACGGTCATTTTTCCGGGCCCGGCGCTGGATTTGTCGCCGGTTCAGACCCGTTCCGCAACGCCTTGCGCTAGGTCCTCCGACAGGGGACGGAGAGCCAGGGCCGGGACGCGTTTGCGGCCACGGGTCCATTCGCGATCCACAGAGACCGGCTCAGGCGTCGAAGGAGGCGATCACGATCCGGCCTGGCAACAGGTTTGTGATGCAGATCAAGCGCAGCCTGGAGTCAAATACACAAATTTCGTATCAACGGCCAATTCCGTGTTTGGGTTGCAATCGCAACTTGCGTATATGGCCTGTCATATTTCGCCATAATATTTGTAAAAGTTTTACCATCGCGCATTTTGAGGCTTATGTATTTGAATATGTCTTGAATGTTTATAACAATTACGTATCACGCACTTGGTAATTTACGATCTGTCCGTGCCCGATAAAGATATCGGTCGACAGGGTCGGCTCGGCTGCTAAGGGTGGCACACAGCATCGTCGCAGGCCGGCGGGTCGAATCGGGACGCACCTATGAGCAAGGGTATCGCCTTCATTCTGTTTGCGATCAGTCTGGTGACGGTCGCCGGGTCGCAGATCCTGTTCAAGGCGCGGCTGACACCGCTGGGAGCTGAATTCGCCAGCTTCCGGCCGATTCTGCCGCTGGTGCAGCGCGTCCTGTCCGACCCGCTGATCTGGGCCGCTGGCGTCCTCGTCCTGATCGGGGCGTCCTGCTGGTACATCTCGATGACCAAGCTTCCGATCAGCCTGATGCTCCCCCTGGCCAGTTTGATCGGGCCCTTCACCGCGATCGCAGCCTATTTCATCCTCGGCGAGACCTTGTCCGCTGAGAAGCTCGCGGCCATCGGGTTCATCGTTGTCGGCGCGTCCTGGCTCGCCTGGCTGGGCGTCTAGCCGCAGGGGGCCTGCGGAACCCTGGTTGCGTTGAGGACGTCTCACCCATCCTGCTTTGCCGTGACATGCGATGGCTTCGCCACCGCCTCAACGCAAAGTGCGACGGCGGCCAGGCGCCAATTCCCGTCTCTCCGAAGCGCGCGAGCGATCCGCCTTACCGAGACACGGGATCGGGACCTGATGGCGCGGCCGGACGCTTGTGTTTGCGCGCAAGAACAATCCGGGATCCGCCGAGCGGGAAACGGATGCCAAGCAGCGTAAGAAACGCTTCCACGCGCAGCACCGACTTCAGAATGGCGTTCACGAGCCGAGGCGGTTCGAACTCGTCGGTTACCCCTTGAGACGGTGCGGCCGCATCCGGTCTGCGCTTCCGCCGGAGCGCGCGGCTGAGGACGAAGATGGGAAGCAGCAAAGCGCAGTACGACCCTGAAAACACGACCTCGAAGCCGGACGCCGCGAGTTTTCCCTCAAGTTCGCCGATCGCATAGCGACGCTTGTGAAACGCAATGTCGTCGCTGGCGCTCCAGAGCCAGGGGTGCTGTGGAACCGCCAGCAGAACGGCGCCGCCGGGCTGAAGGGCGGTATGCATCGCCTGCAGCACCATCTCGTCCTCCTCGATGTGTTCGACGACATCGAAGGCGCAGATCAGATCGAAAGCATTGCAGGCATTGATGTGCCGCGCATCCATCTGGACGAAGTCCACGTTGGAGCGCATTCGGTTGCGTGCGAAGGCAAGACCTGCCGGATGCAGCTCCGAGGCGACGAAGCGGGCGCCGGGTCGTCTCCGCACGAGCTCGGAGAGAACGATGCCGTTGCCGCAGCCGATTTCCATGATGCTGCGGGCATCACCGCAATACTTGTCGACCAGTCCGCAGAGCAGATAGGTCCTCGGCACGAACCAGAAATGGCTGTCCTCAAGGGCCGCAAGCTGGCTGAACGCCGCCGGATCGAACCCCGTCAGCGTGTCTGCCAGCTCAGGCGCCAGCAGCGGGACGCCGTCCTGAGCCGGCGGAGCATGTCCGCACTGCAGGCAGGCAAAACCCTCTGGCCAGATGGCCTGCCCCGGCTCTATTGCGTGGTGTGCGCCGCAAACGGAGCAGATCCGCGCGCCCTGCGCCGGTGATGTCGCACCGGGCCCGGACCTCTGGGCTGGCTCGGACGTCGGATGCGGGTTCATTTCAGCTCTTCCGGCAACGCAGGCCTTCCGGTGTTGCTCTGCTCGGAAGGGTTGGCCAGACCATCGACGCGCACGAACCAAGCCTTCATCGCGAATGCGGGCTGTTCGACGGTCAGTGACCGCGCGACGGAGAATGCAAGTCCAGCCTCGCGCAGGCTGGAGAGCGCCGATTCCAGATCCGACTGGCTTTGACCGAGCACAACAAGTGTCTTCGGGAGGCCGCCGATCAACTGGGCTTTCTCGGCTGCATCAATCGGACGGATCTCGAAGAGAAACGTGGATTTATCCCACAGACGCAGCGCTGCTATCGTATCCAGCACATCCAGATGCAGGACTTGATCGCCAAAACGCAGCGGGCGCGAGACAGGTGCGCCGTCTCCCGATCTGGTCTTGAAGCTGGACCGGTTGAACCAGAAGGCCAGACGCTGTCCGCTCTGCTCTTCGATCTGCAAGGCGCGATGGACTATCACGGCTGTCCGGAACACGGTCTTGTTGTCGACCCGGGCTGCGGATGTGTAGGCGCGGCGGGTATCCCGATTCATCGCGACCGCGGTGGTGCAGACGACGAACAGGGCTGCAAAGCCAATCGCCCTCGTCCTCGATCTGAGCAAAAGCAGGCAGGCCAAGGCTGCAGCCATCACGATCATGACGAGCGTGACCAGTCCGTCGAGCCGATCCCACCGCGACCAGAGCAGGGGTGCCAGCCAACAGGCCGCAGCGAAACCCAGGCTCAGCCCACCCGCCCACATGGCCCGCCGGACCGCTGCGGCCGGCAGAGAGAGGTGAGCTGCACCAGCCAGTGGCAGGATCGAGAACGGCATCGCAAACGCCGCATAGAACGTCGACTGGCTGGCGCTTCCGCCCATCACCACATCGTAGAGAGGCAGCAGCAGGATACCAGAGATGCCCGTGCCCAGAGCCAAGCGATTGCGCCGGTCCCGAGGCGACAGGCGGTTGGCCATCAGCAGGCACAGTGCGAGGATGAAGAACGGAGCGGCAAAAACGCGCGTCGCCGACGGAAGCCATTCCGCGAAACCGGTTCGGTACTTTGCGCCCAAGCCGCCTCGCGAGAGTTCGATGATTGGCCCCAAAGTCGCGAATGCATCCGGGCCGAACCTGAGCTGGTTCAGGGCCAGGACAAAGAAGAGCCAGGTCGCCGCAATCCCGAGCAGGCCGGCTGCGATGAAGATCAACCAGTTGGCCAGCACCGCCTCATAGCGGAACCAGGCGAAAGCGAGGATCAGAAGGCCGCCTGACGCGCATGCGAACGGATGTGCCAGGGCCGCAAGCATAAAGCTGGCACCCACGAGAACCAGCCAGCCCGGCCTGAGCGACTGCGACCAGGCAGACAGGCCGGCCAGCATCACAAGCAGGTAGCAGAGTGCGCTGATATCGACGTAGCCCGATGTCAGGATCATCAGATAAAGTGGGTTGTATGCAATGCATGCAACCACGAGCGCGGCCACCGCGCGGTCCCAGAGCAGCCGACATGTCACATGGATTGAGACAAGACACGTGACATGGAACGCGACAATCAAGGTCAGCCAGGCTTTCTCTGGCGCCAGGAAAAGATGCAGCAGGTTTGCCGGCAATATGTAGGAAACGCGGGCGGCGTGGTAATTCCAGCCGTGAGTTTTGACCAGGCCGAAAAAGTCGAGCGCATAGCCGAGGTAAAAGCCGCTATCGACCCAGCCTGGCGGCAGAAATCGCTGTATCGGGGCGGTGAAGAAAAAGATCAGCGGCAATGCGACGGCAACGACAAGATCACCTGCCAGCAGGGTTAGCCGTGGTCTGTCGATCAGGCCTCGGACCGCCCTCCACCAATCGATGATGACGGGAGCCAGCAGCGCGAGCGCCACGCATCTGACGCCGATCCGAACGCCTTGTCCTTGAAGATCCGCCAGCAAATCCAGCCGCCAGAGGGCGAAGCAGAGGAACGTGCCCAGGACCGAGAGGGGCCTGAGATATCGCGCTGATGCGGCGGCCGTTGACCAAAAGACAATAGCCGGAATGCAGAGGAGCGTTGCACCCAGAACCCGGAGCGGTCCGAGCGTGCGGGTATCCACGCCCGGCAAGGCGCCCTCCGAAAGGACGACGAGAGCCAAGATCAGGCACGGAATCGCGGCTATGCTTGAAAGCCGAGGGCTTGAAGCAAGATCGCCACCTCGCTTCGTTCCTGGCAAGGGAGGCACGCTATCGGCGGCTAGCATTCAAAATGGGTTCCTGCAATAAGGTGCCCACAGGGCCATCAGGCCAGTTAGCGGGGTTGAGAGGTCTTGGCAATACATCCAGTAGAGATCAGCGTCGTGGTGCCTTGCTATGGTTGTACGGGAACTCTTGAGCCACTTTACCAACGCCTAGTCGCGACTTTATCTAAGCTAGTCCAACATTACGAAATCATCTTTGTCGATGATCGTGGCTCTCAGGACCAATGGCCCATCCTGTCTGGCATCGCAAGTCGTGACGGGCATGTGCGGGCGATCCGGCTTTCTCGGAATTTCGGCCAGCAGATCGCGATCACCGCTGGTTTGGCGCATGCTCAGGGCCGATTTGTCGTGGTCATGGACTGCGATCTCCAGGATCCCCCGGAAACGATCCCCGAATTGTGGCGGTCAGCATGCGCCGGCAACGACATCGTCTTCGCCAGCCGTGTCGGGGGAGACCCCAAGCGGCGCCGCTTTCTGAACCGGCTCTACTTTCATGTGATGGCGGCTGCCACCGGGTATCGGATCGATCCCGGCCAGGGGTCTTTCAGCATGATATCGCGAAAGGCCGTCGACGCCTTCCTGCAGTTCAGCGAGAAGGAGCGCCATTATCTGTTTATTCTGCGGTGGCTCGGCTTCACCACGTCTTCAATCACCTATGAGCGTCATGACCGGACGATTGGCCAGTCGAGCTACACGTTCGCCAGTCTGATCAAGCATTCAATCCAGGGCTTTTTCTTCCAGTCCACGGCGCCGCTGCTATGGATCATGTGGACCGGGCTGGTCTGCGCCGGATTCAGCATGCTGTCGGGTCTTTTTTTCCTGGTCAACGCCCTGCGGGGGACGCCCCCCGAGGGCTTTACCGCACTGATCGTGGTGCAACTGCTGATCGGCGGTCTTCTGCTGACCGGTATCGGAACCGTCGGCCTCTACATCGCGCGGATTTTCGACAGCGTGAAGCGCAGGCCGCTCTATGCGGTCGATCTCATCCTTGGCGAGGGTCACGAAGGAGCGGCCGCAACGACCAGGGTGGCGGAACCGATCGCGGCGCCGCTTGAACCGCGTCGGACGGGCCCGTGACGCCGGTTGCGATGTCACGGGCTCCCGGCCCTTTGACGGCGTCGCATTCAAGCCTTGCAACATGTCGGCAATGCGATATGTCGCTATCGCCCCGGCTGTTCGGTCATTTGTCTCTATGTCGCTTGTCAGGCACCGGTTTATCCATCGAACAGGGCAAGAGCGGAGTGCCGAAATGAACGCATCCTATCGCGGGATCATCTCGCACTACGAAGATTGCCTGAAGCAGCATGGTGAGGGCGCTCGCGCGGTCGACTGGAAGTCGGAGCAGGACGCCGCGATCCGCTATGATGTGATGCTCGGCCTGATACGTCCCGATCCGGCCCGGGTCTCGCTGCTCGATTTCGGTTGCGGCTTGGGCGGGCTGTACAATCATATCGGCGCGCGTGGAGGGCACCCCATCGACTACAGCGGGCTCGACGCCTCGAAGGATTTTGCCGAGGCAACGCAACGGCTTCTGCCGGGCGTGCCCGTCTACTGCCAAGACATCCTCGTCGACAGCTCCGGTTTGCCGCAGTTCGACTACGTCGTCATGAACGGGATTTTCACCCGCCGTCACGAAATGTCCTATGCCGACATGATGGATTACCTGCAGCGACTGCTGTCGAAGGCCTACGAGCATGCCCGCATCGGCATCGCCTTCAACGTCATGTCCCAGTTCGTCGACTGGGAGCTCGAGACACTCTTCCATGCCAGCGTGGCAGACGTGTCGGCCTTCATCGGATCGCGCCTGTCGCGCAACTTTACAATCAGAAACGATTACGGTTTGTTCGAGACGACTTACTACATCTACCGTGAGCCGACTTTCGCACGCAAATAACGGACAACGATCATGTCAGAACTGCCCTTGATTGTGTTCGGCGCCGGTGAAATTGCCGAAGTTGCAGCGTTCTATTTTGGCTTTGATGGCGGTCGGACGGTCTCGGCTTTTGCCGTCGATGATGAGTATGCATCCGACACACGATTTGCGGGCCTCCCGCTGGTCGCCGTCTCACAGGCGCTCAAAGATTTTCCGCCCGATCGGTATGACGCCTTTGTCGGTGTCGGCTATTCCAAGATCAACGGCATGCGCCAGGCGAAATGCAATTTTCTTCGCGAACACGGCTATGACCTGGCATCCTATATTTCGCCGCGGGCAACAGTGTTTCCGAGTTGCAGCTTCGGCTGGAACGCCTTCGTTCTGGAAGACAATACGGTTCAACCTTTCGTCAAGGTCGGCAATGGCGTCACGCTCTGGAGCGGGAACCATATCGGCCATCATGCCGTCATCGGCGACTTCGCGTTCATCTCGAGCCATGTCGTCGTTTCGGGCGGCGTTTCCGTCGGCTCGCGCACGTTCATCGGGGTGAATTCGACACTCAACGATCACATCAGCATCGGGGAGCGTTGCGTCATCGGATCAGGCTGCCTGATCAGCAAGGATGTGCAGGACGAGGGCGTGATGACGAGCGAGCCGGCGAAATTGTCGCCTGTTCCGAGCCGACGCCTGAAAGGGTTCTGAGATGCGTCTCGAGCGGCTTGGGCACGTCTTCTCGGCCCAGGATGGCCCGGACTGGATGGTATCGCACGCTGCCTACCCGACCCCTGTGCTGCTCGGGGACGGACGCCTGCGGATCTTCTTCAATGCCCGCGATGCGTCCAATCGCGGCCAGGTCGGGTGGCTCGATGTGGATCCGGCGGATCCGACCCGCGTTGTGGCGGTCAGCCAACAGCCCAGCCTGATGCCAGGGGCGCTCGGTTCCTTCGATGATCGCGGCATCTCGCTGGGTTCGATCCTTTCAACGAAGGACGGCCTGCGTCTATATTATCTTGGCTGGAACAAGTCCGCAGATGTTCCTTTCCGAAATGCGATCGGCATGGCGCTGGCCAGCGACGGGATCGGCACCCGTTTCGAACGCGTCTTCGCCGGCCCGATCCTCGACCGCAGCCGACACGATCCTTTCACGCTGAGCTACCCGTTTGTCGAAGCGCCGGAGCAGGGCGGTTGCTGGCGGATGCTCTACGGCACCAGTCGGAACGGTGGCATTCGCGAAGAGGCGATGAACCATGTCATCACCGAAGCCGTCTCGGATGACGGCATCGACTGGCGGCCCTCAGGGCTGGATACGATCGCACTCCAGTCCGGCGAGTACGGCCTGTCTCGGCCCTGGATCTTCACGCGTGAAGGCAACCGGTTCGCCGTCGTTTCCATTCGCAACGCGGCCTATTCGCTGGGATTGGTGGCCTGGGACCCGGCGCGCGCGGTGTGGATCAGGCAGCATGACCAGCTGCTGGGGCCCGATTTCGAGGCCTGGGAAGGTGGCGCACCATGCTACGGCGCGACCGTCGATGTCGGCGGGCGTCAGCTGATGTTCTATTGCGGGACCGGCTACGGCCAAACCGGTTTCGGCGTTGCGCAAATCCGGGATTGAGCATCGCTGGCTAGGCGGACGCGCTGGGCGGGCTGCCGGTCGTC
This sequence comes from Bosea sp. OAE506, assembly GCF_040546595.1. Lineage (NCBI taxonomy): Bacteria > Pseudomonadati > Pseudomonadota > Alphaproteobacteria > Hyphomicrobiales > Alloboseaceae > Allobosea > Allobosea sp. OAE506. The sequence continues at coordinate 611,337 of NZ_JBEPOB010000001.1, read as the reverse complement.
ACCTGGACGACCGCAGGCCCAGCCTGGTGCCGCCAATAACGGCGGTGCTCACGCGGTCTTGGGCTGCGAACAGCTCATGATCCAGTAGGTATAGGGCAGCCGCGGATTTTTCGCGGTATGGCCCTCGACGACGCCGAATGATGCCGTGGGGAGCGCATCGTAAGCCTCGGGCGTGCGCACGTTCTGGCCGCGATCCATACCAATGATCCAGCGCTCGAACATGCCTTGACCGTCGACATAGACGTTGTCGAGCGTCACGACGCGGCCGCCAGGCTTCACGACGCGGGCCAGCAGCCGGAACAGTTCCGCCGCCTGTTCGTCTGACATGTGATGCAGAACGGCCAGAACGATCGCCAGATCGACGGGTTCGACGCTGTCAGCAGATTTTTCGTCAAAGTAACCCGCATGCAAGGTCACATCGCGATGGGCCTGCTCGCGCATGCCCTGCGCGACATAGGACTCATTCGGCTCGAAGCCGATATAGGTGACGTCGCCGAGATGGTTGGCAAGCCGTCCCGTGCCGCAGCCGATATCGAGGATCCTCATACCAGGGGTCGGGCGCAGTTCATTCGCGACGAAGCGCTTGATGTTCTGCTCCGCCCCCATCAAGGACTGGAACGTTTCGTAAATCCACGGGAACCGCAGTAGGCTGTGAATCCCGCTCGTTTTCTCAGACATCGTCCGTTGTCCTGTCCTTGATCAGTAACAGCCCGTGTAACAGGCCGAGTCCTATGATTAAAGGGCTTATCAGCCGCAAGGCTATTGCACCGGCTTCTGCTGCAGACGGAGCGACGCCCATCCAGATCATGCCCTGCCGGGCAGACAGTTCCGCAACGCCCAGTCCGACCGGTACCATCGAGGCGGCGACCGAAATCGTCACGCCGGCAACCAGGCTTGCGCATTGCGCGAAGGTCAAGGCGACGCCGGAGCACGCGATCGTAAGCTGCCAGAGAGCGACGACGCTAAACCATTTTCCGGCCGTTCCGAACCCGACGACCAACAAGCGGGCTGCGGAGAGGTGGAAATCCGCGAAGGGCGAAAACAATCGCCCGAGGACTCCGTGCTTGAAGAGCCCGGCTGTCACACGTAGCGCAAATGGCACGATGCAAAAGCCGATCGCCATGACAGCGGCCGCTGGCGCCAGCCAGATCGCCTGACCCCCGCGCAAGCCTATCGCCGCGAGCGTCAGGATGGCCGCGAGGTCTGCGATCCTTTCCATGGCGAAAGCGGCGGTCAGCTTGTGCCAGCCGCCCGCGCCGGAATCCCGGGCGAGTTTCAGCTTCAGCGCTTCGCCGAGCTGGAGTGGCGTCAGCGCCGCGGTCGCAATGCTCAACGCGGTCTGCAGATGCGTGCGCCAGAGCATGCGGGGCGTGAACGCCATGCCCGCCACGGCCGTCCAACGGATCGTGCGCGTCACGAGAACGGCCATGCTGATGGGAATGCCCAACAGGATGAAGCGCGCATAGTCGAACGCCGCCAATGTCGTACCGATGCTGCGCCAGTCGAAGATCAGCAGGGTACCCAGGCAAGCGGCGACGCCGATCGCGATCGGCAGGAGTATCCGGATTTTCATCTGTTCATCCAGGCTGGCGAGCAAGACGATCGAAACCCTCGGCCGGGGCGTTTCTCGCAGAGACGATGGCGTCCCTCCGTCGACACCTTCACCGTCGCGTTTCGCTTCTCGTCCAGCATCCGGGTTGCGAGCCATGGTCGCGGCCGCAAGCGTCCAGCCTCGAACGGGATCAAGAGAGCACTGTCAGTGCGCGCGGGCGGAGATCCGGGCTTCAGGCTATCGCTCATCACTGGAACTCAGGTCCCGGCACTGGCCGGATCGCGCACAGACTTCCTCCGGGACATGGCTCATTGTTGAGTTATTGAAACGGTTTGCGTGGGGGGCGGCGGATCATCTGCCAAGGTGTCAGACGATCGACCGGATTGCTGCGCGTCTTATCCCGCAGGGTAACCCGTGTCCATCGCCTGTCCGTTCGGAGACGGGAGCATCCCAAGTGATCCGGGCCGGCCGCCCATCGCCCGCGCCCACTGCGACTGGTGACAGGATGTGACTCACGACCCTTCGTCAGCACCACATCCGCTCCGTCTCAGCCGGCATCGCAAGACCGGGCTGAACTGGTTCGACGAAACAGACCCGATGGCATGCCGCGATCGTCACCGCTGTCTGAGGGTCAGAGCCACCGGCTCGGAAAATCTGTTGCCGCTCTCGTCGACGACACGGATTTCGAGCGTCTTGGGCTCGCCGATCAGGCTGTTTGGAACAAGGGCCGTGACCGCTGCCCCGTTGGCGAACGTCTTGAGCGGCTTGCCATCCAAATAGAGCGTCGCATCGGCCGATACGGGACCGGATAGTTCGATCCAGATTGCCGAATTGCCGTCGGGTTGCGCGTTGAAGGCTTCGCCGGCAAGCGCGCTGTCTGGCCCATAGCGGAGAACGCGCAGGATCTCGCTGGACGCGTCGGGTTTGGGCGGGCTGGGCGGATCGCGCAGCCAGATCGTGCCCATGCCGAAAGGCACCGGATGGTAGGTGGCGCGGACGTGGTCCATGTAACGCGCCGCCCAGGCCTCGAAGCGGGAGGCCGGCGCGTTGGTCGGCGCCCAATCGAGCACAATGATCGCCGCTGGCCGTTCTTGCTGCGTCGTTTTGATCGCAAGGTCGATCCAGCCGGGATTCTGGCGCGGTGTCGAATCGTCGACATAGGCCTGTCTGCCGAGCAGCATCCGCCGCTCGTTCATGAAGATCAGGCCGGCGCAATAGGGCACGCAGATGATCCTGTCGCCCGGTGCGGAACTGGCCTGTATGGTGCGGTAAACCTTCCCATACAGAGCCTGCTCGGACGGTTTGAGAAGCAGGTCGACACCGTTGCCCGCCTTGAACGGCTGGTTCCGGTCGGCTCGCAGCGCCCACCAACTCATTGACGGCTCGGTTGTGCCATAGCCGAGAAAGGCCGTGAACTGAGCGAGAGCCAGGACCAGAATGGCAGCCTGCCCCGCCAGGCGCGGCGTCGCCCGTCCGATCGTGATCGTGTTCAGAATGCCGAACGAAACATAGGCGAGCAGCATTGCATAGGCATGTGCGAAGGCAACGAAATGTGGCCAGCTCGGCCAGAACAGCGCGAAATACGGCCACTGCACCGCAGTGATCAGGAACAGCGCAAGAAGGACGAAATCGGGGCGCCGGCGCTGACTGCGCACTGCGCTGATGGTCCACGCCAGACCGATTCCGGCCAGATTCAGAGCCGTAGAGTAGATAAGAAAGGCGAAAACGCGCTCCCTTGTGTCGGGGCCGAACAGGGCGCTGATCGGCAGGATGATCATGCGCGACGTCTCTTGCTCGGCGGGCGTGCTGCTCAAGCCGGTGCCACTGATGGTCTTGAGCAGGAAAAATCGGATCGCGCGCGGGTAGCTCGCCCAGTTTTCGAGAAGCGGCACGAGATAGCCGCGGCTCGCTGCGACAGCGGCTATTGGAACGAGCGCGACCAGCGTCAGCGCGATGAAGAGGGCTGTCTGCCGCGCCGCGCCGCTCGCCGCCGTCTTCCAGTCTGCATCATTGAACCAATTGCGGACAGCGATGAGGCAGATGGCGAGGCCCAGATAGAGCAGGCCAAAATCAGGCCTCATCTGAAAGACGACACCCACGGCCAGCGCGGTCAGAACAAGCGCGAGGCGATCCTGCCGCAATGGCGCCCGTGCCAGCAGGACGAAGGGCAGCGCGAACAGCCCCAGTGTGATCGACCGGACGACATAGGCTGAAAACGGGGGGACGAGCACGAAGCAGGCCGTGGCCGCGACAGCGGCGAGCGTGCTGCGAGTCGCGACCTTCACTGCCACGAAAATCAGCACCGCCGTCGCGACGGTGACGCCCTGCATCATGAGCAGCAGCGTTCCATAGTCCACCGGGCGGCCCCAAAGGACAATCTGGCCCAAATAGTACCACAGGGGCCCGTAACCTAGAAAGTCGGTTGGATTGGCGCCAAGGCGCAATTCGTAAACGGTCTGCGCGTAAAGACCCATGTCTCCCCAGTCGAAGCCGCGGGAAAATGTCTTAGACAGGCAATATAAAAGCACAGCAAAAATTATAAACGCAAAAAATTGCGGTGTTAATACCGCAAAGACAGGTTTTATATTTTTAAAACGAAAAAGAGAAATAAAAGTCACAGATTTTATTCTCTTTTAATTCCGTTTTGAATATCTGAAGTTAGCTTACGGATTTACGTATCTAGTTGTGCCGCGCCATGAATATGGTTGTATTCAAGGTGCATAGCCGGATTTTTTGTGTCCTTCCATTTGGCAAGGTCCCATGGTCCATTGGTCTGCGTGAAACGCGGCTGTCGGTTTTGGGTCCAGTCAGCGTCGTCATTGTGTCCACCGCTGTGCGCATCCACAGCCCCGGCTGTTCTTCTACGTCATAGCGGCCTCGTCATAAAGGCGAAATGGCTCGTTCCGGCGCTGCGCGTCTCAACGTGCCTTATTGGCGACGGCGTGGTTCAAAAGACCGAGATGTCCAGGCCGTGGCGGGTCGTTTCCCGATCGGCTGGCCAATCGGCCCTGTCGCGCGGCCGTCATCGGGTCGGCGTTGCTCACAGGCCGGCCGCGTCAGGCGGGACCGGTCTCATGACGCCGGTGGGGCGGCTTCGGCCCATTTCATTGAAAAATGCACCTCCCGGGCGCGAGGCCATCGTGACATTCGGCTCGCCCTGTGGTCTGGCCACCGGCTGGCGCTCCGCCCCTGGCACGATCAATCTGTTTGAGGAATTGCAATGTCGGCCTTCTGGCGATCCATATCCCGGCCTCGTGTCCTGGACATCGCCATGACGGCGTCGCTCGCGCTCCTCGTCATGGGCCTCGCCAGGACGGATGTCCTTTCGCCGGTCGGCTGGTCGGCGACGACCGTCAAGGCCGTCTGCGCAGTCGGCGTGTCCGCGCTGACGGCTGTCGCGGCGGCCCGGCTGCTGCAGTCCCGGTTCCATGTATCGGGTTGGGTCGTGATCGCGCTGGCAGGCGTGTTTCTGGCGGCCGGGCTGTTTGGGCCCGCCGCGACAGCGGTGGTCGCGATGCTGCTGGTCGCTTCGGCGATTGCCGGCACGGCCGTCACCAGCGCCGCCGCCCGGGACGCATCGTCAGGGTCCGAGCCGTCCTGGCCGATGGCTCAGCGCCTGAGCATCGGCCTTGGGCTCGTGACCATCGCCGTCACGTTCCTCAGCCCGTTGCGAGTCAATTTCCCGCTGGTGCATCTGGCCATGCTGGGCCTGTTCGCGGCACCGATCCTGCGCGCCGACATCCGCAGGCGGCTGAGGTCTGACTGGGCGGAAATGCTCCGCCCGGTGCAGCGCTCGCAGGATGGGGTGTCGCGGCCCTGGTTGCTGCTGTGGAAGGTGATGGCGGTCGCGCTGACGCTGTTCTTCATGCTTCATGCCGCTCTGCCGGAGCGCTACCACGATGCGCTGGCAGTGCATCTCTATGTCGCCTCCTATGTCGCGTCGCATGGCGAATGGTCCTACGATCCCGGTCTGTTCGTGTTCGCGGTCATTCCGCTCGCTGCCGATTTCCTCTACGCGCATGTCTATCTGTTCGCCGGAGAGCCGGCGGTCAAACTCGTCAACCTCGTCACCGTCCTCGTCATCGCCGCTCTCGTCCGCGGTGCCGTCGCGCGTCGCTACGGCGCTCCCGCGGGCTTGATCGCAGCGCTGCTGTTCGCCTCCATGCCGCTGACGCTCGTGGAAAGTTCCTCGAGCTTCATCGAGAATCCGCTGACGATGTGGATCACCGCCGCTGCCGTGATCATTCTGGATCGCGGCCGAGGCCTGACCCTGCGCGGGCTCGCCGCCGTCATGATCGTGCTCGCGGCAGCCGCGCTCAGCAAGGTGCATGGTGCGATCGCGGCCGCCATGCTCGGAGCGCTGGCGACCGGCCTCTGTCTCGCGACGCGTCGTCGGCCCATGGAATGGCTCGGCCTGGCCTGCTGCGGCGTGCTGGGCGCGATCACGGCCTTGTCGACGTATCTCCACGCCTTCTGGATCACCGGGAACCCTGTCTTCCCCTTCTTCAACAACGTGTTCAAGTCACCGTTCTATCCCCCCGTCCAGTTCGTCGACACGCGCTGGATCGGTCGCTTCAAGCCCGACATGCTCTATCAGGCGACATTTCAGTCACCCCAGTTTCTGGAAGCCTATAACGGCGCGCTCGGGTTCAGTCTGATGGCCTTCCTCGCGGCGGCGCTCGTCGCCGCAGCAATCTACAGGCAGATGCGCTGGCTCGCGCTCGTCTTCCTGGGCTTCATCTGCGTGATCGGTTTCAGCACGCAGTATCTGCGCTACTTCTATCCCGCGCTGCCGATCGCGTTCCTGCTCGTCGGGGCCATGGCCTCGCTGTATCTGGCGCGGCCCCGCATGGCGCTCGTCTTCAACCTCGTCGTCGTCGCCGTCCTTGGCCTGAATGTCTACAAGCTCAATGCCGGCGGCTGGATCATGGCGAGCTATGATTTCAGCGTGCTGTTCGATCCGCAGAAGGCCAGGCGCTACGAACAGGCCTTCGTGCCGGAGAAGACGCTCCTGCGGCTGGTCAACCAGCTTCAGGGCCGCAGCTCCCGCGTTCTCCTGAGCGGGGTCAGCTCGGCTGCGCCGCTCGAGGGCACTGCGCTCTATACCTCGTGGTACAGCAAGGATTTTTCCAACCATGGTGCGGCTGCGGCATCGGGAGCCGACGTCGAGGCCTATCTTCGGCTGGTGAACCCGACCTTCATCGTCCATCGCTCGCCACCGGAGCCGAGCTATCCCTTCCATGCCCTGCTCGACGCCGAGATCAACCGTTTCGGGCGCAAGATCGCAACGCTGGGACCGGTGGCGCTCTATGAGGTGCGTCTCCCTTGACGGTCGGAAGGGCGAGGTTCATCAACGCGCCTCACTCAGGCGGAGCCACGTGACCATGGGACTTGCCGATCTTCTGCGCGAACCCGCACTGGCGGGCGTCGATGTCGACGGTGTCGAGCGCATGCATGCGCATCGCGCGATCATCGATCGCAAGCCGATGATCCGTGAGGTCTTTACAGAAATCCACCGGCTGATGCTGGATCTCGAGGCGGAGTATCTGACCGCTCCGGGCCTTCGTCTCGAAATCGGCGCGGGTGTCTGGCCGATCCGTGAAAGCGATCCGGGCGTGCTGGCGACTGATGTGGTGGCGGCTCCGCATCTCGACCGCGTGGTCGATGCCCAGGCCATGGATTTTGCCGAGGGCAGTGTCCGCAGCGTGTTCGGGCAGCATTGCTTCCACCATTTGCCCGAGCCGGAGGCATTCTTCTCCGAGCTGTCGCGGGTCTGTCCGTCCGGCGGCGGGACCGTGCTCGTGGAGCCGTATTGGAGCCCGGTCGCCGATCTCCTGTTCAAGCGGCTGTTCGCCAGCGAGGATTATGACAAGACGGCAGCGGGCTGGACCACTACGGGGAGCGGCGCGATGAGCGGCGCCAACCAGGCGCTGAGCTACATCGTTTTCGAACGGGACCGTCAGCGCTTCGAACGCCTGTTCCCGGAGCTCGAAATCGTTCACCAGGGGCCGGTCGCGAACCATGTCCGTTACCTGCTCTCGGGAGGGCTAAATTTCCGCCAGCTCGTCCCGGATTTCATGGCCGGACCACTGAAGGGGGTCGAAACCCTGCTCGGTCCCATCAACCGTGTACTGGCGCTGCACCACGTCATCGTCCTGCGCAGGCGATAGACGGGGCAATGAGAGCCGCAGCGCTTTACATTGCCGTTCAGCTCGCCGCCTATGGCCTCGATATCGGGACATTCGTCCTGCTGGTCGACGTCTTTGCAATCGGACCGCTCTGGGCCAACATCTGCGCCAAGGCGGTCGCCGGTGGTTTTGCCTTCTTCAGCCACCGCCATGTCACCTTCCGGTCGGCCGCGTCCGAAAGCGTATCGGGCCAGGCGCTTCGCTACGTTCTCCTGCTCTTCGCCAACAGTCTGGCCTCGTCGGCGATGCTGGCCCTGTTCATGCGCGTGATGCCGTCGCCCGTCATTGCCAAGGTGATCGCCGACATTATCCTAATTGCGGCGAGCTTCACGCTCTCGAAGGCGGTGGTTTTTCGTGGCACCAGGCCGGGACAAGGGAATTGACCGCGTGCAACCGGTGATGACGGTCGCCGTGACGGGCGCCAGCGGCTATGTCGGCGCGGCTGTCTGTCGAGCCCTGACGAACCGCGGCGTCGCGGTGCGCGCGCTGTCACGGCGCGATCCGCTCATCGCCGGTGCCAGCTTCGTGGCTTATGATCTCCGGCGTGAGCTCGATCCCGGTCTGCTCGCAGGTGTCGATGCGGTCATCCACACCGCAGCAGAGACGTCGCGGGGCGCCGAGCCGGACATCGATGCCGAGATCGCGGGGCTTCATCGTCTTGTCGACGCCGCCGGAGCCGCATCGGCCCGCTTCATCTTCGTCTCGAGCCAGACAGCGCGACCGGATGCGCCGACCGGCTATGGCCGCCTGAAGGCAAGCGCGGAGCGGGTCGTTCTGAGCCGGAACGGGGCCGTCGTCCGGCCCGGGCAGGTTTATGGCGGGCCCGAAAAAGGGCTGTGGGGGACGCTGGCCGCCCTGGCCCGGCGCGCGCCCGCGCTTCCCCGCTTCATCCCCGAGCCGCGGGTGCAGCCCATTCACGTCGACGACCTGGCCGATGCGCTGGTGGCGCTGGCTTGCGAGGCGCAGCCACAGAACCGCATCTACGGCATCGCGGATCCGCGTCCGATCGCGTTTTCGTGCTTCGTTCAATTGGTGGGGATCGTCCGCTTCGGGCGCCGATTGTCGCTGATCCCCGTGCCGCTGACTCCCATCCTCTGGGTTCTTCGCGGCGTCGGACAGCTGGGGCTGCGCCCGACATTCGCAAGGCGGCTCGCCTCCCTGAACGACCTGCCTGAGCTGGACAGCGCAGCCGACCTGGCCGCCTTGGTTCCTCATTATCGACGCTTTCCAGACGGCGTCTGTCGGGGCGCTGCGCCGGCGAGGAGTCTGCTGAGAGAGGGCGCTGTGCTGCTGCGCTATGCGACGGGCGGCCGCCCGAGCCGCTGGCTCGTGCGCAGCTATGCCCGCGCGCTCGTCGCCATGGACAACGGCGCGCCACTGGAGATGCCCGGCTTGGTCCGTCTCATGCCGTCCAGCCTGATGCTGTTCGATCAGCCTGCCGCCCGTCGCCGCGCGGGCTCGCGGGATGGCCTGTCGCGCCGCATCGATCTTGCCTGCCTCCTGGCCGAAAGCTCGGCGCGGCATGTCGACGACTTTCTGATGTCGCCGCATCGACCGGTTCGGCTGGCTCAGATGGCGCAACTTGCTGTCGCACTGCCACTGGAGGTGCTGGCACGGGTCGCCGATTTCCTCGGCGGTCGCCTGATCGACCGTGCCAGGCCTTCGCCAATCAGGGGCGCAGACGATGACTCATGATGTCGTGGTCATCGGCACCGGCCCGGCTGGCGTCTCGGCGGCATGGCCGCTGGTGCAATCGGGGCGCGACGTGCTGATGGTCGATGCCTCTATCGATGCTGCAATCGCACCGCCCGACGGCGAGTATTTCGATCTGCGTCGCACCGACGCCGACCAGCGCGACTGGATGTTCGGGGCCGATATGGCGTCCTGGATCGATGGTGCTGCGACCTCGCCGAAGCTGCGTGTGCCGACGCTGCGGTCGGTCTTCGACGGGTTTGCCGCTGCCAACCGGATCGAGACGGACAACTTCGCGGCGATAGGCTCGCTCGCCAGCGGCGGCCTCTCGAACGCCTGGGGCTGCGGCGTTGCGCGCTACGATCGCGACGAGATGGCCGCCTTTCCCTTTCCTCATGCCGATCTGGACGCGTCCTTCGCTGTCGTCAGCCGTCGTGTCGGCCTCTCCGGGAAATCCGATGACGACCTGAGCGGCTATTTCGGACTGGACGACTGGGCCGATCCGGCGCCGCCTCTCGACGAGAATGCGCAGCTGCTGATGCAGCGATATGACGCAAAACATCGCGACACGGGTCTGCAGGGCCTGCGCCTGGGCCGCGCGCGTCTGGCCTTGCTCGCATCAGATCGCGCGGATCGGCGCGCCTGCAATCTCTCGGGACTCTGCCTGTGGGGATGTGCCCGTGGGGCACTATATTCCGCCTCGCAGGAATTGCCAGGCCTCGCGCGGGCCGGTGCGCGTCTGCGCAAGGGCTTCGTGGTCGATCATCTCGAGGCGATCGAAGGCGGCTGGCGTATCCATGGTTTCGAACGCGGACCGCGCGCGCGCTCTACGATCGATACCAGGCGTGTCGTGCTGGCGGCAGGAACACTTGCGACCACGGCGATCGCCCTGCGGACGATGCGACGTTTCGAGAGCCCGCAACGCATCATGTCGAACCCGACCACGGCTTTCCTGCTCTGGCGCAGGGGCCTGCCCGGTCGCCCGCCCCGGCCGGGTCCGGCTTTCGCGCAGCTGTCCTTCGCCCATCGATCGGCGGCCGGCTACCTGGCTCATGGCGCCCTGTTCTCGCCCGGGCACCTGCCGGCCTTCGAGTTCATCAAGCATATCCCTACATCGAGAGCGGCCGCACGACTGGCATGGCGGCTGCTGAACAGCGCCACGCTCGTCGGTAACGCCTTCCTGCCTGCAAGGCTGACGCAGCACAGCGCCGCGCTAAGGCCAGATGGCACGCTGCACATCATCGGCAAGGCGGAGGATGGCCTTCCCGCCGCGATAGCCGACATCGCCCGCGACTGGCGGAAGGCGGCAAGTCAGCTGGGATTTCTCGTCATGCCCGGCAGCTTCGCGATGGGCCAGCTGGGCTCCGACATTCATTATGCCGGCACGCTGCCGATGCGCGGGAAACCCTCGCGACGGCGAAACGACCCCATATGGCGAACTGGCGGGTCTGGCGGGCGTCTTCGTGGCCGACGCGGCCGCATTCCCCGAACTGTCCGCCAAGCCGCACACGCTGACCATGATGGCGATTGCTGACCGCCTCGGCCGCCATCTCGCGCAATTGCCCGAGCATTGAGCCGTCCCGCCAGGCCATGCCCATGCCCCGGCGCGCTTTTGACCCTCATGCAAAAGCTTTCTATATCGAACCGATCACGATGACGGCTTGGCGCCGCGGACAGGGTTTCTCATGAAAAAGGCGTTGATCACCGGCGTGACCGGCCAGGATGGGGCGTATCTGGCAGAGTTCCTGCTGGGCAAGGGCTATGCCGTCCATGGCATGGTGCGCCGCTCCAGCACCGCCGACGTCAACGACGTCAGGCTGCGCTGGCTCGGCATCGACAAGCAGATCCGTCTCCATGACGGCAACCTGTCAGACCTCTCGAGCATCATCCGCATCCTGCGCGACGTCGAGCCCGACGAGGTCTACAATCTCGGTGCGCAGTCCTTCGTGAAATCGTCCTGGCAGCAGCCGCTCCTGACCGGAAACATCACCGGGCTCGCCGTCGGCAACGTGTTGGAGGGCATCAGACTGACCTGCCCGTCCGCACGGTTCTACCAGGCGTCGTCGTCGGAGATGTATGGCCTGATCCAGCAGCCCATGCAAAGCGAGACGACGCCGTTCTATCCGCGCTCGCCCTATGCGGTGGCCAAGCTCTACGGGCACTGGATGACGGTCAATTATCGCGAGAGCTTCGGCCTTCATGCCTCGAGCGGCATCCTGTTCAACCACGAGTCGCCGCTGCGTGGCATCGAGTTCGTGACGCGCAAGGTCACCGACGGCGTGGCACGCATCAAGCTGGGCTTGGCGACCGAACTCAGGCTCGGGAACATCGATGCCCAGCGCGACTGGGGGCATGCCCGCGATTATGTCCGGGCGATGTGGCTGATGCTGCAGCAGGACGTGGCGGACGATTACGTGATCGCGACGGGTCGGACCGTGACCGTTCGCGACATGTGCCGGATCGCCTTCTCGCATGTCGGTCTCGAGATGGACCGGCATCTGGTGATCGACAAGGACCTGTTCAGGCCTGCCGAGGTCGAGGTGCTTCTGGGGAATGCCGCCAAGGCCAAGGCCAAGCTCGGCTGGGAAGCGGTCGTCACGTTGGAGGAGATGATCAGCGAGATGGTCGAGGCCGACCTTGCGCGATTGCGGGTTCGAGGCGTGGGCCAGTAGTGGTTCGCGCCGCTCCACGCATTCTGGTCACGGGCGCCGGCGGTTTCGTCGGCTCCGTTCTGTTGCAGCGGTTGAGCGCAAGGTTGCCAGCGGATGCCTGCATCCATGCCGCCGGTCACGCTGGCGATGACGGGCGGATCATCGCGCTCGACCTCGATGTCACCGATTATGGCGCTGTCGAGCGCGCCGTCATCTCGGCAAGGCCCGATGCCGTCATGCATCTCGCTGCCGTGTCGGCGTTTCAGATGGCGCGGAACGATCCGCTCAGGGCATGGCAGGTCAATCTGACGGGAACGCTCAACCTCGCCACGGCGATCATGACGCATGCGCCAGAGGCCCTGCTGGTGTTCGCGGGCACGTCGGAAGCGTATGGAGATACGTTCAACCGGTCCACGCAGCCGATCGACGAAAGCGCAGCCCTGCTGCCGCGCAGTCTCTACGCCGCCACCAAGGCGGCCGCCGATATCGCTCTCGGCCAAATGGCGCATGACGGGCTGAACGTCGTCCGGTTCAGACCCTTCAATCACACCGGTCCCGGTCAGATCGAAAGCTTCGTCGTCCCGGCCTTCGCGGCTCAGATCGCGCGGATCGAGGCCGGCCTGGCCGCGCCTGTCATCGAGGTCGGCAATCTCGATGCGCAGCGTGATTTTCTCGATGTGCGCGATGTCGTATCGGCCTATGAGGCTGTCTTGCTGGACAAGCCAGTCTCCACAGGCGCGGTCTTCAACCTGAGTTCCGGACAGCCCCGCCGTATCGGCGACATCCTGAACCAGTTGCTGGCGATGTCCACGGTCGGCATCGAGGTGCGCATCGACCCGGCGCGCCTGCGGCCCAACGAAGTTCCGGTTGTCGCCGGCGACAGCAGCCATGCCCGCTCCATCCTTGGCTGGCAGCCACGTCTCCCCTGGGAGACGACGCTCGAAGGCGTGCTCGAGGGATTTCGACGAAGCTCTGGCACCCAGCGCCCGAGCTGACGTCGTCACCTGCAAACGCCCGGCCTTTTTGCGGTCTCATGCCCGGTGTGATATCGGCCCGCATCACTCTGGACCCAACAATGTCGCAAGCAGCGCCCGCCTCCCTCATCATCCTGATGCCGGTCTTCGAGGATCGTGCCAGCGCCCGCCAGCTGATCGTCGATCTCGCGGCCGCCTGCCCGGTGAAGCCGTTCATCGTGGCGGTCGAGGACGGCTCGCTCAACGAGATCATGAGCGCCGACGACATCGCCGCCGCGGGGCTCGAGGGCGAGATCATCCATCTCGCCCGCAATATGGGCCACCAGCGCGCCATCGCGGCGGGCATCGCCCATATCGCCGCCGTGCATAAGCCCGACATGCTGGTGGTGATGGATTCCGATGGCGAGGACGTGCCGGCCGCCGTGCCGCAATTGCTCGAGATGCTGGCCGACCCCAAGGTCGACGTCGTCGTGGCCGAGCGGCGGCAGCGTTCCGAGAGCCTGCAGTTCCGCGCCTTCTATTCGGTCTATCGGCGCCTGTTCCACCTGCTGACCGGACGCGGCATCCGCTTCGGTAATTTCATGGCGATGACCGGCAAGGGCGCCAGCCGGATGGCGGCGATGCAGGAGACGTGGGTGCATTTCCCCGCCGCCGTCATGGTCTCGCGCCTGCGCATGCGCGCGGTGCCGACCGATCGTGGCAAGCGCTATTTCGGCGTGTCGCGGATGAACTTCGTCTCGCTGGCGCTGCACGGCATGCGCTCGATCATGGTCTTCGCCGAGGACGTGCTGGTGCGGGTCGGCGTGATCTGCGTCGGCATGATCGTGCTGGCCTTCGGGCTGCTCGGCGTCGCGACGCTGCTGAAGATCATCGGCTGGGCGACGCCGGGCTGGTTCTCGACCGCCTTCGGCATTCTCGTGATCATCCTGCTTCAGGCCGGCATCCTGAGCTTCGTGACGCTCATGGTGTCGGGCATCGTCAAGGGCACGGCGCCGGTCAGGCGCGCCGATCTCGATCTCGTCATCGAGCGCGTGGAGACGACAGCCGGGGCCGGCAGCGCGTGAGCGCCTCGTCCGGGGCCGGAGAGGGGAGCGGCCTTCGCGGCATCGCTCTCTTCATCGTCAATGGCCTGCTCGCGACGGGTGTTCACTACGCCACGCTGATGCTGCTGCTCGAGGTCGTCCGCGTGCCGTCGGCCGGCCTCGCCAACGGCATGGCCAGCATTGTCGGTATCGCCGCCTCCTATGTCGGCAACCGGCTGATGGTGTTCCGCTCGTCCCAGCCGGCGCGTGCGACGCTGCCGCGCTTCCTTCTGCTCTATGCGTCGCTCGCGCTGTTCCATGCCGGCTTCCTCGCGTTGTGGAGCGACCGGCTCGGGCTGCCCTATGGCTGGGGCTTCATCGTCTCCACCGGGCTCGCAACCGTGATGAGCTATCTCGGAAACCGCTATTTCGTCTTTGCCGGTGCGGCTGCGCCGGGATCGCAGGCATAGGTCGCCGGCGCCGAGTTGCGGAACGGGTCGGTCAGGTCGTCGGTGTAGACGCCCATGATCTTGCGGCGCTTGGGCAGCAGATTGGTGCGGTAGAACCGGGTGATCCCGGCGATCCTCTGGCCCCGCTCGGTCAGGACCACGCAGCCGTCGCGGATCGCGATCGTGCCGGATTCGAGCTGCTCGGTCAGGCGGATGTCGACCAGCCGGTGCTCCTTCATGTACTCGTTGACGAAGATGCCCTCGAAGGCGTCCTGCCGGATGGCACCGCCGCGCTGGGCAAGCTTCTCGAGGATATACATCGAGAGGGAGCGGTCGATCACGGTTGGCACGCTGATCGCATAGCCGCCGGCGAGCGCGAGGCCCAGGAGCACGCTCAGGGTCATTTCGAGCCCGCTCAACGGCAGCCTGTGCCGCAGGGCCACGACGATCGCGAGGAACAGAACGCCGGTCGCGACCGCGTCGACCACGGTATCGTAGAGCACCACGCCGACCGGGAGAAAGCGGAAATGGATGATGTTGATGATCAGGAAGGTCGCGAGATAGGCGCCGACGAGGAGGGCCGCGGCCCAGGCCTTTTTCATGATGCTGTCCATTCCGGTGCGGGCCCGATCAGCTCGGCGCGCCGGGCGCGTCTTACAGCACCGCGCTCGGGCTGGGAACCTCAGCGGCTGCCGCACGCACCCGATCTGCGTCCCCGGCCTGTCGGCGATGAGGTCCGTTCACGGCTGGTGCGATTGACTTTTCAGGCCGCCTCGCCGCAGTAGCTGCGAGCGCGAACCGGCGCGATGCGGCCGCAACGGCCCGGTCGCCGGAACGGGACCAGCCAGGTTGGCCACGCCTGGATCTTATCAAGAGGATGGGGTTGCCGGATGTACCACACCACCAAGCGCGTGCTCGTGACGGGCGGTGCCGGATTCCTCGGCTCCCATCTCTGCGAGACCTTGCTGCAGGCCGGCCATGAGGTTCTCTGCCTCGACAACTTCTTCACCGGCAGCCGCAAGAACGTCGCTCATCTGCTGGACGACAAGCGTTTCGAGCTGATGCGTCACGACGTGACGGTGCCGCTCTACATCGAATGCGACGAGATCTACAATCTCGCCTGCCCGGCCTCGCCGATCCATTACCAGTTCGATCCGGTGCAGACGACGAAGACGAGCGTCCATGGCGCGATCAACATGCTCGGCCTGGCCCGGCGCGTGAAGGCGAAGATCTTCCAGGCCTCGACCTCGGAGGTTTATGGCGATCCGACGGTGCATCCCCAGCCGGAGGAGTACTGGGGCAACGTCAACCCGATCGGCTTCCGCTCCTGCTACGACGAGGGCAAGCGCTGCGCCGAGACGCTGTTCTTCGACTATTGGCGCCAGCACCAGCTGCGCATCAAGGTGGTGCGCATCTTCAACACCTATGGCCCGCGCATGCACCCCAATGACGGTCGCGTGGTCTCCAATTTCATCGTCCAGGCGCTGCGCGGCGAGGATCTCACAGTCTATGGCGAGGGCAACCAGACCCGCTCCTTCTGCTATGTCGACGATCTGGTCGCCGGCTTCGTCAAGATGATGGATACGCCCGACGACGTCACCGGGCCGATCAATCTCGGCAATCCCGGCGAGTTCACCATTCGCGAGCTGGCGGAGATGGTGATCGAGCTGACCGGGGCGTCGTCCAAGATCATCTCGCAGCCTTTGCCGCAGGATGACCCGAAGCAGCGACGGCCCGACATCACCAAGGCGCAGCAGACCCTAGGCTGGGAGCCGCAGGTGCCGCTGCGACAGGGCCTGATCAAGGCGATCGCCTATTTCGACAATCTTTTGGGACAGTGCTGATACGCGCCGCGCCGGTTTGGCCAGACGAAAAGGTCTTGCCTGCGTGATTCAGTCCGGCTGTCCTGCCGCGGATTCATGAGTATGAACAAGTACATCAGGCAGTTCGCGGTCGAGTTGCGGCGAAACGGGCCGTTTTTCGCCATTCGCAAGGCGGTCGCCTTTCTCCGCTACCGGATGTTCGGACGGCCGCCGAAATTCGGCACGCTGGTCCATGACCCGCTGATCTCAGTCATCGTGGTGTCCTACAACTCCCAGCAGGATCTTCCCGTCTGCCTGGAGTCTCTCGCCCGCCAGAGCTACAGTCATATTGAGGTCATCGTCGTCGAGAACGGTGCCAGCGATACGCAGGCCCTCGTCAAGTCGATCCTCCCCGAGGCAACATGGCTGCGCGCGTCCGGCAATGTCGGCTTCGCGGCCGGCAACAATTTCGGTTACGCCCACGCCCGCGGCGAACTCGTGGCGCTGGTCAATCCCGATGCGCGGCTGGACGAGGAGTGCCTGTTCGAGCTGCTCCAAGCTTTCCGCTTCGACGGCGACATCGCCGTCACAACACCCAAGACACGGTTCTGGACCCGCTTCGCCGATGTCCATTTCGAAAGCGACACGGCGTTTGCGATCCCGGTAGCTGCGCTCGAAAGCCAGCTAGCCTATCAGAAGTTCTTCATTCGGCAGGGCGAGCTGGACAAAGCGCAAGGGAAGGTCCTCTCCCGCCGGGAACGCCGCCGCGATGGCACCAGCAAGGACGCGATCATACTCAGGCTGCCGGTCGACGGCACGCACCTCTCGCTGACCCTCCCGGGCACAGGTGCCATCAAGGTTTTTTCGGTGGGCACGGGGGAGCAGGTGTTTCACCCCGGCGAGAGCGGCGTGCCGCTGGCCATCTCGTTGCAGCCACGGGACCATCTCAGCGCCAGCTGGGTCATCAACAATGCCGGCACCGGCGTCCGGGCCGGCGGGCCGTTCGATATCGGCTTCGGGGAAAAGGACGAACTGCTTTATGACAGCAGGGCCAACGTGCCCGCCTTCTGCGGCTGCGTCGGGCTGATCCGGCGGGCGGCGCTGATCGGCCGCGACATCTTCCGGCCGGAGTTCTTCGCCTATTTCGAGGATTCCGAGCTGTCGCACCACATGCAGTCGCTCGGCTACCGCATCCAGTACAGCCCGCGCGCCATCGCCTACCACAAGCATTCTGTCAGCTCCTCGGAAGGGTCGCCGCTCTGGACGACGCTGGTCGAGCGCTCGCGCCTGATCTACGAGCGCTATCGCGGCAGCAAGGGAGCCCAGCCGAAGCTCGCCGCGTTCCTGGCCGATCGCGAGCGCTATAGCGCCGTTCCGCCGGCCCTCGCCGAGACGCTTGCCCGCTATGACGCAGCGATCGGCGCGACGGCGCGACCCGGCCGGACGATCGGCCTCTACAACTCCTACTGGACGACGATGGGCGGGGGAGAGGCGCATGCGATCGGGCTGGCCCTGGCCATGGCAGGGCCGGACGACGAGATCTTCCTGATCTGCGAGAGCGATTTCGACATCGCCGAACTCGAGCGCCGCTTCGGCTACGATCTCTCGCAGTGCCGCAAGCTCGTCGTGTCGGCGATGACGCGGGAGTTCACCGCGCGTTTCGACGTCTTCGTCAACTCGACCTTCCGGTCCAATCTCGGCTCGCTGGCGCCGCAGTCCTATTACGTCGTCAGCTTTCCGCATCAGGAGATCCGGAAGGCGATCCTGCAGGACTACACGTTCCTGTTCAATTCGCGGTTCACCGAGACATGGGCCCAGCGCTTCTGGGGGCCCAGTCGCGGTGTCGTGGTCTGCCCGACCTTCTCGACGACCGCGCCGCCGCCCGAGGCTTATGCGGCTAAGGAGAAGCTCGCGCTGTCGATCGGACGTATCACCGATCGTGGCCACGCCAAGAACCAGCACAGCATGATCGAGGCGTTCGCCACGACGGCGGGCGATCCGGAGTTCGCCGCGTGGAGGCTCGCGCTCGTCGGCAGCTTCGACCAGCGCGATGCGCAGGACGGCGCCTATCTCGCCCGCATCGTCGCGATGGCGAAAGCCGATCCGCGCGTGACGATCCTGCCGAACTGCCCGCGCGACACGATCAACGACCTGCTCGGCAAGGCGGCGCTCTACATCCATGCGGCAGGCCTCGGCCAGCCCGAGACCAAGCCGGAATACCACGAGCATTTCGGCATCGCTCCGCTGGAGGCCTGCCTGTTCGGCGCCTGGCCGATCGTCTATGCCAAGGGAGGCCCGGCCGATCTAGTAAAGGATCTCGCCTTCGGCGATATCTATCATGACTTCGACGAATTCGTCACTATGCTTCGCGATGCCATGCAAAGGGCGGCCACGATCGACCACGAGGCTGTGGCTGCTTCGGCGCGTGCGTTCTGCGTCGAGAATGACGTGCGCTTCCAGAGCTACCTCACCGAAACGGCGAACCGCTATGACGGCTGATTCTAAGGCAGCGACCGCCGGACTGGACGAAGGCTTCACCGCGCCCTGGACCGGGTTCCTGAGTGCGGCCCTCGTCGCCGGACTGTACTTTCAGGGGCTTTTTTTCTCGCTCGGCTCGTTCTGGCGCGACTCCTTCGATGGACGACTGATCCTCTGGATTTTGGAGCACGGGCGCCAGAAGCTGCTGGGGGTCGAGGTCGCGAGCTATTTCCAGTCGATCCAGTTCTTTCCTTACAAGAACTCGCTCGCCTTCTCGGACTCGCTGATCGGCATGGCGCCGATCTACACGCTGTGGCGCATCTGCGTCAGCGAGATCGTCGCGCTCAACCTGACCTTGATAACCGTTCTCGCGATCGCCGCAGTGCTGGTGGATCGTCAGCTCAGAGCGTTGGATCTCGCCCCGCTGGCGCGGGTACTGGCGACGGTGGTGGCGCTCTCGAGCTTCCCGATGTTCGCGGTCATGGGGCATTTCCAGCTCTTCGGCCTGCTCTTCGCCCCGGTCGTCATGATCCTGATCGCCCGCATCCTGCTCTTGGACGCCCGCGGGCTCTATCCCGAGCTGTTCATGACCATGGGATTCGGCACGGCCATCGCCATGTACCTGCCGTTTATGCTGGCCTTCCTGCTCCTGCCGCTGGGAGCAATCTATTGGCGCCGAGTCCTCGCGCTGCCAAAGGCGATGACCCGGAAGGACATCGCCGCCGCGGGCCTGTTCGGGCTCGCCATGGCGATGCTTATTCTTCCTTATATCGGGCTGCAGAAGGGTTTCCCGCCGATCCCGCTACCGGAAGTACAGTTCTACGCGGCCCGGCTCTCGTCTTTCTTCCTGCTGACGCCGGCCAATTTCCTTTATCCCAATCTCAGCGTGGAGCCGGGCGACTGGGAGCGGAGTTATTCACCGGGTGCGGTCGGCATCGTCTGCCTGCTGACCGCCACGACGATCGTCGTCCGGACGCTGGCTCTGGCCGAGGACCCGACCACTCAGCAGAGGTTGCGCCTACTAGGCTTTGCCGGCTTGGTGTTCGTGATCGCTTGGGGTCTTTCGCTCGGGCCCTATGTCGAGATCTTTGGCCAACGCATCATCACGCCCGTGGGCATTGTGCAGAAGCACATTCCAGCTCTGCGGGTCATCCGGGCCCCCGGGCGCTTTTCGATCTTCTTCACGCTCTATTTCGCGCTGGTGTTCGCCTTCGGAATGTCCAACGCTGCGATCCGCGGGAGGATGATGGTGCTGGCGCTGGTCTTCTGCGTGTTCCAGATCCCGCGGGCGGATTTCATCGCCAAGGAAGCCCGGATCCTGCGCGGCGACGACTGTCTGACACAGCTGGGCGGCGGGGATGTCGCCAGCGTCGTGCCTCTGGCGAGCGGCGGCCATCTCGACTGGATCAACGCGCGGATCGACCACATGCTTCTGATGCTGCCCTACAAGGCCCGCATCTTTGACGGCTATGGGAATCGTGACACGCCCGAACTCCAGCGCGTGACGCATCTTGAGAGGCTGTTTCGAGGGGGCGAACTCTCCGCACCGGATTATCGCCGAGACCTGCTGGGGCTGGGCGCGACGCACATCGTCGTCGTGAATGACGCGGTGTCTAGCCAGGAGGCCGCACGCTTCGAGGCTGTTGCGCCCGTCACCTGCAGGACATCCGCCGTTTCCGTGCACAGCCTGCTGCGCGCTCGCTGAGCCTGGCATTCCGCTGCCCAGGCTGTCGATTGACGCTCATCCGCAGGGCGGTTATCAGGCGGTGGGGGCAGTCTGACAGTCTTGGTCACGTACTGGCGCCGCTACAGTCGGTTCGTGAACCAGTAATGTTAAACCGCAAAGCGCGCAGCCGTTAGACTATGGCGAAGAGGTTCTATTCTTGACAATAGCGAGAAAGTTTTCTGCTACTTTCGCGCGTCACGTCGTCGAGAAGGTTGCGGCCGCCACAATAGGGTCGCTGTTCGTTTCGGATGTTAGTCAGCGCATCAGGCGCATACTTTCGGCCAGGGTCACGGGCAACCCGGTCCCCGGTGTTCGCGCCGCGGTCATCGCTCACGTCTATTACGTTGAGCTCCTGGACGAAATTCTGGCGTGCCGGGAGGCCATCCCGGGCTCGGTCCCCCTGCACCTGACCGTCCCGACGGACCGGGTCGACACCGTCGCCGATCGCGTCGCCGGGCTAGTGCATGTGCACCTGCACCCTTACGAGAATCGTGGCCGCGACATCGCGCCCTTCATGGGCGTGTTGTCTTCCGGCGCACTGGACGGATACGACGCGGTTCTCAAGCTCCATACTAAGCGCAGCCCGCATCTCATCGACGGGGAGACCCGCCGCAAGCTGCTTTTCACGATGCTCTGCGGTGGGCCCAGCGTGGCAGTGAGGGTGCTGGCCGCGTTCGAGAACCCGGCGACAGGCATGGTTGGTTGGCGCTTCTGCTACCGGACAGGCCGCTCGTACTGGATGAAGAACGAAGCCCGCGTGCGCGAGATCGCGTCGCGAATGGGAGCCGACGGCGTCGCGCGTCTCGGATTTTTCGAGGGCTCGATGTTCTGGTTTCGCCCGGCGGCCCTGGCCGCGCTGCGTGATCTCCACCTGGCCTGCGAGGATTTCGAGCCGGAAGCCCGCCAGCTCGACGGCACGCTTCATCATGCCATTGAGCGCTGCTTCACGATCGCAGCATGGGCGGGGGGCTATGTGGTCCGCGACCTGCGGGGGCGGGTGCTGCCATAGCGCTACGACGGCCGGTTTTTCAGTTCTTCATAATCCGAGATCGAACGCAACCTTGAGTAGATACTGCCCGTATTCGCTCTTTTTGAGCGTCTCTCCGAGCGCTGCGAGTTGCTGCGCCGAGATCCAGCCCTGCCTCGAAGCAATCTCCTCCGGGCAGGCGATGCGCAGGCCCTGGCGACTCTCCAGTGTGCGTACGAACTCGCCGGCTTCCATCAGGCTGTCGGGGGTTCCGGTGTCGAGCCAGGCGAAGCCGCGGCCCATGCACTCCACGGAAAGCTCGCCGCGTTCGAGATAGACCCGATTAACGTCGGTGATCTCGAGCTCGCCGCGGGGGGAAGGCTTGAGGTTGGCGGCGATTTCGACGACCTGAGCGTCGTAGAAATAAAGCCCCGTCACCGCCCAGCTGGATTTGGGCACCTTGGGCTTCTCCTCGATCGAGATCGCCTTTCCTTCCGCGTCGAACGCCACCACCCCGTAACGTTCGGGATCACGCACATGATAGGCGAAGACACTTGCGCCTGTGGGGCGCGCCGCGGCTGAGGCCATCATCTCCGGCAGGGTATGACCGTAATAAAGGTTGTCGCCCAGGATCAATACGGAAGGCTGTCCAGCGACAAAGTCCGCACCGATGAGATAGGCCTGCGCCAGACCACCCGGATGGGGCTGCTGCGCATAGGAGAGCTGCATGCCCCAATCCGAGCCGTCGCCGAGCAGGCGCTGGAAATGCGGCAGGTCGTGCGGCGTCGAGATGATCAGCACCTCTCGGATGCCCGCCAGCATCAGCGTCGACAGCGGGTAATAGATCATCGGCTTGTCGTAGACAGGCAGAAGTTGCTTCGACATCGCCAACGTCATCGGATGGAGCCGCGTGCCGGAGCCGCCGGCCAGGATGATGCCCTTCATCGTCGTCTATCCCGTCTGGTGTTCGGTCAGGAGCCGCCGCACGCAGGAACGCAGCGCGTCCTGCCAGTGTGGCAGCGTGACCTGGTGAATGGCGGCGAGCCTGGAGGATTCCAAGCGCGAATTTGCCGGCCGTTGAGCTGGCGTCGGATAATCGGCGGTGGCGATACGCTTGACCCGCACGGGCGCGCCGCCCAGGCGCTCGCGTTCTGCAAATATCGCCTCGGCGACGTCGGCCCACACGGCCTCTCCCTGCGAGCCCATATGGAAGACGCCGCGCAGGGCTGCCTCATCCGGGTTCTCGCTGAGATTGCGCGCCACCGTGAAGATCGCATCGGTGATGTCGAGCGCGCTGGTCGGGCATCCGGCCTGGTCAGCAACAACGCCGACCTCGTCGTGCGTTTCTGCTAGCCGCAGCATCGTCTTGACGAAATTCTTGCCGACGGGGCTGTAGACCCAGGCGGTGCGCAGGATCGCATGGTTGCCGGTTGCGGCGGCCACCGCGCGCTCGCCCGCGAGCTTGCTGCGGCCATAGGCCGAGATCGGGCCGACCGTGTCGTCCTCGCGATAGGGGCGGTCGAGCCGGCCGTCGAAGACATAGTCGGTCGAGATCTGGATTACGGGGACGCCGAGCGCAGCCGCTGCCTTGGCAACCTCGCCGGCCGCCGCGCCATTGACGAGCAACGCCGTCTCCTCCTGGCTCTCGGCCAGATCGACCGCAGTGAACGCCGCCGCATTGACGACGACATCCGGCCTACTGGCTTGGATCGCAGGCGCGATCGTCGCGAGCTCTTCGAGATCGAGTTCGGGACGGCCGAGCGCGGTGACACTGACGCCCGGCGGCGCCCGTTCCCGCATGGCGAGCACAACCTGCCCCGAATGTCCTGTCACGGTGATGCGCATGCCGATCAGTCGAAATAGCGCGGCAGATCGGAAAGTCGTGGATGCTTGCGGTCCTTGTCCGACAGCACGAGGTCGGCATGCGGAACGCGCCAGTCGATCCCCAGTGCCGGATCGTCGAAGGCCAGCCCATGGTCATTGGCCGGCCCATAGGGCGCGCTGACCTTGTAGAGCACCTCTGTGTCGGGCTCGAGCGTGACGAAGCCGTGCGCGAAGCCGACGGGTACCAAAAGCTGACTCCAGTTCTCCGCCGAGAGCTCGACGGCGACGTGCTGGCCAAAGGTCGGTGAAGACGCCCGGATATCGACGGCGACGTCGAGGATACGGCCCTTTGTCACGCGGACGAGTTTGTCCTGTGCGAAAGGGGCCGATTGGAAGTGGAGCCCGCGCAACGTGCCCACGGGCCCCGAGCGGGAGTGATTGTCCTGCACGAAGATCAGGTCGATGCCGGCCTGCGCCATGTCGGACTGCTTGTAGACCTCGGAGAAGAAGCCGCGATGGTCGCCATGCTTCTTCGGGGTGATGATCTTGACGGCGGCAATCGCGGTCGGTTCGAAGCTCAGCATGGGTTCGTCCGCTTCCGTTCAGGCTGCGCCGAGGCGCTCGCCGTGATAGACGCCCGAGCGGATATCGCCCCACCAATCGGTATGGGTGAGATACCATTCGACCGTGCGTCGCAAGCCGGTGTCGAACGTCTCCTTCGGTGTCCAGCCAAGCTCACGGCCGATCTTGCCGGCATCGATGGCATAGCGTGCATCATGGCCGGGCCGGTCGGTGACGTAGGTGATGAGGCGCTCGTGCGGCCCGGCCGGATCGGGCCTCAACTCGTCGAGCAGGGCGCAGATTCCTTTGACCACATCGATATTGGCCATCTCGTTGTGGCCACCGATATTGTACGTCTCGCCGACCACGCCCTTCGCGGCCACCGTCAGCAAGGCGTCGGCATGGTCGTCGACATACAGCCAGTCGCGCACGTTCAGGCCATTGCCATAGACCGGCAGCGGCTTGCCCTCGAGCGCGTTGATGATCATCAGCGGGATCAGCTTCTCCGGGAAGTGATACGGCCCGTAATTGTTCGAGCAATTCGTCATCACTGTCGGCAGGCCATAGGTGTGGTGCCAGGCGCGCACTAGATGATCGGAGGCCGCCTTGGAAGCGGAATAGGGCGAGTTGGGCTGGTAGGCCGTGTCCTCGCGGAAGAAGCCCTCGGTGCCGAGCGAGCCGAAGACCTCGTCGGTCGAGATGTGGTGGAAGCGGAAAGCTGCTTTGCGGTCGCCGGAGAGCCCGCGCCAGTGGCGCAGCGCCTCCTGCAGCAGCGCAAAGGTGCCCACGATATTGGTCTGGATGAAGTCGCCCGGTCCGTCGATCGAGCGGTCGACATGGCTCTCGGCGGCCAGATGCATGACGATGTCGGGGTCGAACGCGGAAAAGATCGCGCGCATACGCTCGCCATCGCCGATATCGACCTGCTCGAAGCGGTACCGATTGCTGCCGGCGACGGACGCGAGCGAAGCGAGATTTCCGGCATAGGTCAGCTTGTCGACGACACAGACGTTTGCCTTCGTCTCGCCGATCAGCTTGCGGACGACCGCCGAGCCGATGAAGCCGGCGCCGCCCGTGACGAGAAATTTCAGTGACAAGCCGCTTCGCTCCAAATGGTCAAGTGTTGATCAAGAAACGCGTCCAGCGCGAAGGGAGAAACAGCCACCCCAGTATTCTGTCAAGTGGTTGCGGTCGAGGCGACGACGGGCAGCCTTGAGGTGAGTGGCCTACAGCAAGGCGTGGTTTCGCGCTCAATCGGCCATGTCAGGTGACACTGGGCGGTGCCGCTCCGAGCCGGCCGCGAAAGCCGTCGGCAAGCCCGGCACGGATGGGCCGCAGCGCTCCCTGTTTGCCCCTGAGTGCCAGAAGGCCGATCTGGGCAACAAGTCCGACGCAGGACCGGATCCGCCAGCGCAGCGGCACGTGGCTCAGGCGGGCGGTGGCGATGACGTTGCGCGCATAATAGTAGTTGCGCACCGGGCTGTGGCGTAGGATCTGGGCCTTTCCCAGATCCTCTGGGCCGACGGCCTCACCCCAGCGATGCGGCATCGCGAGGTCCGTTGCGACGAACGAGCCCCAACCGCGCTGCCAAGCCCGGAATCCCCATTCGACGTCGATGCCTGCGATGAAGAAATCGTCCTGGAAGGGGCCGATCGCGGCGAAGGCTGTCGTGCTGACCAGCGAGCCGGAGGTGGGCGCAAAATCGACAGCAGCCAAGTCATTGCTGGCGGCATCGTCCCGCCACTCATATCGGATCGGCTTGTAGAACCCTTCGTCCGGTGGAACGAGGCGTGGCGCCAGGATCGCGACCTTCTTGCCGTTACGCACTAGCACCATAAAGCGCTGGGTCAGCGTGTCGAGTATGCCCTTGGGCGGTTCGCTGTCCTGGTCGAGCAGCATGACGTGGCTGAAGCCTTCCCCTGAGGCGGCCTCCATCACGGCGTTCAGCCCGCGGCCAAGGCCGACATTTTCCGGGCTTGAGATGAGACGAAGCGACGTCGACGACAGGGCATCGAGGGCCGCAGGCTCGACTGGTCCGTTGACAAAGGCGAAGAGACGACAACCGTGCAGGCCGTTGGCCAGACGCAGAAGAACGGCTGGATCGGGCCGGTAAAGAACGACGGCTGCGCAGCTGCGCCCCTCTGGTACCCGCTCGTTGTGCGCTGTCGTCAAGCTGCCGTCCCTCATTGCAAGCTAGGCCATAGCCCTATCCGCCGTGCGACATCAAATGGCGCCCAGCTCGCAATGGATCGCCGGCCGCGGGCTGGTCGGCGCAATCTGAAGGGCTGGGTGACCGTCCGTGAAGGGAGTCCCAGCACCCTTGCTTGCCCCACGTCGCGTGCGCGATAAGGGGGCTCCGCCCTGGCTGTTTGCCGCGGCGCAACGGGATGCTTGAAAGCCTTCTCCGCATGAGCTTCCACAACCTCCACCGCCACGGCTTCATCCGTCTCGCCTGCGCGGCGCCGCGGCTGAAGGTTGCCGATCCGGCTTTCAACCTCGCGCAGATGCTGCCGCTGCTGCGCCAGGCGGACGGCGAGGGCGCCTCGGTCGTGCTGTTTCCGGAGCTGGGCCTCAGCGCCTATGCGATCGACGATCTGCATATGCAGAGCGCGCTGCTCGATGCGGTGCGCGACGCTCTGGCCGCGCTGGTCGAAGAGAGCCGTCAGCTGCGGGCGGTCGCGGTGGTCGGCGCGCCGCTGCGTGTTGAGGGACGGCTGTTCAACTGCGCGATCGCCGTGCACCGCGGCCGTATCCTCGCCGTGGTGCCCAAGACCTATCTGCCCAACTACCGCGAATTCTACGAGCGCCGGCAGTTCGCCTCCGGTGAGCGCGCCGGCATCACCTCGATCACGCTCTGCGGGCAGGAGGTGCCCTTCGGCACCGATATCCTGCTGACGGCTTCCGACATTCCCGATCTCACCCTGCATATGGAGATCTGCGAGGATGTCTGGATGCCGGTGCCGCCGAGTTCCTTCGCAGCGCTGGCGGGCGCAACTGTGCTGCTCAACCTCTCGGCCTCCAACGTCACCATCGGCAAGTCGGATTGGCGGCATACGCTCTGCAAGGCCCATTCGGGGCGTTGCATCGCGGCCTATGCCTATTCCGCCGCCGGCACGGGCGAATCGACCACCGATCTCGCCTGGGACGGTCAGGCGATGATCTACGAGAACGGCGCGCTGCTGGCCGAGGCCGAGCGCTTCGCCGCCGAGCCGCAGCTGATCCTGGCCGATATCGACCTCGAGCGGCTGGCACTCGACCGCATCCGCATGAACACCTTCGGCGACAATGCCGATGCGCTGCGCGACCGGCTCGATTTCCGCAGGATTGCTTTCACGCTGGAGCCGGACCGCGAGAGCGATCTCGGCCTGCGCCGCGAGGTCGAGCGCTTTCCCTTCGTCCCATCGGACGATGCCAGGCTGAACGAGCTCTGCTTCGAGGCCTACAACATCCAGTCGCATGGCCTGCGCAAGCGGCTGGCGAGCACCCGGGTCGAGAAGATCGTCATCGGCGTCTCGGGCGGGCTCGATTCGACGCAGGCCCTGCTGGTCGCGGCCGACACGATGGATGCGCTCGGGCTGCCGCGCGAGAACATCCTCGCCTACACGCTGCCGGCCTTTGCCACGAGCGCGGGGACGAAGACCAATGCCTGGCGGCTGATGAAGGCGCTCGGCGTCAGCGCGGCCGAGATCGACATGACCCCGGCCTGCCGGCAGATGCTGGTCGATATCGGCCATCCCTTCGCCGAGGGCGAGCCCGTCTACGACATCACGTTTGAGAACGTGCAGGCGGGGGCGCGCACCTCGCTGCTGTTCCGCCTTGCCAACAAGAACAACGGCCTCGTGCTCGGCACGGGCGATCTGTCGGAGCTGGCGCTGGGCTGGTGCACCTATGGCGTCGGCGACCAGATGTCCCATTACAACGTCAACGGCTCGGTTTCGAAGACGCTGATCCAGCATCTCATCCGCTGGGTCGCCCGCACGGAGCGCTTCGGCGTGGAGGCCTCAGCGACGCTGGAGGCGATCCTCGCCACCGAGATCTCGCCTGAGCTGGTGCCGGGTGAGGGCGAGGGACCGAGCCAGAAGACCGAGGATTTCGTCGGCCCCTATGCGCTGCAGGATTTCAACCTGTTCTACACGACGCGCTACGGCTTCCGGCCGAGCAAGATCGCCTTCCTCTCGCACCATGCCTGGGCGGATGCGGCGCGCGGCGACTGGCCGCCGCATATGGAGGCGGCCAAGCAGGTCGCCTACGACCTGCCGACGATCAAGAAGTGGCTGACCGTCTTCGTACGCCGCTTCTTCGAGACCAGCCAGTTCAAGCGCTCGGCCATGCCCAACGGGCCGAAGGTCTCGTCGGGCGGCTCGCTCTCCCCGCGCGGCGACTGGCGCGCCCCCAGCGACGCCTCGGGCGCGGCGTGGCTGGCGGATCTGGCGCGTATTCCGGATTGAGAATCGGCGCGCCGGGGCCGACGGCCGATCGCATCCCTCCGACCGCGATGACACCCGCGCCGTCATTCCGGACAAGCCGCGAAGCGGCGCCGATCCGGAATCCATCGTCGAGTCAAAGCGATGCCCGCATCCGCCCTCCGATGGCTTCCGGGTCTTTGCTGCGCTCGCCCGGAATGACGGTGAGGGATGATGGGCCGTCGCGATGCACCGAAAGCCCCGGCCGGCTGATCGCCGCGGGGTTCTCGGGCCTTGAAGCGTATCCGAGGGGATGCGCGGGACGAGATGGCGTCGCAGCCGACGACTGCGTGCCGGTGTCGGTGTCGATGTCGGAAACGTCGAAGCAGCGTCAACAGCCGCCACCTCGCCCCGCGCGCGGTTCTCTTTGGTTCATTCGCCGCGCGTTGCGTCCCTCACGGACCGGGTTGTGGTCGACCCGGGCGACGAAGCCCCTCCGGACAGGGCAGGCCCGCGACGGCCGCCTCCCCGAACACCGCACCCTCACCGGCCACACGACGCCTCGCGAAGCCCCCTCGGTCGGGGAGAGCGGGCGCAGGATAGGCACGGGTTCGGGCGACGGGGATAAGACCGGCCCGATATCCCCGCTTGTCCAGGAGATCGATCCGAACTGGAAGCCTCCGGCCAGCCTGTCGCAAGGAATCGAGGGTGCGATCCTCAGCAACCAGGCCGCCATCCGGCAGGCGGAAGCGAGGCTACGCGAACTGAGCAGCCGAGGCATCGGCGAAGGGCCGTTCGCCAGGGAGTCGATCCCGGCGCGTGGGCCGGGACAGAGATTTTCCGCCAGCGAACGCCGAGAGATCAACAACATCGGTTCGGCATTTGGATGCCATACCTGTGGAACGACTGAGCCCGGCACCAAGAGCGGGAACTTCATTCCCGATCACCAACTGCCGAGTTCCATCGCACGCCCGGGTTCCCCCCAGCGCCTTTACCCCCACTGCCAATTTTGCAGTGATGCACAGGGCGGTCATGTTCGCCCGTTCAGGAGGCGCTGAATGTCGCGCACCGTCAGCATCCGACCCGTCAACTCGATCATCTTCATCCACGGAGGCGGCGACTTCGATGTTCCGGCCGACAAAATTGACCGGAGGAAGAGCCTAGTCGCGGCCTCCGACGACTGCCTGATCGTCTGTGTCCATCCGGAGGTCGATGGTCCGACCGAGCTGACGATCGGCCGTGCTGTCGATGTTGACCCAGGTCGAGCGCCAGACTTCATCGGCCCGCTGTCGACGCCAAGGCGCCGCGTGATCATCGACCAGGTCGACGAGCGCGTCATCCACGACCAGATCGTCAGCTCCCATGCGCCGACCATCCGCATCTGGTTCAGCCATCCGCGCTGGCCGGAGCGGGTTCTGATCGGGATCGACTGACGGTCCGGCGCGCCTCAGGAGCGCCCGCCATCCACCGAGAGCACCTGGCCGGTGATCCAGCCCGCCTGCTCGCTCAGGAAGAACAGGCTGGCGGCTGCGATGTCGGCCGGCGTGCCCAGCCTGCGCGTATGGATGCCCTCGATCAGGCGCTTCTGACCTTCTGCCCCGTAGCTCTCCCATTGCCGCTCGGTCGCGGGATTGGAGCGCACGAAGCCCGGCGCGACCGAATTCACGGTGATGCCGTGCGGCCCGAATTCCCAGGCGAGCTGCTTGGTCAGTCCGACCAGCGCATGCTTGGCCGACGAATAGGCCTGGATGCCGGTCAGGCTCGGGCGCAGGCCCGCGCCTGACGAGATCGTCACGATCCGGCCATGGCCGGAAGCCTTCATCGCGGGCGCCGCCGCCTGCGCCAGGAAGAAGGCGGAATCGACGTTGGCCGCGAAGATCACGCGCCAGTCGGCTTCCGAGATCACCTCGATCGGCCGTCCGACCTGGCCACGCACGCCGCCCGCCGCATGGACGAGAAGCTCCAGCCGGCCGCTCTGCGCGACGATGTCAGCGATGAGGCTCGCCGCAGCCTCGGCCGAGCCGAGATCGACCGCGTGCGGAATGGCACCGATCGCAGCCGCTGTGGCCTCGACACCCTCGGCATCGATATCGGCGAGATGGACGGTGGCGCCGGCCTCGACAAGGGCGGTCGCGATCGCGCGCCCGATGCCCTGGGCCGCGCCGGTGACGAGGGCTACGCGGTCGTCAAAACGGATTTGCATCGGTCGATCAGCACTTTCAGGGTCTCTGGGGATTGCGGCCGCCGGCCGTCCTCGATGTCGTGGATCAGCGTCACCAGCGTCTCGACCGCCGGCGTCGGCACGCCGGCCTCGCGCCCGAGCGCGGCGATGATGCCGATCTGCGGATCGACCTCGGTCTTGCGCTTGCGCACCGCGAGGTCGCGCCAGATGCCGGAATGGGTCTTGGCGGTCTTGGAGGTGTAGTCGGCGAGCCAGGCGATGGTCTCGATCTGCGGATATTCCGGCTGGCCCGGCGCAAAGACCATCGGGTCGAACTCGCCGAAGCCCAGCGTCTTGACGCCGCGCGCCGCCGCCACCGCCGCGACCTCCTGGCCGAGCGCCAGCCAGACCACGAGGCGGTCGGGATCGGCGAAGTTCGCCGACATCGAATCGCCCGTCAGCGCGGTGCCGAACAGCATCGCGCCATAGGAGAGCTTGCCCCAGAGATAGCCCCAGATATTGGTGGTCAGGATCGACTTCGGCTCGAAACCGAGCAGCAGCCTGTGCATCTCGATCGCGCGGGGCGTAATCTGCCCGTCGATCTCGCCGACGACCACGGCCCCCTCATTGCCGTAGAGGATCTCGCCCGGCCCATGCCAGTCGGCGCCGAAATTGACGAAGCAGCCCATCGTCCGCTCCGCCCCGACGACGGCCGCGATGGCGATCTCGTTGAGCCCGTTCTGCGCCGAGAGCACGTAGCCATCGTCCGCAAGATGGGGGCTGAGCGCCGCGACCGCCTCGTCGGTCGCGCCGGCCTTTACGGCGAGCACGATGCGCTTGTAGGTCCCGGTCAGCTCGGCCGGCGTCACGGCGGGGATGACCTGGCGAAATTCCTCGATCGGCCCGGTGATCGAAAGCCCCGTCGTGCGGCAGGCCTCGACATGCTCGGGCACGATATCGACCAGCAGCACGGGGATGCCGGCGCGGGCCCAATAGGCGCCGAGCGTGCCGCCGATGGCGCCGGCGCCCCAGATCAGGATCGGTTCGGTGGTCATGTGAGCAGCTCCTGAGCCCGTGAGCCCTCATCCTGAGGAGCGGCTGAAAGCCGCGTCTCGAAGGATGTTTCCGTGAACGCGCGAACCTCCTGGACCATCCTTCGAGACGCCGCTGCGCGGCCCCTCAGGATGAGGGCTGAGGGAGACGAGCGGCCAGCCATCACGCCTGACCCGCGATCTCGACATCGCCATGCGTGGCGACATGGACGAGGCCGTCCGGCGTCACCCAGCCGCGATACATGCCCTGCGTGTTGTAGGGGGCGACGATGGTCCCGTCCGCGTCGATGGCGACCAGCCCGGCGCCGATCTTGTGGGCGGTGAGCTCGCCGAGCACGGCGGCGCTCGCGTCCTCGAGGCCGAGGCCCTTGTAGCCGATCAGCGAGGCCAGCTCGTGGCCCACGCAGTAGCGGATGAAATACTCGCCCTTGCCGGTGCCCGAGACCGCGCAACGTCCGTCGCGGGCATAGGTGCCGGCGCCGATGATCGGGGAATCGCCGACGCGGCCGACGGGCTTGTTGGTGTAGCCGCCTGTGGACGTCGCCGCCGCCAGATGTCCGGCCGCGTCCAGAGCGACCGCGCCGACGGTGCCGTGCTTCTCGGCCTCGCTCGCCTCGCCGGCCGTGCCGACGAGTTCGCGGATCTTCATCGAGGACAGGTTCTTGCGCCGCCGCTCCGTCGAGAAATGCCCGTTCTCGACGATGTCGAGGCCTTCATGGGCAGCGTAGGTGTCGGCCGCGGGTCCCACCAGCAGCAGCGGGTCGCCGCGCTGCATCAGCGCCTTGGCGGCGCTGACAGGATTGCGGATGCGCTTGACGGCGGCGACCGCACCGGCCGCTAGCGTCGCCCCATCCATGATCGAGGCATCGAGCTCATGCTCGCCCTCGGCATTGAAGGCGGCGCCGTAGCCGGCGTTGAAATGGGGAGAATCCTCCATCACCCGGACCGCCGCCTCGACGGCGTCGACGGCGCTGCCGCCTTGGCTAAGGATGGCCCAGCCGGCCCGCAGCGAGGCCGCGAGATCGGCCCGGGCTTCCGCCCATTCCGCCTCGCTCATTTCGGATTTCGGCAGCGTGCCGCAGCCGCCATGGATGGCGAGGGCGATGGTCATGACGGGTCTTCCTGGAATGGCGCGCGAACCGGGCCCGTCATGCTCGCCCTTGTGGCGAGCATCCACACCTGAGCCTTGGCGCACGGCGCGCAAAGGCGTGGATGGTCGGGACGAGCCCGACCATGACGGCAGTGGGTTGCCTCACTTCTTGGCGGGCTTGATGTCCATCGCCAGCGTGTCCTCGTCGACGCGCGGGGCGATCGTCACCTTGTCCTTCTGCATCGCCCAGGCCGAGCCGACGGCGACGATCGGCAGGCGCGGCCGGTCCTTGGCGACGATCGCGTTGGCCTGCGAGAGCAGATCGTTGCGCTTGGCCTCGTCGAGCTCGACCGAGGCGTCCTGGATCAGCTTGTCGAGATCGGCGTTCTTGTAGCCGAGCACGTTGAAGGCGCCGAGCTTCTTGGCCGGGTCGTTGGAGTGGACCACCGAGGAGAGCGTGTAGTTCGCCTCGCCGGTCAGCGTGCCCCAGCCCGACATCGCCAGAGAGAATTCGCCGCGCGTACGGGCCGGGAAGAACACGGCCGCCGTCTGGGCATTGGCGGTGACGTCGAGCCCGATCCGCGCCAGCATCTGCGCCACCGAGGTGCCGACCTGGCGGTCGCCCGGCAGGCGATCATTGGTGAAGGAGAAGGTGGTCTTGAAGCCGTTGGGGTAGCCGGCCTCCTCCAGCAGCTTCTTGGCCCGGGCGAGATCGACCTTCAGCGGCGGCAGGCTCTTGTTGAAGCCGGCGATGCTGGAGGTCACCAGCTGGTTGACCGGCGCGCCGAGGCCTTCCATCGCGATTTCGACGAGCGCCGGCCGGTCGATGGCGAGGTCGATCGCCTCGCGTACGCGGGGGTCCTGCAGCGGGTTCTTCGGCAGGGGCGAGCCGTCCTTGGCGCTGACCTGCGGGGACTTCTCCCGCATGTCGATTTCCATGTTGAAGACATAGACCGTGTCGATCGTGGCGACCGAGAGCTTCGGGTCGCGCTTCAGCGTCGCAACGTCGGAGGCCGGCGCGCGCACGATGATGTCGACCTGGCCGGCCTTCAGCTGGGCGACACGGGCGGCGTCATTGGGCAGCTCCTTGCGGACGACCTTGGCCCAGGGCTCCTTGGGACCCCAGTAGCCGTCGAACCGGTCCAGCACGAGCTGGTCCTTCGGCGTCCAGGAGACGAACTTGTAGGGGCCGGTGCCGATCGCGGCCTTGCCGGAGTTGAAGGTCTCGTTGGCGTTGTCCTTGGTCAGCCCGGCAGCGGCCTTGGACGAGACGATGAACAGGCGGATGAAGTCGTTGGGCAGGTTCGGCGCCGGCCCGTCGGTGACGATGTGAACCGTCAGCGGGTCGATGATCTTCACCTCCTTGACGCGGCGCGTGTAGATCGTCGTCGGATTGGGGCCGGAGACGACGGGGATCCGCTCGATCGAGAACTTGACGTCCTCGGCGGTGAAGTCCGACCCGTCGTGGAACTTGACGCCGGAGCGCAGCTTGAACTCCCAGGTATCGGGCGTGATCGCCTTCCAGCTGGTGGCGAGGCGCGGCTCGATCTGCAGCTTGTCGCCGGACCAGGTCAGCGTGTCGAAGATATGCTTCAGCGACTCGGCATGGGTGCCGGTCGCGGTGAAATGCGGATCGATCGAGTCCGGGCCGGCGCGCACGCCGATGGTCAGGTTCTGGGCAAGCGCGGCGCTCGATACGGAAGCCCCGAGCACGAGGGCCAGGGCGGCGACGCGGGTGAAGTGGATGGTCATGGTGCGGTTCCCTCTTTTTCGAGATCGTGGGGCCAGGTCGGTGAGGCGATCACCAGCTTGTCCATGAGTTCGCAGAGCTGGCGCTGCTCGGCGTCGGTGAGCGCGGACAGCATGGCGGTCTGCTGCTGGATCATCAGCGGCATCGTCTCCTCGAAGATCGCGCGGCCGGGCCCGGTCAGGTAGAGCACGAAACTGCGCAGATCCTCGGGGTCGGTCTCGCGCCGCAGCAGGCGCCGCTGCAGCAGCCGCTGGATCGCGCGGCTGAGCGTGTTCTTGGGCAGCCCCGAGGAGGCGACGATGTTCTTGGCGGCCACCCCGTTGCGCAGACCCACGGCATAGAGCGCCACGAATTCGGGGCGCACCAGACCGTAGCGGGTCTCGATCCAGCGATAGACGGGGTCGTTGAAGCGGAACGCGACGAAGTTCAGGCGGAAGGACAGCCAGCAGGGATTGTCCCAGAGCTTGGTCACGGTCAGCGGATCGAGTTCGCTGAGCGCCTTCTCGCGCGCCGCACCGACCTGCGAAACAGCCGTCGGCGCACGCCGCATGGCCAGCCTCCCCCGCACCCATTTGGTTCCAAATGGAACTTGACGCTGTCCGATGCGAGAGTCAAGGATGCGGAAGACGAGGATGGTTGAGCCTCGGCGCGCGAGCAATGCGATTCTTGCGAACTCTGCGCAATATCACCCTAGCAAGGATCAGGCCGTGCGTGTTGCGCAGATGAACTGGATGCAGATCGAGGCGCAGGCGAAGCGCGACGACCGCTGCGTGCTGCCGCTGGGCTGCGTCGAGCAGCATGCCTATCTCAGCCTCGCCACCGACGCGATCCTCGCCGACCGCGTCGCCGGCGACGCCGCCGAGCCGCTCGGTCTGCCGGTCTTCCCCGTGCTGGCCTATGGCATGACGCCGGGCTTTGCCGCCTATCCCGGCACGGTGTCGCTGCGCATGAGCACTTATGTCGCGGTGATGGAGGATCTGCTGGAGGGCTTCTACCGCTCCGGCTTCCGCCGCATCGTGCTGGTCAACGGCCATGGCGGCAACGCGCCGATCATGACGCTGGCGACCGAATGGATGGGCAAGCATGCCGACGCGAGCGTGCGGCTGCACAACTGGTGGGCGGGCCCTCTCTTCCAGGCCGCCGTCCGCGAGATCGACCCGGCCGCCTCCCACGCCTCCTGGATGGAGAACTTCCCCTGGACGCGGCTGGAGGGCGTCGCCATGCCGGATGCTTTCAAGCCGCCCTTCGACGCCCCGGCCTACCAGGCCGCCTCGCCGCCGAAGAAGCGCGAGATCCTCGGCGACGGCAATTTCCACGGCCGCTACCAGCGCTCCGACAACGAGATGCTCGCCCTCTGGCAGGTCGGCGTCGAGGAGACGCGCGCCGCGATGGTGGAGAGCTGGCCGTGAGGGCTGAGGGATCTGCCCTGCAGGCAGTGCCATGCTAGCCCATATCCTCGGCAGGCTGGGGCAGGCGCTCGTCGTCATGCTCGTGATGTCGGCGCTGGTCTTCGTCGGCGTCTACGCCATCGGCAACCCGATCGACGTGCTGATCGGCCCTGATGTCAGCCAGGACATCCGGCTCGACACGATCGCGCGCTACGGGCTCGATCAGCCGCTTTACGTCCAGTACTTCACCTTTCTGAGCCGGATTGTGCAGGGCGATTTCGGCCGCTCCTTCGTCTTCGGCATGCCGGTGCTCGACCTCATCCTGTCGCGCCTTCCGGCGACGCTGGAGCTGACGCTGGCAGCCGTCGTCGGTGCGGCGCTGATCGGCATTCCCGCCGGCATCTATGCCGGCTACCGGCCGGACGGCTTTGCCGCTAAGGCGATCATGACGGTCTCGATCCTCGGCTTCTCAGTCCCGACCTTCTGGATCGGCCTCGTCCTGATCATGGCCTTCGCGGTCGAGCTGCAATGGCTGCCGGCCGGCGGTCGCGGCGCGACGGTTTCCGTCTTCGGCGTCGAATGGAGCTTCCTCACAGCCAACGGCCTGAGCCATCTCCTGCTGCCGGCGTGCAATCTCGCCTTCTTCAAGCTCGCTTTGATGACGCGGCTGGCCCGCGCCGGCACCCGCGAGGCGATGCTGTCGGACACGGTGAAGTTCGCCCGCGCCGCAGGCCTCTCCGAATGGACCGTGCTGCGCCGGCATGTGCTGCGGCTGATCGCGATCCCGCTCGTCACCGTCTTCGGGCTCGAATTCGCCTCGACGCTGGCCTTCGCCGTCGTCACCGAGACGATTTTCTCCTGGCCCGGCATCGGCAAGCTGATCATCGATTCGATCACCTCGCTCGATCGGCCGGTGATGGTGGCCTATCTGATGCTCGTCTCTTTCGTCTTCATCATGATCAACTTCCTCGTCGATCTCGCCTATGTCGGGCTCGATCCGCGGCTGCGCCGGGCGGGCTCGCGATGACACAGCCCGTACCCGCCAGGGACGTTTCGCCGGTCGCGCGCTTCTGGGCCGAGTTCCGCGAGAGCAAGGTTGCGGTCGCGGCGCTCGTGGTCGTGCTGCTGATGCTCGGCGTCGCGATCTTCGCGCCGCTGGTCGCCCCGCAGAACCCCTATGATCTCGCCAATCTCGTGCTGATGGATGCGCGCCGGCCTCCCGGTTTCATCGGCTCGGCCGGCTACACCCATATCCTCGGCACCGATGCGCAGGGGCGCGACCTGTTCTCGGCGATCCTCTATGGCTTGCGCATCTCGCTGCAGATGGGGCTGATCGCCGGTTCGCTCGCCTTCGTGGTCGGCGTGACGCTGGGCGTCGGCGCCGCTTATCTCGGCGGCCGCTGGGAAGCCTTCATCATGCGCGTGGTCGATCTCCAGCTCGCCTTCCCGGCGATCCTGCTGGCGCTCGTCCTCTCGGCCCTGCTTGGCCAGGGCAAGATGCAGCTGATCGCGGCCCTGGCCGCCGCGCAATATGCCTATTTCGCCCGCACGGCCCATGGCGCGGCCTCGGCCGAGCGCGGCAAGGACTATGTCGAGGCGGTGCTCTCGACGCCGCTGCCGGCCTGGCGCGTGGTGCTCAAGCACATCTTCCCGAACTGCCTGCCGCCGCTGATCGTGGTCGCAACCGTGCAGGTGGCGAGCGCCATCGCACTCGAGGCGACGCTCTCCTTCCTCGGCGTCGGGCTGCCCGTGACCGAGCCCTCGCTGGGCATGCTGATCTCCAACGGCTTCCAGTACATGCTCTCGGGCCGTTACTGGATCTCGATCTATCCCGGCATCGCCCTGATCGTGCTGATCGTCGCCATCAACCTCGTCGGCGACCGCATCCGCGACCAGGTCAATCCGAGGCTGAAGCGATGAGCGGCGCCCTGCAGCCTCCCCTGCTCGAGGTCACCGACCTCGCCACCTATTTCCACGCCCGCGCCGGGGTGGTGAAGGCGGTCGACGGCGTCACCTTCAGCCTGAAGCGCGGCGAGGTCATGGGCCTCGTCGGCGAATCCGGCTCGGGCAAGAGCATCACCGGCTTCTCGATCATTGGCCTGCTCGATCCGCAGGGGCGCATCGAGCGCGGCTCGGTGAGGCTGGAGGGGCGCGAGCTCGTCGGCCTGCCGCCGGACGAGCTGCGCGCCATCCGCGGCAAGGCGATCTCGATGGTCTTCCAGGACCCGATGATGACGCTGAACCCGATGCTGACCATCGGTGACCAGATCGGGCTGGCGCTGGAGGCGCATGAATCCGTCTCAGGCGCCGAACGCCGCCGGCGCGGCATCGCCGCGCTTGCCCAGGTCCGCATTCCCGATCCCGAAGCCAAGATCGATTTCTACCCGCACCAGTTCTCCGGCGGCATGCGCCAGCGCGTCGCCATCGCGATCGCGCTGCTGCATCGCCCGCGGCTGATCATCTGCGACGAGCCGACGACCGCGCTCGACGTGTCGATCCAGGCTGAAATCCTGGCCGAGATGAAGGAGCTGGTCGCGGAACTCGGCACCGCCCTGATCTGGATCAGCCACGACCTCGCCACCGTCGCTTCGATTGCCGACCATGTCTGCGTCATGCGCTACGGCAAGATCGTCGAGGCGGGCCCCGTGCTCCAGGTTCTGACCCGGCCCCAGCACCCCTACACGCAGGGCCTGCTCGACTCGCTGCCCTCGCGCGCCAAGCCCGGCACGCTGCTGGCGCGCGGGGCGGGCACCGATGCCGCGCCCCCGCCACGGCTGCCGCGCCAGGCCGAGACCGGTCGCCGCGCCGCCGACCTGCCCTATGTCGTCGCCGAGGCGGTCGCGAAGCGCTTCCAGCGCAAATCCGGCGTGCTGCGGCTGCTCGCCCAGAAGGCCGGCTTCGCCCGTCCGCTGCCGGCGGTGCAGGCGGTGGACCATGTCACGCTCTCGATCGCGCGCGGCGAGGCGCTGGGACTCGTCGGCGAATCCGGCAGCGGCAAGTCGACGCTCGGCCGCATGGTCGCGGGCATCTATGCGCCCGACAGCGGCCACATCCTGCTCGATGGCGAGCCGGTGATGAGCGCGGGCGATCGCCCGCACAAGATCACCACGCGCATCCAGACGATCTTCCAGGACCCCTTCGCCTCGCTGAACCCGCGCATGCGCATCGGCGACAGCATTGCCGAGGG
Source organism: Bosea sp. OAE506 (assembly GCF_040546595.1). Lineage (NCBI taxonomy): Bacteria > Pseudomonadati > Pseudomonadota > Alphaproteobacteria > Hyphomicrobiales > Alloboseaceae > Allobosea > Allobosea sp. OAE506. The sequence continues at coordinate 572,420 of NZ_JBEPOB010000001.1, read as the reverse complement.
TCCGCTTGCCCATGGCCTGATCTCCCGGGCCGAGGCTGGCACCTATGTGGCGCAATGGCTCGCCGCCGTCGGGCTCGACCCTGCCTTTGCCGCGCGGTACCCGCATCAGTTCTCCGGCGGCCAGCGCCAGCGCGTCGCCATCGCCCGCGCGCTCGCCATGCAGCCCGATGTCGTGGTCTGCGACGAGCCGGTGGCCTCGCTCGACGTCTCGATCCAGGCGCAGATCATCAATCTGCTGCTGCGGCTGCGGCAGGAACTCGGCCTGACGCTGCTCTTCATCTCCCACGACCTCTCGGTCGTCCGCCATCTTTGCGACCGCGTCGCGATCATGCATCGCGGCAAGATCGTCGAGAGCGGCCCGGCCGGCGAGGTCTACGACAACCCGCGCGACGATTACACGAAGCGCCTGCTGGCGGCGGTTCCCGTGCTGCCGGTGGCGTAAACCTCTTCCGTCATTCTCGGGCGAAGCGAAGCGCAGACCCGAGAATCTCCGGCCAGAGATGCTCGGGTCGAGCCCGAGCATGACGTGCCTCGACAAAGGAGACCACCATGTCCGAACCCGAACTCCTCCCCTGGCAGTGGTCCGAAGAAACCTGGCGCGCCAAGGTCGATCGCGTGCGCGCCGGGCGCAACCTGAAGCCGGCAACCTGGAAGAACGGCGCACGCTGCGCGGTCGCGCTGTCCTTCGACGTCGACCATGAGACCAACGAACTGCGCGACGGCGGCAAGTCGGTCGGGCGGCTGTCATGGGGCCAGTACGGCAACCGCGTCGGCATGCCCCGCATCCTCGATCTGATGAAGAAGGAGGACATTCAGGCGACCTTCTTCGTCCCGGCCGTGACCGCCTTGCTCTATCCCGACGAGCAGCGCCGGGTCATCGCCGAGGGCCACGAGATCGGCCTCCATGGCTGGATCCACGAGGTCAACACCGCCGTGCCGCCGGACGCCGAGCGCGAGCTGCACCTGCGCTCCGCCGACACGCTGGAAAAGATCACCGGCGTCCGCCCGGTCGGCATGCGCACCCCCTCCTGGGACTTCTCGGAGGTGACGCTCTCGATCGAGCGCGAGCTCGGCCTGCTCTACGATTCCTCGCTCTTCGCCGATGACGACCCCTACGAGATCGTCGAGAAGGGCGAGCCGACCGGCATGGTCGAACTGCCGGTCGAGTGGATCCGCGACGACGCGGTCTATTTCAACATGAACCGCTTCCAGGCGCTGCGGCCCTATACGGCGCCCGAGGCCGTGTTCGACATCTTCCGCCGCGAATTCGATCGCGCCTATGAGGAGGGCGGGCTCTTCCTTCTGACCATGCACCCGCATGTCATCACCTATCGCTCGCGCATCTGGATCCTCGAGAAGCTGATCTCCCACATCAAGGAGATGCCGGATGTCTGGTTCGCCAGCCATGCCGAGATCGCGGCTTTCGTGAAGGAGCAGGCCGGCATCTGAGGAGGCGCCGCCCCGATTCCTAAGGAACCGGGCCAGATTTCCGCCGTTTTTGGTTCAGGACGGGTTCAGCGCATCCGGCGCGTTCTCGCTCGCAGACGAAAACGGAAACGGATTTCATGACGCGCACCAAAAACTGGCTTCTGGTCGGCACCATCCTCCCCGCCATCGCCCTGTCGCAGGCGGGGGGAATGGTCGCCGCCGCAGCTCCCGACCGCTTCCCCGAACTCGCCCAGGCGCCACCGCTGGCCGACGACCAGCCGGCCCAGCCGCGCCGCGAGCGTGCGCCGGGCGTGCCGCGGGCGCCGGGCGGCCCCGCCGCTCCCGGGGCGGAAGGCCCTGCCGGGCCGCGCGCGCCCGGCGCGCCCCCGGCCATCCAGCGGCCGAGCGCCCCGCAGGCCCCCACCGCCGCCCCGCCGGCCGCGCCCCGTGCCCCGGCTCCGGCAGAGGCCGCGCCGCCGCGTGCCGCGCCCGAGCCGCGCCGTGACCCGCCGATGCCGCGCCCGGCTCCCTCGATCACCGCGCCGCAGCCGGGCCAGCCCGCAGCCCGCCCGGTTCCCGTGCCGCCGGTGGATGGCGAGCCGGCCGTGCGGCCGACGCCGCCGCGTCCGCCCGCCGCTGCCCCCGAGCGCCCGTCTCCCGCGGAGCGCCTGACTCCGGCTGAGCGCCCCGCGCCGCCGGCTGCGGCTCCCGCCGAGCGCCGGGCCCCGGCTGCAACGCCCGGCACCCCGCCGGCGTCACAGCCCGCACCCCAGAACCGCACCGCACCCGCCCCGGCGGCGCCCGCGCCCGGCATCGCGCCCACGGCTCCGCCGCCGGCCGCACCGCAGACCCGGACGGCACCGGTCGCTCCGGGACAGCCTCCGGCCGCCGCGCCCCAGGCCACCCCGCCGGCGGTTGCGCCGCCTGCAGCGGCACCGGCTCCTGCTCCCCAGGCGGCCCCGACCGCTCCGCCGCCGGCCACGCCGCCTTTGCGTGACGGGCAGACGCAGGCCACCCCGCCGGCTACGCCAGGCGTGCCGGGGCAGCCGGCCGATCCGCGGCAGGGTCGCCGCGGCGGCATCGGGCTCGGCGGCGCGGCCGCAATCGGGCTGGGCGCCGGCGTCGTCGGCGGCATCATGGCGACGCAGGGCGCCGACCGGCTGGAGGATGTGCGCGGTCGCCGCGAGGAGCGTCGCGAAGGCGACGTCACCATCATCCGCGAGCCCGGCCGGACCATCATCCGCGACGACGACCGCACGATCATCCGCCGCGACGAGACGCAGCGCTTCCGCGAACTCGGGCTGGAGACCCGGACCGAACGGCGCGGCGACGAGAACCGCACGATCTTCGAGCGGCCCGACGGCACGCGGATCGTCACCATCACCGACGAGGAGGGCCGCCTGATCCGGCGCACGCGGCTCGACCGCGAGGGCAGGGAGGTCGTCATCATCGACAACACCCGCCGCGACCGTCCGCGCGACCGCTTCTCGGACGAGATCGTGGTCCTGGAACGCCCGGCGCTGCGCATCCCGCGCGAGCGTTACATCGTCGATGCCGAGCGGGCCGATGAGAACCTGATCTACGAGACCATCGTCGCGCCGCCGCTCGGGCCGATCCCGCGTCGCTACACGCTCGACGAGGTCCGCTACTCGCCGGATCTGCGGGCCCAGATGCGCAGCGTCGACATCGACAGCATCACCTTCGAGACCGGCTCCTGGGATGTGGCGGCGGGCCAGGCGCAGCGGCTCTCGGTCATCGCCGACTCGATCCGCCGCGCGCTGCAGCGCGCCCCCAACGAGGTCTTCCTCGTCGAGGGGCACACTGACGCCGTCGGCGCGGACATCGACAATCTCTCGTTGTCGGATCGCCGGGCGCAGTCGGTCGCCGAGATCCTGACCAAGGATTTCGGCGTGCCACCGGAGAACCTGACGACGCAGGGCTATGGCGAGCAGTACCTCAAGGTGAACACGCAGGATGCGTCGCGCGAGAACCGTCGCGTCACGCTGCGGCGGATCACGCCGCTGCTGGCGGGGCAGGGCAACTGAGCCCCAGAGCCCCCACGCTTGATACGGAAGGCCGCCGAGAGGCGGCCTTCCTGTTTTGGGACAGCCGCGCATTCGCGCCGTCGCGTTCACGAAGGCTCAACTCCGCGCGCCTATCACCGAAGCAAGGGAGGATCCCCCCATGAGCGACTCCATGGCCATCGCGGCGACCTTTGCCGCGACGCAGGCGACCGCGATGCAGCAGGCGCTTCAGACCATCATGCTGAGCCAGCAGGCTCAGGCTGATCAGAGCGTCGTCGCCCTGCTCCAGCAGAGCGCCGAGCAGATGCAGGCTGTTCTTCCCGCAGGACAGGGCCAGTCCGTCGACATCACCGCCTGAGGCGGTTGCGCATCACCGCCCATCCGCCTAACCTCGATCCCGTTCCGAGGGGTGCCCGCAAGGGCTGAGACGGCTTTCCCAGCCGAACCCATCGAACCTGATCCGGGTCATACCGGCGGAGGGACTGGAACGCGGCGCAAGCCCGCATTGCGACCGCATCACAGCGCTTGAACCGCTTTCGACGCCGGATCTCCTGACCTCAAAGGCGGAGATCCAAAAATGCCTTCCCAACAGACCAGAACCTTCGGCGCGCCGACCGGCGTCACCACCGGGCCGATCACGGGCTCGCGCAAGATCTATGTGCCGGCCCCGCAGGATGCTGCGATCCGCGTGCCCTTCCGCGAAGTGTCGCTGAGCACCGATGCCGAACCGCCGGTGCGCCTCTATGACCCCTCCGGCCCCTATACCGAGACCAATGTGGCGATCGACCTCAATGCCGGCCTGCCGCAGGTGAGGCGCGCCTGGCTCGACGGGCGCGGCTTCGAGACGATTGCGGGGCGCGCCGGGACACCCGCCGACAATGGCCATGCCGCGCCTTCGCAGAGCGTGCCGTCCTGCCCAGCGCAGCGCCCAGTCCTGAGGGCGCAGCCCGGCCGGATGGCGACGCAATACGAGTTCGCGAAGGCGGGCATCGTCACCCCCGAGATGATCTATGTCGCGCATCGCGAGAATCTCGGCCGCGCCGCGATGCTGGAGGGCGCCCGCGAGCGCCACGCCGATGGCGAGAGTTTTGGCGCGAGTGTGCCGGAGTTCGTCACACCCGAGTTCGTCCGCAGCGAGATCGCGCGCGGCCGCGCCATCATCCCCGCCAACATCAACCACCCCGAGTTGGAGCCGATGGCGATCGGCCGCAACTTCCTGGTCAAGATCAACGCCAATATCGGCAATTCGGCGGTGACCTCGGGCGCGGCCGAAGAAGTCGAGAAGCTGGTCTGGGCGATCCGCTGGGGCGCCGACACGGTGATGGACCTCTCCACCGGCCGCAACATCCACGCCATCCGCTCCTGGATACTTAGAAACTCGCCGGTCCCGATCGGTACGGTGCCGATCTACCAGGCGCTGGAGAAGGTCGGCGGCGACCCGGTCAAGCTGGACTGGGAGGTCTTCAAGGACACGCTGATCGAGCAGGCCGAGCAGGGCGTCGATTACTTCACCATCCATGCCGGCGTGCGCCTGGCTTACGTGCCGCTGACAGCCAACCGCGTCACGGGCATCGTCTCGCGCGGCGGCTCGATCATGGCGCGCTGGTGCCTGGCGCATCACAAGGAGAGCTTCCTCTACGAGCGCTTCGACGAGATCTGCGAGATCATGCGCGCCTATGACGTCTCCTTCTCGCTCGGCGACGGGCTGCGGCCGGGCTCGATCGCCGACGCCAATGACCGCGCCCAGTTCGCCGAGCTGGAGACCTTGGGGGAGCTCACCACCATCGCGTGGAAAAAAGGCTGCCAGGTGATGATCGAGGGCCCCGGCCATGTGCCGATGCACAAGATCAGGGAGAATATGGACAAACAGCTGCGCGAATGCGGCGAGGCCCCCTTCTACACGCTGGGGCCGCTGACGACCGACATTGCGCCGGGCTATGACCACATCACCTCCGGCATCGGGGCGGCGATGATCGGCTGGTATGGCTGCGCCATGCTCTGCTACGTCACGCCCAAGGAGCATCTCGGCCTGCCCGACCGAGATGACGTCAAGACCGGCGTCATCACCTACAAGATCGCCGCGCACGCCGCCGACCTCGCCAAGGGCCATCCGGCGGCGCGCCTCCGCGACGATGCACTCTCCCGCGCCCGTTTCGACTTCCGCTGGGAGGACCAGTTCAATCTGGGGCTCGATCCCGATACGGCGCGCGCCTATCACGACGAGACCCTGCCGAAAGACGCCCACAAGGTCGCGCATTTCTGCTCGATGTGCGGGCCGAAATTCTGCTCGATGAAGATCACGCAGGATCTCAGGGCAGAGGTGCTGGCGATGGACGACGCGCAGCGCGCAGCGCTCGACCGGGCGGCGGGCATGGCCGGCAAGGCGCAGGAGTTCCGCGACCGCGGCGCCAGCCTCTATCTGCCGGCGGAGTAGGATCCACGGGTCCGAAGCCGGCCCGCCGCACGGAAGGGGGCCGCTCGCCGCCCCCTTCCGGAACGGCTGCGAATCCCGCACAATCGCGGGCGATGCGGCTCTCCCTGTTCAAGCGCAAGCCCGATCCGGAGCGGATCGAGGTCTCCCATGCTGGGGCACTCTACCCCGTGCAGATCAAGCGGCGGGCGAGCGCGCGGCGGATGACGCTGCGCGTCTCGCAGGCCAGCGGCGAGATCACGCTGACCTTGCCGGAACGGGCCGATTTCGCGGCAGGCCGGCTCTTCGCCGAGAACCACGGCGGCTGGATCGCGGCCCGCCTCGCCAAGCGTCCCCAGCTCATTCCCTTCGAGCCCGGCCAGACGATTCCCTTCCGCGGCACGCCCCACCGCATCGTCCACTGGAGCAAGGCTCGCGGGCTCACCCGCGCCACGCAGGACCATGACGGCGCGCCGATCCTCGCGGTCGCCGGCGAGGGCGCCCATGTGCCGCGGCGAATCAAGGATTTCCTGCGCCGGGCCGCTCTGGACGATCTGGAGGCGGCGGTCACTCGGCATACGGCCGCGCTCGGCATCCCCGCCCGCAGGATCACCATCCGCGATACCACCAGCCGCTGGGGCTCCTGCTCCTCGCAGGGGCACCTGAATTTCTCCTGGCGGCTGATCCTCGCCCCGCCACTGGTGCTGGACTACCTCGCCGCCCATGAGGTCGCCCATCTCAAGGAGATGAACCACTCGCACCGCTTCTGGGCGCTGACCCACAAGCTCTGCCCGCGCACGGAGGAGGCGGAGGCCTGGCTCAAGCGCCACGGCGCGGGGCTGCACGCCTATGGTGCGTGAGCACCGCGTGTTTGGCGACCCTGCCCCGATCGGGCTCGTGCGCTAAGGACCCTCGTCGCGCAGCGACAGGGCGATGTCCTGCAGGGATCGAAACAGCATCAGCGGGTCGCTGGGCGAGGCGATGAACCCGCGTCGGAGCCAGAAGCGCTGCGCCTGATCGTCGATCGCTCGCACCAGCAGCGCCCGGCCGCCGATCAGGCCGGAGACATGGACGCAGCGTTCCAGCGCGTGCCTGACGAGCCCCGTGCCGACCCCGCGCCCGACCCAGTGACGGTCCGTCGCGAGCTGGCCCAGCAACAGGCAGGGAATGGGATCGGGCGGCTGGCCGGTCCGGATCGAGCGTGGCAGCGCGCTCGGCGTGATCGCCGTCGGCGCCAGCCCGTAATAGGCGATGACTCGGTTGTCCGCCTGGACCACCATGACGGCGGTGAAGCCCTTGCGATGGTTCGAAAGCGCCCGGTGCTTCAGCCAGAGGTCGAGTGCAGGCTGGCCCGAGTCGAAAGCCGAGAGATCATGCGCCTCGGACAAGGGCTCCGGTGGCGAGATCGTCACGCTAGGCGCCGTCGGCTGTATCAGTCGTCTCCCAGGGAGCTGGCCTGCGCAGCAACTCGGCCATGGCGGGCACGCGTTCGGCAGGTTTGGCCAGCATGGCAACGAAGGCCTCGAAATCGGCCGGGCTCAGGCGGATCGACAGGCTGTCCATCACCGCCTCCTCGGCCGCGCGCACCGCCGAGTCGCGCACGAACTGCGTCCGCGAATGGCCGCGCAGCTTCGCCGCCCTATCGATGAGGGCGATATCGGCTTCGGGAAGCCGCATCGACAGGGGATGATCCTTGCGTATCGCCACGCGCGCCATCGGACGATCCTCGTTGTTATCGGCCAGCAAGGTAGCGCGTTTTGCACTACAGTTCCAGAGGGATCGGCGCTTGATCCTGTCTGCGCCTCGCTCCACAAGGATCGCCCGTCCCGTTGCGCCGGCTGCCATGAAACTCCGCCCCGATACGCTGGCGATGACCGCCGTTCTCGCCATGCTGACGGCGCTGGGCCCGCTCTCGACCGATTTCTATCTGCCCTCGCTGCCCGACATCGTCCGCGTCATGGCGACCGACGTCGCGGGCGCTCAGGCGACGCTCTCGGCCTTCCTGTTCGGTTTTGCGGGCGGACAGATCCTCTGGGGGCCGCTCTCCGACCGGCTCGGCCGGCGCCCGGTCCTGCTGACGGGGCTCGCCCTCTTCACCCTGGCGACTCTGGCCTGCGCGCTGGCGCCCTCGATCGAGGCGCTGACCGCGGCCCGCGCCGTCCAGGCGCTCGGCGCGTCGGGGCCGATCGTGCTCGGCCGCGCCATGGTGCGCGATCTCTATGAGGGGCCGCGCGCCGGCCGCGAGCTCGCCCGGATGGGCATGATCATGGGGCTGGTGCCGGCCGTCGCGCCGGTGCTGGGCGGCGTGCTCCAGCAGGCCTTCGGCTGGCGCTCGACCTTCGTGGCCTCGCTCGTCTTTGCCGCGGTTCTCGCAGCGGTGGTGGGCGTCCTCCTGCCCGAGACCCTGCGGACCCGCTCGCGCGCGCCCCTGTCCCTGCTCGCCATCATCCGCGGCTTCGGGACGTTGCTGCAGAACCGCGCCTATCGCGTCTATGTCGGGTTGACGGCGCTGGCCTATGGCGGGCTCTTCGCCTTCATCTCGGGCTCTTCCTTCGTGCTGATCGGCATCCATGGCCTGACGCCGGCGCAGTACGGTCTGTCCTTCGGCTTCGGCGTGCTCGGCTTCATCCTCGGCACCATCCTCGCCCAGCGTCTCGTCGGCCGCCGCGGCATGGACGGGGTCATCGGGCTCGGCGTCGTCTGCCTGGCCGGCGGCGGGCTCGCCATGCTGCTCTGCGTGCTCACCGGCTTCGCCGGCCCCTTCGGCGTCATCGTGCCGATGGCGCTCTATGCCTGCGGCGTCGGACTGACCATGCCGCAGGCCCAGGCCTCGGCGATGATGCCCTTTCCCGACCGGGCCGGCGCCGCTTCCTCCTTCACCGGCCTCTGCCAGATGCTGTTTTCGGCCTGCGTCGGGCTGCTCGTCGGCCATGCGCTGAAGAGCGGCGCGCTGCCGCTGCCGCTGGTCATGTCGGCGATCGGCGTCGCCGCGCTGGTGCTGTTCAGGGCGAGCGCCGCAATCCGCGCCGTCAAGGGCTGAAGGCCTCAGCCGCCGAAGAGCCGCTCCAGGAAGTTCTTCTCCTGCGGCGCCGGCGGCACCCAGGCGCGGTCGCTGTCGGCGGTCTGGGTGTTGGCGGGCGGGCGCGTGCTGGCGACCGGCGCGCCGCCGTCGAAGATCGAGCGCGGCGTGCCCTGCCAGAGGCCGCCGGGCAGCGGCGCGGGCTGCAGCCCGACATGGGCCGCCTTCATGTACTTGCCCCAGATCTCGGCCGGGAGCCCGCTGCCGGCGACGCGCTTCATCGCACTGTTGTCGTCATTGCCGAGCCAGACCGAGGTCACCAGCCGTGCCGTGTAGCCGACGAACCAGGCGTCGCGGAAATCCTGCGTCGTGCCGGACTTGCCGCCCACCTCCCAGCCGGGGATGTTGGCCTTGGCGCCGGTGCCGCTGACCATCACCTCATGCAGCATGGCGTTCATCATCGACAGGGTCTGCGGCTGGATCACCGGGCCGAAGCTCGCCGCCTTGCGCGCATAGATCACCTTGCCGGCGGAGGATTTCACCTCCCGGATGACATAGGGCAGCACGCTCTGGCCGCCATTGGCGAAGGTCGCATAGGCCGCCGTCAGCTCGACCGGCGTGACCTCCGAGGTGCCGAGTGCCAGCGAGAGGTTGGGCTGGAGGGCCGAGTTGACGCCGAGCCGCTGGGCGGTCCGGATTACCTCGCGCGGCGTCACCTCGTTGATCAGCCGCGCGGCGATCGTGTTGAGCGAATGCGCCAGCGCGGTCTGGAGCGTGACGGGGCCGCGATAGTTGCGCGAATAGTTCTCCGGCTCCCAGCCCTTGAAGGAGACCGGGCTGTCGTCGCGGATCGTGTCGGGTGTCAGGCCCTTTTCCAGCGCCGCGAGATAGACGAAGGGCTTGAAGGCCGAGCCCGGCTGGCGCTTGGCCGCGGTGGCGCGGTTGAACTGGCTCTTGGTGTAGTCGCGCCCGCCGATCAGGGCGCGGATGCCGCCATCGCTCGCCATCGAGACGACCGCGCCCTGGCTCACGCCCTGCTTGGCGCCCTGTGCCGCCAGTGCCTCGACGAGGATATTCTCGGCGGAGGACTGGAGCTTGGTGTCGATCGTGGTCAGCACGGTGACGTCGCCCTCGACCGCGCCGATGAAGTCGTCGAGCACGTCCATCACATAGTCGGCGGCGTAGTTCACCGAGCCCGCACCGATGCGCTCGGCCGCTTCCGCGGGGGCTACGAGGGCCGTCTTGGCGGCGTTCTGCGAGATCAGCCCCTGGTCGGCCATCGCGGCGATGACGAGCTGCGCGCGTTTTTCGGCCGCTTCCGGGTTGCGATTGGGCGCCAGGCGGGAGGGCGCCTGTACGAGGCCCGCCAGCATCGCAGCTTCCGCGATCGTCACCGAACGCGCCGATTTGTTGAAATAGCGCTGCGCCGCGGCCTCGACGCCATAGGCGCCGGAGCCGAAATAGACGCGGTTGAGATAGAGCTCGAGGATCTGATCCTTGCTGTAGGTTCGCTCCAGCCAGAGCGCCAGGATCGCCTCCTGGATCTTGCGCGCAGCCGTGCGCTCCTGCGTCAGGAACAGGTTCTTGGCGAGCTGCTGGGTCAGGGTCGAGCCGCCCTGCACGCCCCCGGCGCGGCGCAGATTGTTGACCACGGCGCGGCCGAGGCCGATCGGGTCGATGCCGAAATGCTCGTAGAAGCGCCGGTCCTCGATCGCCACGAAGGCCTTGGGCAGATAGGGCGGCACCTCGCCGATCGTGATGGTGCGCCCGCCGGTCTCGCCGCGATTGGCGAGCAGCGAGCCGTCCGCGGCCAGGATCGCGATGTTGGGCGGCCGCTTCGGCACGGTGAGCTGATTGATCGGCGGCAGCTGCGCGGCGTGATAGGCGACGAGCCCGCCGAGCCCGATCGCGCACCACAGCCCGAGCACCAGCGTCCAGTAGAACAGCCCGCCGAGAAAGGAGCGGCCGCGCCGTCCGCGCCGCCGGCCGCCGCCCCCGCCGCTGCGCTTGTCGCGTCGCGGCGGCTGGCGTGTCTCGTTGCGGGAAGGGGCCCGGTGGCCGCGCGAGGGGCGGTCGTCGTCGGAAAGGCGCATGTCGAAATCGTCGCGGCTTTCGCCCCGCCCTGGTCCGAAGGAGGGCTCGCGCCGCTCGGCCCGTTTCGTCCGGTCGTTCATCCTGCCCCGTCATGCGAAGGCCGCCGGAGGTCACAGCCGGCCGGACGCCCACACAGGAGTTAAACATGGCGCTTTTAAGGGGTGGTTAAGCCTGCGGGGCCCTCCGCCGCCCGCTGATGTCGCGGGAACGTGAAGATATTGCGTGGATGCAAGACCAGGCTGGCGACCGCCCGGCCTTGCGGACCCTGCGACAATCCGCCATCACGGCAAAAATAGCGAGGGAAACGCCGGGACAACCCGATCCGGGCCGCGGACACCAAGTCCTTCCGGCCCATTGCGTCAAAAAGAGAGACCCCCATGCTCGCATCAGCCCAGCGCTTCCAGCCCTACGCCCTTGCACTTCTGCGGATCTTCACCGCGCTCAGCTTCATCTCCCACGGCACCCAGAAGCTCCTCGCCTTCCCGGCTGCGCCTTCCTGGGGCATGCCCGGCGCCTTCTCGCTGCCCTGGATCGCAGGCGTGTTGGAGATCGTCGGCGGCGCGCTCGTGCTGGTCGGCTTCCTGACCCGCCCGACCGCCTTCCTGCTGTCGGGCCTGATGGCCGTCGCCTACTGGATGGCCCATGGCTCGAAGGGCTTCTATCCGATCCTGAACGGCGGCGAGGCTGCCATGCTGTTCTGCTTCATCTTCCTCTACATCTTCGCCGCCGGCCCGGGCGCCCTCAGCGTTGACGGCCTGCGTCGCCGCGGCTGATAGGCGCTCCGGAACAAAAAAAGGCCCGCCATCCGGAAGGATGGCGGGCCTTTTTCGTTTGGGACGGAGCGCGGCTCAGACGGCGCCGGCGATCCAGCGCGAGAGGTCGCTCTTGGGGGCGGCGCCGACCTTCTGGGAGGCCAGCTTGCCGTCCTTGAACAGCATCAGGGTCGGGATCGAGCGGATGCCGAACTGGGCGGGGATCGCCTGGTTCTCGTCGACATTCATCTTCACGATCTTGACCTTGCCGTCCATTTCGCCGGCGATCTCCTCGAGCGCCGGGCCGATCATGCGGCAGGGTCCGCACCACTCGGCCCAGAAATCCACGACGACCGGCTCGGTCGAGTTGAGGACGTCCGCCTCGAAGCTCGCATCGGTGACTTTGCTCGTAGCCATGGGCGTTTCGCCTTTCAAAGTTGGGTGGCGGGAGCGCCGCCTTCGTTGGGCAAGCTATGAACGCGCCCCCGCGGGGTCAAGGCGCCGCCGCCGCGGGGACGGCCCTGTCCACGGATCATGCCGCCGCCTTCAGGAGCCGGCGGAAACCAGGCTTGCCCCGACATTGATGGCAAGCGCCAGGATGCTGGTGTTGAAGACGAAGGCCAGGATCGAATGGACCAGAACGAGACCCCGGGCACTGCGCGTCGTCACGCCTACGTCCGAGGTCTGCGAAGTGCAGCCGATCGTGTAGGCGAAATACAGGAAATCGACATAGTCGGGGTCGCGCTCGCCGGGGAAGTCGAGGCAGGGTCCGTCCTCGCCGGCATAGTAGGCGCCGGCATAGTGCAGGGTGAAGAAGGCGTGCAGCAGGGTCCAGGAGCACAGGATCGTGATGCCGCCGAGCGCCAGATGCAGCCCGCGCTCGCCGGGCGGCAGGCCGCCGAGGCCCGAGAGCTGCAGGCCGATCGCCGCGATGCTGGCGGTCGCGGCGAGGCAGGCGATGACCAGGATGGCGCCACCACCCTCGTCCTGCCGCGCGGCGCGGGCGCGGATCTGGGGCACGCTCTCGTTCAGCATCGTCGCCGCGAGCATGGCGAGATAGAGCACCGCCCCGGCATCCCAGGCGATCAGCAGCCGCGTCGTCCAGCTCCAGCCCGACGGCAGCGCCAGCGCGAGGCCGGCCATCGCCGCGAGCGCCAGAAACAGGCGCGGGCGCACGCGAAGGGGGCGCGGGACCAGTCTCATTGCGCTGCCATTCCCCTCGCGCCAAGCTGCGCAAGCAGCGCGTCGAGCACGGCGGCCTCCGGCTCTAGCCGCGTCAGCGTCGCCGTGTAGACCAGCAGCGCCCGCACGCGCCGGCCAGGATAGATCTGCCCGACCAGGGCCCGGTAGACGGCAAGCTGCGCCAGCGTGGTCGGCGCGATGGCTTTAAGGTCGCGTGGCGGCCGGGCGGTCGTCTTGAAATCGGCGATGATCACCTCCTCGGGCAGGATGGCGAGGCGGTCGATCTGTCCTGAGACCGGCCGCCTCTCGCCGGCGCCCCAGGCGAGCAGGCCCGTGATCGGCACCTCGGCGAGCGAGCCCGGCCCAAACAGCGCGGCAAGCGCCGGATCGGCCAGCAGCGTCAGCGCCTCCGTGACGATCGCCTCGCGCCGCGCTTCCGGCAGTGCGGCGCCGCGCGAGGCGGCGAGCGCAGACGCCACCGCCTCGCGCCGCTCGGGCGCAATCTCCGGCAGCATCTGCAGCAGGAGATGAGCGAAGCGCCCGGCCGCGGCGGCCTCCGCCAGGAAGGGCCCATCGACCGGCCGGTCGGGGGCATCGGCGGCGGTGAGCGCGCTGGAGGGCTTCAGCGGGGGCGCCGGCTCGGCCTCCCGCGGCGGCGGGCGCGACAGCCAGTCGGGTGCAGGCTCGGGCGTCGCAGGGCTCGCCGAGGCCTCCAAGGCCAGAGGCTGCGGTCGCGAGGTCATGAAGCGGCGCAGCGCAGCCTCGCCCTCGCCGATCTCGATGAGCCCCGGATCGGAGACGGCCAGCCCGGCCTCGACCATGGCATACCAGCTCCCGGCCGGGGCCTCGCCCTTGGCCTGCGCGCCGCAGACGATCAACCGGTTCTCCGCGCGCGTCATCGCGACATAGAGCAGGCGGTGGTGTTCCTCGACCATCTGCTCGACGACGCGAGCCTTGGCCTGGGCCGTCGCCTGCGCATCCTCGGCGCTGGCCGGCGGCCAGATCGGCACGGCCTGCCGCCGTGGCGGCTCGACCGCCAGGATCTTCGGCAGCCGCTTGGCGCCGGGCGGCGGGGCGAGATCGGCGAGGATGACGATTCCCGCCTCGAGCCCCTTGGCGCCATGCACCGTCATGACGCGGACCTCGCCGCGGCTGGAGGAGAGGTCGCGCTTCACATCGGTGGCAGCGCCGCAGACATGGTCGAGGAAGCCGGCGAGCGAGGGGCCGTAGCGCCGCTCATGGTCGAGCGCCGCTGACAGGAAGGCGTCGAGCGCGTCGCCGGCCTCCGCTCCCAGCCGCGCGAGCGCGAGATTGCGCCCGCCGCCCGGCCCGAGCAGCCCGGCGAAAAAGCGGAATGGCCCGCAGCGCCCCGCCTCGGCCGCGAGCTCCGCCAGCCGCGACTCAACGGCCGCGTAGCGCGGCTCGCTCGCAGCCGCCTCGCGCAGCGCCGCCCGCAGCGAGCCGCTTCGGCCGGGCGCGAGGCGCATGAGGTCGTCGTCGTCGAGCCCGATCAGCGGCGTCTTCAGCGCGGTGGCGAGCGTCAGGTCGTCTTCCAGCAGCAGCAGCGTCCGCCCGAGCACGACGAGGTCCTCAACCGCCGGATGGGTGGCGAGCGTCAGCCGGTCGCGGCCGGTGACGGGCACGCCGGCATCCTTCAGCGCCTTGACGATCGTCTCGAACAGCGCGCCGCGCTGCCGCAGCAGGATCATCACGTCGCCGGGCGAGAAGGGCTGGCCGAGATCGTCCACGCCGCGGCGCGTCCAGCCGGCAAGCGTCGCGGCGATGCGCTGGGCGAGCTTGGCCGTGCCGCTGCGCCGCTCGGGCGCATCGACTGGGGTCGTCCAGGCATCGGGCGGCTCGCCGGAATCGTTGGCGCAGAGCGGCCAGAGATCGACGCAGCCGGGGTCGCTCCGACGCACGGTGTCATGGATTTCGGGCCGCTCCGAGCCGTCGAAGACGAGGCCGCGCGCATGGTCCGGCAGGGCGAAGACGGCATCCACCGCCTGCATGATGTCGGGCGCCGAGCGGAAGGAGGTGTTGAGGCTGATCGCCTCGAAGCGCTGCTCGGCCTCGCGGATGCGTTGCCCGAGCTGCCGGCGCTGCGTGTTGAACGCGGCGGGCGCGGCGCCCTGGAAGCCGTAGATCGACTGCTTCTCGTCGCCCACCACGAAGACGGTGCGCGGCTGCGGGCCGGCCTCGCGTCCCCCGGCGCTGAATTCGTCGGCGAGCTGGCGCAGGATTGCCCATTGCGCGTCGCTGGTGTCCTGCGCCTCGTCGAGCAGGATGTGGTCGATGCCTGCGTCGAGCTTGTAGAGCACCCAAGCGGCCTCGACGCGCGTCAGCAGCGAGCGCGTCCTGGCGATCAGGTCGTCATAGTCGAGCAGCGAGCGCTCGCTCTTCTGGCGCTGGTAGGAGGCGAGCATCCGCGTCACCAGCAGCGCCAGCGCATGGCTGCGGTCGCGGATCGCGATCGCGTTGAGGCGGTCGATGGCGCCGCAGAGTTCGGTTTCCAGCTCGTCCAGCACGTCGCTTGCCGGCGGCTGCAGGCGCGTCTTGTCGGAGCGGCCGCGAACATCGGCATGAACCGCCTGCGCCTTGGTCAAGAGTCCCGAGCGGCAGAGTTCGACGGGGTCGTCCCCCTGTCCCAGCAAGGCACGGCGCAGAATCTCGGCTGCATCCTTCTGCGTCCTGGAGCCGCCCGACAGCGCCGCGACCAGCCCCTCCATGCCCGCAGCCTGCGCCAGCCACGCCTCGAAGCCGCTTCGCACCGTCTCCGCCGACAGGTCCGGCGCGATGCCGAGCACGGCGGCGATGCCCTCGCGCATCTCGGCGGCATCGCGCGCGCGGCCTTCCGCGTCGTTGAACAGGGTTCGCTGGCGTAGCGCCTCCTGCATCATCGCATCGAAGGTGTCCTGCGCCGCCTGGCGGGCGAGCATGTCGAGCGCCTGTGCTTCCTCGCCCTCAGGAGAAGCCGCGACCGCCCGCAACAGCTCGCGCCGGGCCTCGCGCAGCATCTCGGCCTGGGCGAGGTCGTCGGCGACCTCGAAGCGCGGCGGGACATTCGCCTCGAAGGGGGCCGATTGCAGCACCCGCGTGCAGAAGGCGTGGATCGTCTCGATCTTCAGCCCGCCCGGCGTCTCCAGCGCCTGCGCGAACAGGCGCCGCGCCGCCGCAAGGCTCTCGCGCGAGGGCGGCTTGCCGGTCAGGCGGGTCAGCACCGTGTCGAGCTCCGCCTCCGGCAGCGTCGCCCAGGCGCTCAGCGCCGCAAAGACGCGGTTGGCCATGTTGGCGGCGGCGGCTTTGGTATAGGTGATGCAGAGCAGGCGGCCCGGCGCCACGCCGTCGAGCAGCAGCCGCAGCACGCGGTTGACCAGCACATAGGTCTTGCCCGAGCCGGCATTGGCCGAGACCCAGGCGCTGAGCCGCGGATCGGCCGCCAGCGCCTGGTTCTGCTGAGTGAGGGGCGGGACGATCCAGCCGGGCTTCATGCCCCGTCCCCCTCGTCGCTCTCGGAGGCGGCGGCCCATTCCTTGACCCGCGCGAGATGGTCATAGGGCGAGGCGAACTTGATGTAGTCGGGTGCCCGGCGGGAGACAAAGGCCTCGCGGCCGCTGCGCAGCGCCTCGACATGCGCCAGCAAGCGTTCGAGATGGCGGCTTGCCACATCCGCCAGGCTCTCGCCGTCGAACTCCAGCGGCTTGTCCTTGGCCCAGGCCTTCGGGTCGTGATGCAGCTTCATGTACAGCACGGCCTCGACCGGGGTGGGGCCGACCGCGCCCTCGAAGCCGGCGCGTGCCGCCAGCTCCGCCTCCAGCGTCAATTGCGGCGCGAAGCCCTTCTCGACCTGCGCCTTGCTCGGCGGCGCGCCGGTCTTGAAATCGATGATGCGAAGCTTCGGTTCCCGCGTGATCTCGACCCGGTCCGCCTTGCCGCTGAGCCGCAGCGTCTGCCCGTCGGAGAGCGGGAAGCGGTGGCCGGTGAAGACCTCGACCGCGATGCGGGCGAGAGAGCCGCGCCGCCGCTCCTCCCAGGCGATAAAATGGCCGGCCGTCAGCAGGAAGCGCGGCCACCAGAAGGCCCGCACCTCCGGCGCATCCGCAAAACGCCGGAACGCCTGCTCGCCGATCGCGATCAGCCGGCCATGGGCGTCGGCCGGCAACTGCTCCGGATAGGTCGCCGCGAAGGTCTCGACGATCTCGTGCAGCAGGCTGCCGCGATCCTGCGCGCTCGGGTCCTCCACCAGCCCGTCCAGCGCGTCGAGCTTCAGGATCGTGCGGGCATGGATCTGGTAGGGGTCGCGATAGAGCGTCTCGACATCGGTGACGCTGAGCGAGAGCGGCTGCAGCGCGCGCGGCGGCCTCGGCGCCGGCCGGCCGACCGGGCGAACCGGCGCCGGAGCCGAGAGCCGGCCGGCCAGCGCCGTCAGCCGTTTCCCTTGTGCCAGAGCCTCGCCCCAGACGGGCACCGGCGTCACCGCCTGAAGCCGCTGCCAGAAGCGCGAGGCGATCGTTTCGGACTCGCCGGCCTTGCGCGCCCGCGTCAGCGTCACGCAGGGCGCCGCCAGCGCCATCGAAAAGTCATGCGCGGTCTGGCCGACGCGGCGCTCCGGCGGCGACAGGCCGAGTTCGGCGCGCATCGGCCGGTTGATGAAGGCGTCGGTCGTGGTCTGCGGCGGCCAGACGGTCTCGTTCAGCCCGCCGAGCACGACATGGTCGGCCTCGAGCAGGCGCGCCTCGAGCAGGCCCCAGATCCGCACGCGCGGATGGCCCCCGCCGCCGCGCTTGACCACGCGCTCGGCCAGCAACCCGTCCAGGATCGCAACGACATCGGCGGGCCGGCCACCCTCGGGCATGTCGGACTGCGCGGCGGCGAGATCGTCGAAGAGTCCGGCCAGCGCCTCGCCATCGGCGTCGCGGAAGGCGCAGGCCTGCCCGTCCTCGTTCAGGCTGACGGCATCGACCGTGGCGCGGGCCGCGGCGGTCATCACCGCCAGCGACGGCGCCTGCAGAAACAGCGCCTCCAGCAGCGGCGAGAAGGCGGTGCCGAGCGCCGCCAGCACTGTGGCCGCCGCCGCGGCATCGTCTTCGCTCAGGCGTTTGCGCGGACCCGGCGCATGGCGCGCGGTGCAAAGCTCGCTCCAGCGTCCGAGCTGTTCGTACAGCCCGGCGAGCCCCCGCCCGACGCTCTCGCCGCGCCATAGCCCGATCTCCAGCGCCGAGGCGCCGCGCGCCGTCTCCTCGCGCGAAAGCCCGAGCCGGCAGAGCGGGTGGGCGAGCAGCGGCACGAGGCTTCCCGGCGTCATCTGCGCCAGAGCCGCCTCCAGCACGAGCCGCAGCAGCGAGCCGGCTGGCCAGCGCGCCAGCGGCAAGCCGGCCGAATCATCGACCGCGATGTCCCAGCGCCGGAGCTCGACTGTCACTCGCTCGGCGAGGCCGCGATCGGGCGTGATCAGCGCCGCCTGCCGGCCCGGCGTCTCCAGCGTCTCACGCAGCGCGACCGCAACCGCCAGCGCCTCCTCGCGCTCGTCGGCCGCCTCGACGAGGCGCAGGTCGCGGAAAGCCAGCTCCGCCTCCTCGGCGGGAAGGCGCTCGCGCAGATCCGCCCAGCTCTGCGTCACCGAGGCCGGCAGCATCGCCTCGCGCAGAAGCCGCGAGCGGGCGCCATGCGCGGCATCGTGTTCGGCGAGTGCGCGCACATCGGCCCGCACCGCCTGCAGGGTGTCGAGCAAATGGTGCAGCGCCGCCTGCGGATGCGAGGGGGCGGGCTCCTCGGCGATCGCCAGCCAGGCCTCTTCGGGCAGCTCGAGGTCGAGCCCGGGCAGTACCACCGCGCCATTGGGCAGCCGCGCGATCGCCGCGAGCAGCCGCGCCGTGGCCGGGACCGTGCCGGTCGAGCCGGCCGCAATGATCGGCCCCGTGACGGCGCCCGAGAGCAGGCGCTCGCGCTCGGCGGCGAGCATCCGGTTGCGGAAGGTGGCGGGGTCGCAGGCGCCGCGCTCGCTCAGGATGGTGGGCCAGGCGCCGCCGAGGATCGACAGGAACTCGGCATTGAGCTGCCAGATCCTGTCGAAGCGGGCCGCGTCGAGCCGTCCGAGCCGCTCGACCGCGACGTCCTCCGTCTGCATCTGGTCGAGCAGCGCGGCGAGGTCGCCCGCGAGCCCATAGGCCTCGGCGAGAGTCGCCGGCACCAGCGAGGGCTCAGACGGGTCGAGCCGCAGATGGCTGCGATTGGCGCTGCGCCCCCAGGCATCGACGAGTCGCGTCAGGATCATGCGCCGCGCCAGCGGGTCGATCGGCGCGATGCGGTCTTCGGCCAGCGCTCCGGCGCCGATCAGCGCCGTCTCGGCCTCGTCGACATCGCCCAGCGGCAGGATTCGCGGCAGCAGCAGCGGCGCGCCGCCGAGCTTGTCGGAGAGGCAGGCGGCGAAGGCGCGTGCCGCGCGCCGCGTCGGCAGATAGAGCGTCACGCGCGCCAGCGCGGCGGGGTCCTTGGGATCATGGACGCGCCCGAAGCGCCCCTCCAGCATCGCCTGCGCCAGCACGTCGAGAAAGGGCGCGCCGGCGGGGATCGTGAAGAGGTTGAGTTCAGCCATCGGCTCGCGCGGGCGTGGCCTGCGCCGCCGCGAAGGCGGCCTCGGCCGGCGCGATCGCCTCGGGCGTACCGACATGCAGCCATTGCCCGTCGAGCACGAGCCCGTGCAGCCGGCCGGCCGCAATGGCGCGGTCGAACAGCAGATTCAGCGAGAACGGCCCTTCTGGCGTATCCGCGAACAGGTCAGGCTTCATGATGGCGACACCGGCATAGACGAAGGGTGCGCTGTCGGCGCTGCCGCGCCGTGTCAGCAGCCCGTCCTCAGCCTTGAAGAAATCGCCGCGCCCGTCGAAGCCGACGCTGCCCTCGCGCTGCGCCAGCAGCAGCAGCATGTCCATCCGCCCGGCGTCCCAGGCCCGCGCCATGGCCTGCATGGCCGAGCCGCCCGCCTCGCTCCAGAGCGAATCCGAATTCACATGGAAGAAGGGCTCGTCCCCCAGGAGCGGCAGCGCCTTCTTCACCCCGCCGCCGGTCTCCAGCAGCACCGCCCGCTCGTCCGAGATCGTCACCCGAGGGTTAGTTCGGCCGGCCAGATGCGCCTCGATGCGCTCGGCGAGATGGTGGACATTGACGACCGCGTCCTCGACGCCGGCCTGCGCCAGCCGGTCGAGCGCATGGTCCAGCATCGGCTTGCCGCCGATGCTGACGAGCGGCTTGGGCAGCGTGTCGGTGATCGGCCGCATCCGCTTGCCGAGCCCCGCCGCCAGCACCATGGCGCGGCGGATCGGGTGGGAATGGGCCTGCGTCACGCGAATCTCCCTTGATGGCGGGCAGGCTAGCAGAAGTGCGGGCGACAACCACTCTCAGCCCTCATCCTGAGGAGCGGGCAGAGCCCGCGTCTCGAAGGATGGTCCAGCGAGTTCAGGAGCCTCCTGAAGCATCCTTCGAGACGCCGCTGACGCGGCTCCTCAGGATGAGGGCTCGTATAATGAAGCTCGCAGGCGTCCGCTCACCCCACCTCGAACAGCTTCGGCAGATGCGCCTGATACCAGCCCTTGAGTTCTTCCAGCGCCGGGTGCTCGAGATTGCGGCGCAGATAGGCCTCGATGCGCGGCAGATGCTTGAGATAAGCCGGTTTGCCGTCGCGCTTGTCGAGCCTCGCGAAGATGCCGGCGATCTTGGTGTTGCGCTGCGTGCCGAGGATCGCATAGGCGCGGGCAAAGCCCGCGAGGTCGAAATCGGGATCGTCCGCCCGGCGCGCCTGGCCGTAAGCCGCGAGCAGCCGCAGCTCCAGCGCGGCGGGCACGTCGATGCGCGCATCCTGCCCGAGCGAGGCGAGGTCATAGGCCGGGTGGCCGATCACCGCGTCCTGGAAGTCGATCAGCCCGAGCTTGGCGTGCCCTTCGCGTTTCGGCAGCCAGATCAGGTTGGGCGAGTGGAAGTCGCGCAGCGTCCAGGTGCCCGGCGCCTCCAGGATCTCGTCGAAGAGCCGGTTCCAGATCCGTGCGAACTCGGCTTGCGTCACGGCGGGCAGGGTGACGCCCGCAATGTGCGGGGCGTACCAGTCGAGGATCAGCTCGGTCTCGATGGCGAGCGCGGCCCGGTCGTAGTCCGGCAGGACATGGTCGCGCCCGTCGGCCACGGGCAGGATGGTCGGCAGGGCGTGGCGGTGGAGGTCGGCCAGCAGCCGCGCGGCCGCCTCGTAGCGTTCCGCCATCGGGCCGTTGCCGTCGATGACGCCTTCGCTGCCGAGATCCTCGATCAGCAGCAGTCCGGTATCGAGATCCTGGGCGTAGATCTCCGGCGCCGAATAGCCGAGCGAATGCAGCCCGCGGTCCATCGCGACGAAGGCGTCGACGTTTTCGGCGAGATGCGCGATCGCGCTATAGGGCTTGCCGAGCCGGATCGCCGGACCGTCCGGACGCGGCGGCGAGATCATCAGCACGGCGCTGCTGCCATCGGGCCGCGTCAGCCGCTCATAGGCGCGGCTCGAGGCGTCGCCCTGCATGTAGTCGCGACGGGCATCGTCCCAGCCGGCATCGTCGATGAGCCGCCGCGAGGCGATCGCGATCGCCAGGCGCTGCCGCCAGAGCACGCCGCCGGAGAGGTCCGCGATGCGGCCCGTCTCCGGATGGTCCGGGTCGACATCGAGCACGATGTCGAGGCGGCGCCCGCCGGGCAGGCGCGTGCCGGCCCGGTCGGGCCATTCGACGAGCAGGATCAGCCGGTCGAGATCCTCGGTCAGGCCGATATCGTCCAGCTCCTCGGGCGAGCGCACGCGGTAGAGATCGGCATGAAGCACGCTCCCGCGCGGGGTCTCGTAGCTCTGGACGAGGGTGAAGGTCGGGCTCGGCGCCTCCAGCCGGGGATCGTCGGCCAGCGCGCGCAGGATCGCCCGCGCCAGCATCGACTTGCCGGCGCCGAGCTGGCCCGAGAGCGCGACGATGTCGCCGGGCTTCAGGATCGCCGCGAGATCGGCCGCCAGCCGCAGCGTCGCCGCTTCATCGGCCAGCACCAGCCGGTGCGGGCCGGACTTGCGCGCTTCGTCCGTCATTCCGCGGCGTCCGAGAGCGGCACGCCCGCCGAGGGGAACACCGCCGTCACGCGCGTGCCGCGGCCCGGCGCCGAGTCGAGCTCGACGCGGCCGCCATGCAGTTCCACGATCGAGCGCACGATCGAGAGGCCGAGGCCGACGCCCCGATGGCTGGAGCCGAGCGAGTGGCTCTCGAAGCGGTCGAACACCTTCTCCTTCACCTCGGCGGGAATGCCGCGGCCCTGATCGGCGACGGTGATGCGGACATGGCCTTCGCTGCGGGCCGCGCTGACGGTGATCGTCTGACCGGGCGAGGAGAAGCCGATCGCGTTGGAGATCAGGTTGAACAGCACCTGCCGCAGGCGCTTGCCGTCGGCGCGCAGCGGCCCGGCCTCGGGTGCGATCACGACCTTGAGTTCGAGCTTGCTGTCGGTCAGGCGGTCATGCAGCCCTTCCGCAGCCTGGGCGATGGTGTCGGCGACATCGACCTCTTCGAGTTCGAGCGTCAACGCCCCGTTGTCGATCGTGGCGAGGTCGAGGATGTCGTTGATGATGGCGAGCAGCGCGCCCGAGGAGCGGGTGATGTGCGAGGTGTATTCGCGCTGCTTCTCGTTCAGCGCGCCGATCGCCTCGGTGCCGAGCAACTGCGCGAAGCCGATGATGTTGGTGAGCGGGGAGCGCAGCTCGTAGGAGACGTGGTGGACGAAATCCTCGCGCAGCCGCGAGACCTTCTCCAGCGCCTCGTTCTTCTCGGTCAGCGCCCGCTCGACATTCACGCTGGCGGTGACGTCGGCAAAGGTGATCAGCGTCGCCCCATCGGGCAGCGGCGCCGCAGCGCAGTCCAGCACCGTGCCGTCGCGCCGCTGCATCCGGCAGACATAATCCTCGCGCGCATCGCGCACGCCGGTGACGGCGCTCTGCAGCTCGCCCCAGATCTCGTCCTGCGGGAAGAGCGGGCGGCACAGCCGTACCACCTCGTCGATATGCGGCGCGGCGGCGGCGAGGTCGGGCTTGATCCGCCAGGATTGCGCGAAGGCCGGGTTGGAGAGCTTCAGCCGCCCGTCCGAGCCGAACACGGCGACGCCCTCGCGCAGCGAATCCAGCGTCTCGCGCTGCGTCCGCGACAGCGCGTTGAAGCGCGACTCAAGCGTGAAGCGCTCGGTCACGTCGTCGAGGAGATAGGTGACGCCGCCCTGCGGGTTCGGGCTCGCCACGACATGGATCGTGCGCCCGTCGGGCAGGTACCACCAGTCCTCATTGGCGCGGGTGGCGGTGTAGGCCGCCTGCACGCCGGCCTTCCAGCTGCGATAGTCGCCAAGCTCGGGCAGGCGCCGCTCGGCGCGCAGCCGGTCGAGGATCTCGCCGTCGCTGGGATGGCCGTCGAGGAAAGCCGGGTCGAGCGACCAGAGCGCCTCGAAGCCCGAATTGCGGTAGACGAGGCGCTGCGAGGCGTCGAATACCGCGACCGCGGTCTTGAGCCGGTCGAGCGTGCGCACATGCGCGTCCATCTGGCGCTGAAGATCGGTCCGGACGGCTTCCAGCTCGCTCATGTCGGTGGCGATGCCGGCGAAACCGGTCGGCGTCGGCAATTCGAGGATGTCGAGCGTGCGCCGCTGCCCGGCGATGACGGCGGGTGCGCGTGCCGAAAAGACCTGGCCCTCGCGGCGTGCCTTGGCGGCAGCCTCGCGCTCCACCCGGTCGAGCAGCTCGATGCCGCTCTTGACCGCCTCGCCATCGGCAACCTCGACGGCGCGCGCATAGGCGGCGTTGCACCAGCTCAGCCGGCCTTCCGGCGTGCGCGTCCAGGCCGGCTGGGGCAGGCCGCCCAACAGTCCCGCCAGCGCCTTGTGCTCGCTGCCGAGCCGATCGAGTTCGCCCTGCAGCGCCATCACCCGCGCGCGTTCGCCGGTCACCTCGCGGAAGCGGATCACGGCACGCCCGGCCACGGGCCGACCTTCGACATCGATGAAGGGGCCCGTCTTGCTCCGCAGCGTCAGGCCGAAGGATTCGCCGCGCTCCTTCAGCGCGTCGGTGGCGAGTTCGAGCCGCTTGGCGTCGGCCGGCGGCGCCCAGGCCCCATAGGCGAGGGCGAGCGTCGCGCCGGGCGCGCCGAGAAAGCCGCTGTCGCCTTCGAAAACGGGGTCGGCCTGCCGTCCGGTCCAGCTCACGACGACCTGCGGGTCTGTCGCGAGCAGGGCCGTCAGCCGGTCATGCTGGCCGCGGGTGGCTTCGAGTTCGCCGGCCAGCGCCGCCTCGCGACGGTGCCAGCGCGCGCGCTCGCGGACATAGACCAGCGAGGTCGTGGCGGCGAAGACGGTCAGCCCCGCCAGCACAACCGACAGCACGCCGGTGCTGAACATGTCGGGACGCAGCGGGACCAGCCACGCGCCCTGGGCGAGCGCGGCGGAGGGAGCCTGACTGGCCGCGAGACCCGGCAGAAGCACGTGGCGGCTCCAGCGCCAGCTGCTTCGTTCCTGTCGGCTCGACCTGGTCATTCCGCGTCCGTCTGCTTCGGAGGCGGCACCGGCCGCCCCATCCTGATGTCCGCCCGCGAGGGCACGGAACGGCGCGCCGCCGTCCCCCGGCCCCCCTTCGCGGGACCTCGACGCACGCCTGCCACCACACCGATCACTGCGTGTCGACCCGGCCCGCGCCATGCGCCAGGGGCCGAATCAACCCCACTCTAATCACCCGCTGAGTCCGGCAGGAAGTGCTTAATGAGCGGTAAATCGGGCGGATTTTTCGCTCCGGCTGTCGTGGCCGGGCGCCTCGCAAGACCTAGCGGTCCGCGCCTTGTGGGGCGCCATTAGTAGCGTCTGGTGCGAAAAAGACTCGTCTCTCCGGAAACGAAAAAGGCCCGGCGCGAACGCCGGGCCTCCTGCCGTCCGGATGGTGCCGGATGTCAGTAGCGGTACAGCTCGGGCTTGAACGGGCCGGTCTGCGCGACGCCGATGTACTTCGCCTGCTGGTCGTTGAGCACGGTCAGCTTGGCGCCGACCTTGGCGAGGTGCAGCGCGGCGACCTTCTCGTCGAGATGCTTGGGCAGCGTGTAGACCTTGTTCTCGTACTTGGCGTGGTGGTTCCAGAGCTCGACCTGGGCCAGCGTCTGGTTCGAGAACGAGCAGGACATCACGAAGGACGGGTGGCCGGTGGCGTTGCCGAGGTTCACCAGGCGGCCTTCCGACAGCAGGATGATGCGCTTGCCATTCGGGAACTCGATCTCGTCGACCTGCGGCTTGACGTTGTCCCACTTGAAGTTCTTCAGCCCGGCGACCTGGATCTCCGAGTCGAAGTGGCCGATGTTGCAGACGATGGCGCGGTGCTTCATGTCGCGCATGTGGTCGACGGTGATGACGTCGAGATTGCCCGTGGCGGTGACAAAGATGTCGGCGCGCGGAGCGGCGTCCTCCATCGTCACGACCTCGTAGCCCTCCATCGCCGCCTGCAGCGCGCAGATCGGGTCGACTTCGGTGACGAGCACGCGGCAGCCGGCCTGGCGCAGCGAGGCGGCCGAGCCCTTGCCGACGTCGCCATAGCCGGCGACGACCGCGACCTTGCCGGACATCATGACGTCCGTGCCGCGGCGGATGGCGTCGACGAGCGACTCGCGGCAGCCATAGAGGTTGTCGAACTTCGACTTCGTGACCGAGTCGTTGACGTTGATCGCCGGGAAGGGCAGGCGGCTGGCCTTGGCGAGCTCATAGAGGCGGTGCACGCCGGTGGTGGTCTCTTCCGAGACGCCCTTGATCGCGTCGCGGGTCTTGGTGAACCAGCCCGGATTGGCCTTCAGCTCGCGCTTGATCAGCGCGAAGAAGATCGTCTCTTCCTCGTTGCTCGGCTTGTCGAGGAAGTCGGTCTTGCCGGCCTCGGCCTCGGCGCCGAGGATGATCAGCATGGTAAGGTCGCCGCCATCGTCGAGGATCATGTTCGGCGTGCCGCCGTCACCCCAGGTCGCGGTCTTCAGCACGTATTCCCAGTACTCCTCCAGCGTCTCGCCCTTGATGGCGAAGACCGGGGTGCCGGTCGCGGCGATCGCGGCGGCGGCATGGTCCTGGGTCGAGAAGATGTTGCAGGACGACCAGCGCACGTCGGCGCCGAGTTCCTTCAGCGTCTCGATCAGCACGGCGGTCTGGATGGTCATGTGCAGGCAGCCGGCGACGCGGGCGCCCTTGAGCGGGAACTTGCCCTTGTGCTCTTCACGGATGGCCATCAGGCCCGGCATCTCGTCCTGGGCCATGTTGATTTCCTTGCGGCCGTAATCCGCGAGGCTGATGTCCTTGACGATGTAATCGGTCTTCGACACGGGGCGTGCTCCAGCTGGTCTTCGAATGATGGGCGGGTCCATAGCAGCGCCCACGCCCAAAGGCAATCAAAGATATAAAGATGTCTTTATGTGATTGGTCGAAAGGGAGCGGTCTGTCGAATTCGTGACGTTTGGTCACATCCACGCGGCCGCGACCCGTTGCGATCGGGGCTCCTGGGTCGAATGGAGGGGGAGGGCGCCGGCGGCGCGCCGCTGCCAGATGCCAGGCTCGGCCTACTCGCCTTCGCCGAACCGGTCCGCCACCAGCGCTTCGAGCGCCTTCAGCGCCTCGCTCGCCTCGCGGCCCTTCGCCACCACCGTGATCGTCGAGCCGATGCCGGCTCCGAGCGTCAGGATGCCCATGATCGAGGTCGCACCGACTGTCTCGCCGCAGCGGGTGACGGTGATGTCGGCATCGAAGGCAGATGCGCATTGCACGAATTTCGCCGTGGCGCGGGCGTGCAGACCCTTTTTGTTGACGATCTGGAACTCGCCATAGACGGCGCCCGTCGGGATCTCGACCTCAGGGCAATCGCAATCGTCGATCTCCTGCCTGTCGTCCACAGAACCGGCCCCCTACTTCCCGGCCAGGACGCGGCTGGCGACGGTGATGTATTTGCGGCCCGCATCCTGCGCGCTGGTGACAGCCTCGTCGAGGGTCTTTTCCTCGCGCACGCTGGCGAGCTTGATCAGCATCGGCAGGTTGATGCCCGCGACGACGTCGATGCGGCCGGGCTCCATCACCGAGATGGCGAGGTTGGACGGCGTGCCGCCGAACATGTCGGTCAGGACGATCACGCCCTTGCCGGTCTCGACCTGCTCGACCGCCGCGATGATGTCGCGGCGACGGCCTTCCATGTCGTCATCGGGGGCGATGGCGATGGTGGCGAGATGCTGTTGGGGGCCGACGACGTGTTCGAGCGCGGCACGGAACTCCGTGGCCAGATGCCCATGCGTCACGAGGACCAGTCCGATCATTCACTATGGCACCGAAGAGCGCTTTCGGCGCCCGGACAAGGTGGCGGTTTATGCGGCAGGTGCGAAAGATAGGCAAGCGGCCGGCTTCGAACTCGACAAATTTTCGACATCAGCCCTCGGTGAAGAGCGCCAGCGCCGCCAGCACCAGCCGCTCGTCGCCGGCACGCCCCGCCACGGTCAGGCGCGGGAGATCGATGCCCTCGAGCCGATCGACCAGATCTTCGGGCTCCGGCATGCGGGCGGGCTCGTCGCCGCTGAGGTCGACGATCAGCCGCACCACCACCGCCGGCTGATGGGGCTCCGGCGTCAGCCCGAGCCCCCGCCGCTCGATTAGCCCCTCCAGCGGCGCGACCGGCCTGGCCAGCAGCCGCCCGCTCCGGGCGCTCAGCGCCGTCCGGTCGTCGGCAACCAGCCGCGCAAAACGACCCTGGCTGCCCGCCATGGCGATGAGAGCAAGCGCGAGGCTGGATTTGCCGGCGCCCGACGCGCCGCGGATCAGCACGCCCCGTTCGCCCAGCGCCACCGTCGTGGCATGGAGGGTCTGGGCTGTCACAATCGCCTCACGCCGTCTGCTGCAGCGCCGGCAGGCAGACGATGAAGCGCGCCCCCAGCCGCGCCCGCTCGCTATCCGGCCCGGCCGGGCCGAGCCGGTTCTCGGCGCGGATCGTCCCGCGATGCGCCTCGACGATCTGGCGCGAGATCGACAGGCCGAGCCCCGAATTCTGGCCGAAGCCCTCATTGGGCCGGTCCGTGTAGAAGCGCTCGAAGATGCGTTCCAGCGCATGCGGCTCGATGCCGGGCCCGTCATCCTCCACCGTGATCAGCACCTCATCGCCCGATCGCGACAGCAGCACGCGCACGGGCTTGTCCGAAGGCGAAAAGGAGCGCGCATTCTCGATCAGGTTGACGATCACCTGCCCCAGCCGGGAATCGTGGCCGAGCACGATGAAGCCGTCGCGCCCGGTCGGCCGCTGGCCGCGCCGCTCGGTGACGAGCTCGATCTTGGCCCGGCCCTCGCGGCGCATCTCGTTCTGCACCGAGACCACCGCCTCGAGCACCTGGGAGAGATCGACCGGCCCGGCATCGTTGCGGGCGAGTTCGGCATCGAGGCGCGACGCGTCGGAGATGTCGGAGATCAGCCGGTCGAGCCGGCGCACATCGTGCTGGATCACCTCCAGCAGTCGCCCGCGCGACTCTTCGGACTTCGCCCGCGGTAGCGTCTCGACCGCGCTGCGCAGCGAGGTCAGCGGGTTCTTCAGCTCGTGGGCGACATCGGCGGCGAAGCTCTCGATCGCCTCGATGCGGCTGTAAAGCGCCTTGGTCATGTCCCGCAGCGAGCCGGAGAGATGGCCGATCTCGTCATGCCGGTTGCCGAAATCCGGGATCTGCTCGCGCGACTTCACCCCGCGCCGCACCCGCTGCGCCGCATCGGCGAGCTTGCGGATCGGCTCGGCGATGGTGCCGGCCAGCAGCACCGACAGCACGATCATCACCGCGGCGGCGACGGCGAAGACCTGGAAGATCGCATAGCGCTCGGAGACGATCACCGCGTCGATGTCGCCGCCCTGCGTTGACAGCAGCAGCACGCCCTTCACCGCCCGGAAGCGCTGCACCGGCACCGCTACGGAGACGATCGTCTGTCCCCGGGCATTGACCCGCACCACGCTGGCCGGCGAGCCGTTCAGCGCGCGCGCGACTTCAGGATAGGATTTGCCGTTGGCGTTCTCGAAATCGTCATAGGCGGGCACATCGGCGCGGCCGAGCCGGTTGCGCAGGAGGTTCCAGGTGCGCTCCAGCAGCGGCGCCTCGTCGGGCTCGCCGACGCGCGGCAGGTCGAGCCGCAGCACGTCGCCGCGCGAATAGAGGCTGCGCGAATCCAGCGTCAGCAGCCCGTCGCGGTCATAGATGCGGGCACGCGTCTTGGTCGGCGTCACCAGCCTGCGCAGCAGCGGCGCCACCTTCTCGGGATTGATCGAGAAGTCGAGCGGGTCCTCCGCAATGCCGGCGCTCTCCCCGGCCTGCAGCTGCAGCAGCTTGTCGGGATCGATGGTGATCGCGTCGGTCTCGACCGTCGCCGAGGCCGCGATCGCGCCGGCGATGATCTCGCCCTGCGTGAGCAGGCTCTGCACGCGGGATTCGATCAACCCCTCGCGAAACTGGTTGAGGTAGAGGAAGCCGACCAGCAGGGCGAAGAGCCCGCCGAGATTGAGCACGACGATGCGGCGCGTCAGGCTCGAGGCGGCGCCCGACGAGATCGCGCGCAGGCCACGCCTCGTAAAAGCCCGCAGCCGAGCCTTCAGCGCGGGCTTGCCCTCGCCGTTGCGGATCTCCGCCCTGCGCTCCTGCTCGATCGTCGCCATGGTCTCCGCCGCGCCGGCCGCCCGGAAGCGGTCCGTCCGCTAGAGCGGGCCGGCACAGCCGCGCGCCCGCCGCTCGTCCTGCCCGGGTTGGGCCGGACGCTCAGCCTTCCTTGAACCGGTAACCGACGCCGTACAAGGTCTCGATCATGTCGAAATCGGCGTCGACCTGATTGAACTTCTTGCGCAGCCGCTTGATGTGGCTGTCGATGGTGCGGTCGTCGACATAGACCTCGTCGTCATAGGCGGCGTCCATCAGGGCGTTGCGGCTCTTCACCACGCCCGGGCGCTGCGCCAGCGATTGCAGGATCAGGAACTCGGTGACGGTCAGCGTCACCGGCTCGCCCTTCCAGGTGCAGGTGTGTCGCTCCGGATCCATCCGCAGAAGCCCGCGCTCCAGCGCCTTGGCATCCTCGCTGCGGGGCGTAGCTGCTGGATCCTTGGCGCCGGCGCGGCGCAGGATCGCCTTGACGCGCTCGACCAGAAGGCGCTGCGAGAACGGCTTCCGGATGAAGTCGTCGGCGCCCATCTTCAGCCCGAACAGCTCGTCGATCTCCTCGTCCTTCGAGGTCAGGAAGATCACCGGCAGGTCGGACTTCTGTCGCAGGCGGCGCAGCAGCTCCATGCCGTCCATGCGCGGCATCTTGATATCGAAGATGGCGAGGTCGGGCGGGTTCTGCTTCAGGCCGTCCAGCGCCGAGGCGCCGTCGGTATAAGTCATGATGCGGTAGCCCTCGGCTTCGAGCGCAATGGAAACCGAGGTGAGGATGTTGCGGTCGTCGTCGACCAGCGCAATGGTTGGCATAAGTGCTTTATCTCTTGGCCGTGTTGCAATGACGCAGGGTCCACTCTCGCGAGAGAAGGGCCAAACCGTGGCCGCAATCTAGCGGTCGCATGGCGACTTGCCTATGACCCCGATACAGAAAGACCCGAGATGCCCGCAGGTTCCACCGCCGCGCCCTCGAATTCCGCCGACAACGTCAGCCAGCCCGCCCCGCGCAAGGACCCGGTCCGCCCTACCGATGACGACGCGCGCGCGCTCGGCCGCCAGCTCCTGCGCGGTGCCCGTTCGGGCGCGCTGGCGACGCTGGGGCGCGACGGCCATCCCTCGTCGAGCCTCGTCAGCCTGGCGACCGACAGCGACGGCACGCCGCTGATCCTGGTCTCGGCCCTGTCCTCCCATACCGGCCATCTCGAGGCCGACCCGCGCTGCTCTCTGCTGCTGGCGCCGGGCGGCAAGGGCGATCCGCTCGCCCATGCCCGCATCACCCTGAAGCTCGTCGCGCGGCGGATCGCGCGCGACGGCGCGGAGGGAGAGCGCATCCGGCGCCGCTTCCTGGCGCGGCAGCCCAAGGCCGCGCTCTATGTCGATTTCGGCGATTTCTCCTTCTTCGCGCTCGATCTTCAGGGCGCGAGCCTCAATGGCGGCTTCGGCCGGGCCTATGAGCTGGTGCCGGGCGACCTGCTCAGCGATTCCGCCGCCGCCAGCGCCATCGCGGCGATGGAGGAGGGCGCGGTCGAACACATGAACGCCGATCATGCCGACGCCATCCGCGCCTATGCGACCGGCCTGCTGAAGGCGCAGGATGGCGACTGGCGGCTGACCGGGCTCGATCCCGAAGGGGCCGATCTCGCCCGTGGCGACGCGGTCCTGCGGCTGCCTTTCCCGGCGCCTGTCACCGATGCGGCGTCGCTGCGGCGAACGCTGGTCGAGCTCGCAGCGGCGGCCCGGCCTTCGCCCTAGCGCCCTGATTTACCACATCGATTCGATTCAATCGATTTAGATGAGATTGTTCCCGGCGGAGGCTTTGCCTTCTCTTGAGCCGGGTCCAACATGGCCTTAAGGGGACCGGCATCGGCCGGCACAAAGGTCGCCCACGCGCGTCGTTTCCTTCGCGCATGTCTGCAGATCAGGCGGTCTTGGGCCAGCCTGCCTCGGGAGGTTTCGTTGAAAACCATCGGTCAGTTCAATGCCGCGCAGGGGGCGGAGACGTTCGGCTTTCGCAACCTGAAGAGCGTCTCCTGGAACCTCGAGGCCGCCCGGCTCTATGAGGAATCGCTCGCCCGCGGCGAGTCCCAGCTCTCGCGCCACGGCGCCATCACCGCCGACACCGGCACCCACACCGGCCGGTCCCCCAAGGACAAGTTCACGGTCCGCGACGCGCTCACCGACAAGAGCGTCTGGTGGGACAACAACAATGCGATGAGCCCTGAGCATTTCGAGGCCCTGCTCGCCGACTTCATCGCCCATGCCGAAGGCAAGGACCTCTTTGCGCAGGACCTCTATGGCGGCGCCGACCCGGTCCACCGCGTCAAGGCCCGCGTCTACACCGAGATGGCCTGGCACTCGCTCTTCATCCGCAACCTGCTGATCCGGCCGGCGCGCGAGGAACTCGCCGACTACGTGCCGGAGATGACGATCGTCGACCTGCCGAGCTTCAAGGCCGATCCCGCCCGCCATGGCTGCCGCAGCGAGACCGTCATCGCCATCGACTTCACCCGCAAGATCGTTCTGATCGGCGGCTCGGCCTATGCCGGCGAGATGAAGAAGTCGGTCTTCACCTATCTCAACTTCGTCCTGCCGACGAAGGGCGTCGTGCCGATGCACTGCTCGGCCAATGTCGGCCCCAACAACGACTCCGCCATCTTCTTCGGCCTGTCGGGCACCGGCAAGACGACGCTCTCGGCCGACCCCGACCGTACGCTGATCGGTGACGACGAGCATGGCTGGTCGAAGGACGGCATCTTCAATTTCGAGGGCGGCTGCTACGCCAAGACGATCAAGCTCTCGGCCGAAGCCGAGCCGCAGATCCACGCCGCCTCGCTGCGCTTCGGCACGGTGCTCGAGAACATCGTCATGGACGAGATCACCCGCGAGGTCGATTTCGACGACGGCAGCAAGACCGAGAACACCCGCTCGGCCTATCCGCTCGATTTCATTCCCAACGCCTCGCGCACCGGCCGGGCCGGCGTGCCGAAGAACATCGTCATGCTGACGGCGGATGCCTTCGGCGTGATGCCGCCGATCGCCAAGCTCACCCCCGCCGAGGCGATGTACCACTTCCTCTCCGGCTACACCGCCAAGGTCGCCGGCACGGAGCGTGGCCTGGTCGGTGTCGAGCCGGAATTCTCGACCTGCTTCGGCTCGCCCTTCCTGCCGCGGCACCCGTCGGAATACGCCAATCTCCTGCGCGACTTCATCGCCAAGCACCATGTCGATTGCTGGCTGGTGAACACCGGCTGGACCGGCGGGCAGTACGGCACCGGGCGGCGCATGCCGATCCGCGTCACCCGCCGCCTGCTGACGGCGGCTCTCGACGGCTCGCTCAACCGCGCCGATTTCCGCCGGGACCCCTATTTCGGCTTCGCGGTGCCGACCTCGGTACCCGGCGTCGAGCCGCACATCCTCTACCCGGTCAAGACCTGGCAGGATAAGGCGGCCTTCGCCGAAACGGCCAAGAACCTGATCGGCATGTTCGCCAAGAACTTCGAGAAGTTCGAAGCCCATGTCGACGACGCGGTGAAGGCGGCGGCGCCGGTCAACTCACTGGCGGCGTGAGGCCCTCGCGGCCTATCATCGAGGCGCGGGCCAGCTTTCTCCGGTAGGGGAAGGGGGCCCGCGCTTCGCATCTCACATCTCGGGGCGGTGACGCTGTGGCCATCCTCCTCATCGCCCTTCGTATCCTCGCCACGCTCGGCATCCTCGGCGCCACCACCTGGGGCGCCGGCCTTCTGATTTTCCGGCTGCCGGGCGCGACCGGAACGCTCGCGGCGATCGGCTTCGGCATCGCCGGGCTCGCCGGCGCGTTCGGCCTCTGGAGCGGCGCCGCGCGCCTGCCGCTCTCCTTCGCGGTCCTTTTCCTCGGCCTGCTCGGCTGGTGGAACGGGCTGGTCCCCTCGCATGACCGGGCCTGGATTCCCGAGCTCGCGCGCCTGCCCGCGATTGCCCACGAGGGCGACGTCCTGACCGTTTCCAATCTGCGCAACTTCAACTGGCGCACGGAGACGGATTACGACGAGCGCTGGGAAACCCGCCGCTTCGACCTGAGCAAGGTCGAGGGCATCGACCTGTACCTGTCCTACTGGTCGGGCGAGGCGATCGCCCATCTCCTCGTCAGCTTCCCCTTCGCCGACCAGCCGCCCTTGACCTTCTCGATCGAGGTGCGCCGCGAGAAGGGCGAGGAATGGTCGGCGCTCGCCGGCTTCTTCCGCAGCTATGAAATGGCCTATGTCGCGGCACCCGAGCGCGATCTCGTCGGCCTGCGCAGCCATGCCCGCAAGGAGGATGTCCGGCTCTTCCGCATCGCCGCGACACCGGCCCAGGCGCGTGATGTGCTGCTGGCCTATGTCGCCGACGTCAATGAACTGGCGGGCCGGCCGCGCTGGTACAACACGCTGACGACCAACTGCACGACGGTCGTCTACACGCTCGTCGGCTCGGTCGCGCCGGCCTGGAAATTCTCGCTGCCGCTCGATCCGCGCGTGCTGCTCTCGGGCTTCCTGCCCGGCTATCTCCAGCGTATCGGCGCGGTGCGCAGCGACATCCCGCTCGACGAACTTGTCCGCCAGGCCCGGATCGGCGAACGCGCGCGGACGATCTCGCTCGACGATCCCGACTTCTCGAAGAAGATCCGCGAGGGCGTGCCGACGGCACGCCCCTGAGATTGCGTGCTCAGATCGCCGCGCCGTCGCTGACCGTGTCGGCACCGAGCCCGAGACGGATCGAGCGCACGATGTCGGCCTCTGCCGCCCCTCCGCGCTTGCGCGGATGGGGCTCGCGGACGCGGTGTTCGGCGATGATCTGGCCCGGCGCACCCGACAGGATCACCACCCGGTCGGCCAGATAGGCGGCCTCGTCGATGTCGTGGGTGACGAACAGGATGGTCTTGCCGGTGCGCTGCCAGACGCGCACCAGTTCGTCCTGCAGGCTCTCGCGCGTCAGCGCGTCGAGTGCCGAGAAGGGCTCGTCCATCAGCAGGATCTCGGGCTCGACCGCGAGCGCCCGCGCCAGCGAGACGCGTTGCCGCTGCCCGCCGGAGAGCTGATGCGGCCAGCGCTGCGCCAGCGCGCCCAGCCCCACGAGATCGAGCATCGCCTGTGACCGCGCCAGCCGCTCGGTCCGAGGCGCCTGCCCCTCGAGGCCGAAGCCGACATTGGCGATCACCTTGCGCCAGGGCAGCAGTCGCGAATCCTGAAAGACCAGCGCCACCGGCCGCCGCGTGCTGTCGGCGGCATGGATCGCGACCTCGCCCGCGCTCGGCTTGGCGAGGCCAGCGATGACCCGCAGCAGCGTCGACTTGCCGACGCCCGACGGTCCGACGATGGCGAGGAACTCGCCGCGCGCGACCGAGAGGTCGAGCTGGCGCAGCACCTCGGTCGCCTCCCCGTCGCGGGTGAAGGTTAGCGAGAGGCCCCGGATCTGGATCACGGGGTTCTCGAGCACGGGCTTGTCCGTCACGCTTTCCAACGCAGCACCCATTTCTGGAAGGCGACGAACAGGGTGTCGAGAAACCCGTAAAGGCCGGCCATGGTCAGCATGTAGACCACCACGATGTCGGTCGCGAGCAGGCTGGAGGCCTGCATCATCCGCTGCCCCACCCCCGCGACGCCGAAGATCTCGGCCGCAACCACCGCCATCCAGGCCTGCCCCAGCGCCGTCCGGACGCCGACGAGGATGCCGGGCATCGCGGCCGGCAGCAGGATCTTGGTGAGCCGCTGCCAGGAGGAGGTGAAGCCGAAGGCGTCCGCCACTTCGATCAGGTCGCGGTCGACGCCGCGGATCGCGCCCTGGGCCGCGAAGAACACGATCCAGAACACGCCAATCGCAATGATGAAGACGGCCGCCGAGGGGTTCACCCCGAACCAGATGATCGCGAAGGGCACCCAGGCGAGGCCGGGAATCGGCCGCAGCACGCGCACCACCCAGGCGGTGGCCTCTTCCGCCGTGCGCGACATGCCGACGAGCACGCCCAGGGCCACGCCCAGAAACGAGCCGGTGATCAGCCCGGTGAAGTAATGGCCGAGCGAGCCGAGAATCGCCGAGAACCAGGCGCCGGACCGGATCTCAGACAGGAACGCCTTTGGCAGCGCGCTCGGCCCCGGCAGGAAGGCCGGGTTGACGATGCCGAAGAACGGGATCGCCTCCCACAGCAACAGGAAGGCGACGAGGCCCAGGAAGGCGAGGGCTGGCGCCCGCAGTGAGGCCATGCGCTCAGCCGGCCACCTTGGCGGCACGCTCGAAGAACTGCGTCTCGAACAGCCCGTCGAAAGGCAGCTCCTTCTCGAGCGAGCCGAGCTTGACCTGATAGGCCTGCATCGCGCGCGAGGGCTCGATGATCTTGCGCGGATCGATCTCGAAGGTCGAGGCCGGCGAGACCAGGGCCTTGCGGATCAAAGCGGGGTCGACGATGCCCTTTCCCAGCGCGGCGCCGACATGGGGCGCGGCCTTGTCCGGGTCCTTGGCGATCAGGGCGGCGGCACGCACCAGGCTGTCGACCAGCTTCTGCACCGCATCGGGGTTCTTGGTGACGAAGGAGCCCGAGCCGGCGACGACCGTGCCCGGTTGGCCGGGGAACAGCTCCTGCCCGCCAGCGATCAGCTTGATGCCCGGGTTGCGGGTCTGGACAATGGTCAGCGCCGGCTCTCGCACGATGCCGCCCTCGACAGCGCCGGCGAGGACCGCCTGCTGCGTCGCGTCGATGCCCATGGGCACCACCTCGATATCGCCCTTATCGGCCTTGGCGACCTCCCAGAGCCAGTACTGCAACACCGTGTTGGGGACGGAGCCCGCGGGCTGTGTCGCCAGCCGCGCGGCCTTGCCGGTCGCGGCCTTGTGCGCCTTGAAGGCGGCGGCAGGCGCGGTGCCGGGCGTGAAGAACTTCGCCAGCGCGGGGGCCGCGACGAAGACGTTCTCGGCGATGGCGGTGGCGGCCACCACCCGGACATCGACGCCGCGCGAGCGGGCCACTGCCAGCGGCGCGATGCCGGCGACATAGAAGTCGATCGTCCCCGAGGCGAAGGCCTGGATCATGTTCGGGCCCGACTCGAACACGGTGAAGCTCGCGGCGATGCCGGCGTCCTTCAGCCAGCCCTCGCCCTGGGCGACGAAGACCGGGGCGGTCCCGATGACCGGGATGTAGCCGATCCGGGCTGGAATGGCCGTCTGGGCTGCAGCGGGGCGGGTGAGCGCGGCGGTCGCGGCGAGCGCGGAGCCTGCGAGCAGGAACTGGCGGCGGTCCATGGTCGAAAATCCTCAGCTCGGAAGCGCCAAGCAGACGCCTATTGACAGTCTCAGAAAAGGATTTTCTATCTGAATACAAGAGTCGCCGTTCAAAAAGAAAAATGGCCCCTCATAATGACTAATGACAGCATGAATCTTCTCTATTGGCTGGGTGTGACAGAATGGACGCGATCGACCGCAAAATCCTGACCGTGCTGCAGGGGGATGCCAACATCTCGATCGCCGAGCTGGCCGATCGCGTAGGCCTGTCCCAGACCCCCTGCTGGAAGCGGATCCAGAAGCTCGAGCAGGCGGGGGTGATCCTCAAGCGCGTCGCCCTGGTGTCGCCGGAGAAGATCGGGCTGGGGCTGACCGTCTTCGTGCAGATCGAGACGGCGGACCATTCCGGACCCTGGCTCGAGAAATTCGCGCAGATGGTCGCGGCCATGCCGGAGGTGATGGAGCTCTACCGGATGGCGGGCGATGTCGACTACATGCTGCGCGTCGTCGTCGCGGACATGGCCGCCTATGACACGTTCTACAAGAAGCTGATCGAGACGATCCCGCTCAAGAACGTGACCTCGCGCTTCGCGATGGAGCGGATCAAGTCGACCACGGCCTATCGCGTACCGGATCTGCCGAAGCCGTGAGTCTCAGCGCGCCGGTCTGAGCGTTTTCTGCGAATCATCGCCGTCATCCCGGACGGAGCGAAGCGGAGATCCGGGATCCATTCCTGAACCCCGATCGGACGCGTTCCGGAATGGGTCCCGGGTCAAGCCCGGGACGACGCCGCGTGTCCGAGACGACCTGGCAGCTTCAGGAGCCAAGAAAAAGGGACGGACGCGATCGCGTCCGTCCCTTGGTACAGCGTGTCCACACAGGTGGAGCCGGTGCGTCGCCCGATCAGGCCGCGACGGCCTCGATCGTCTTCTTCTCCCACTCCTCGCCCCAGATCATCACGGCATGGCCCGGTGAGACCTCGCGGAACTGGCGGATCGGCGGGACGAAGTCCGGCGCGCGCACCGGGCTCTTGATCTCGTCGTTGGTGACCGGGTTCTTCTCGTGGCGGCGTGTCGGATCGGCGATCGGCACGGCGGCCAGCAGGCGCTTGGTGTAGGGGTGCTGCGGATTGCCGAAGATCGCCTCGCGCGGGCCGATCTCGACGATCTCGCCGAGATACATCACCGCGACGCGATGGCTGACGCGCTCCACCACCGCCATGTCGTGCGAGATGAAGAGATAGGCCAGCCCCATGCGGGCCTGCAGCTCCAGCATCAGGTTGACCACCTGTGCCTTGACCGAGACGTCGAGCGCCGAGACCGCCTCGTCCGCCACAATCAGCCGGGGCTCGACCGCCAGCGCGCGG
The DNA here is from genome assembly GCF_040546595.1 of Bosea sp. OAE506. NCBI lineage: Bacteria > Pseudomonadati > Pseudomonadota > Alphaproteobacteria > Hyphomicrobiales > Alloboseaceae > Allobosea > Allobosea sp. OAE506. The sequence goes on along the minus strand of NZ_JBEPOB010000001.1, from coordinate 534,224 downwards.
GCAATGCAGATGCGCTGGCGCTGGCCGCCCGAGAACTCGTGCGGGAAGCGGCTGGCCATGTCGGGCTGCAGGCCGACGCGGCGCAGCAGCTCGGCGATCTGGTCGCGGGCTTCCGACCGGGTGGCGAGCTTGTTGATCAGCAGCGGCTCGGCGATGGCCGCGCCGACATTCATGCGCGGGTTCAGCGAGGCAAAGGGATCCTGGAAGATCATCTGCATGCGCTTGCGCTGCTCGCGCAGGTCGTTCTGGTTGAGCTTCAGCACGTCGACGCCGTCGAGCAGCACGGAGCCCGCCAGCGGCTCGATCAGGCGCATCACCGAGCGGCCGGTCGTGGACTTGCCGCAGCCGGATTCGCCGACCAGCGCCAGCGTCTCGCCCGCCTTGACGCTGAAGGAGACGTTCTCGACCGCATGGACGCGGCCGGTGACCGAGCTCAGCAGCCCGGAGCGGATCTCGAAGCGGGTGGTGAGGTTCGAGACCTCGAGCACGGGCCGCTCGGCGCTCTTCACCGTGTCGGGCGTCTCCTCGGGGATGTCGGATTCGCCGGTAGCGCGGTCGACGACCGGGAAGCGCATCGGCCGCGAGCGGCCTTCCATCGAGCCGAGCTTCGGCACGGCCGAGAGCAGCGAGCGGGTGTAGGGGTGCTTGGCGCGGGCGAAGATGTCCTCCGTTGCGCCGGTCTCGACCGCCTGGCCGTTATACATCACGACCGTGCGGTCGGCGATTTCGGCGACCACGCCCATGTCGTGCGTGATGAAGAGCACGGACATGCCCTCCTCCTCCTGCAGCAGCTTGATGAGCTGCAGGATCTGCGCCTGGATGGTCACGTCGAGCGCGGTCGTCGGCTCGTCGGCGATCAGCAGCTTGGGCTTGCAGGCCAGCGCCATGGCGATCATCACGCGCTGGCGCATGCCGCCCGAGAAGCGGTGCGGATATTCGTGGAAGCGCGACTTCGCGGCGGGGATGCGGACCTTCTCCAGCAGGCGAACCGTCTCCGCCTCGGCCTCGGAGCGCGACATGCCGCGATGCAGGATCAGCGCTTCCGCGATCTGGAAGCCGATCGTCAGCACCGGGTTGAGCGAGGTCATCGGCTCCTGGAAGATCATCGCGACGTCGTTGCCGCGGATGTGCCGCATCTGCGGCTCCGGCAGCGTCAGCAACTCCTGCCCGGCGAGCTTGATCGAGCCCTCGATCTTGCTCGAGCCCTGCGGCGTCAGGCGCCATGATCGACAGCGCGGTCACGCTCTTGCCCGAGCCGGATTCGCCGACCACCGCAACCGTTTCCTTCGGCGCGATGTCGAAGGAAACGTTGCGGACGACCTGCTTCCAGGCACCCTCGACCCGGAAGGAGGTGCTGAGATTGCTGACGGACAGGATGGGAGTGGTCATGCGATTGCCTTCCGGGTGTTGAGGGTCAGATGACGCGGCGCGGGTCGAGGGCGTCGCGTAGGCCGTCGCCGATGAAGTTGATCGAAAGCACGGTCAGGAAGATCGCGGCCCCCGGGAACAGCGCCCAATGCGGCGCCGAGTCGAGATGGTCCTTTGCGTCGAACAGCAGCCGGCCCCAGGTCGGGATGTCCGGCGGGAAGCCGAGGCCGAGGAACGAGAGCGTCGATTCGGCGATGATCGCCGAGGACACTTCGATCGTCGCGGCGACGATCACGGGACCGATCGCGTTGGGGAGGATGTGGTTGACCATCTGCCGGAACTTGGTCGCGCCATGCGCCCGGGCAGCCTCGACGAACTCCTTCTCGCGCAACGACATGAACTGGGCACGCACAAGTCGTGCCACCGGCATCCATTTCAGGCCGCCGATGACGATGACGATGAGGATGAAGACGCCACCCTCGACGCCGAACATCGCCTTCAGCTGTTCACGGAAGAAGTAGATCACCAGCAGCAGGAGCGGCAGCTGCGGCAGCGACAGGAACAGGTCGGTGACCCACATCAGGAAATTGTCGACATAGCCGCGCGACATGCCGGCGATGGCGCCGATGAGGATGCCGAAAAAGGTCGCGACGACCATGGCCGCGAGGCCCACAGCAAGCGAGATGCGCCCGCCATAGATCATCCGCGCCAGCAGGTCCTGGCCCAGATCGTCCGTGCCGAAGGGGTGCTTCCACGAGGGGGTCTGCAGCTGCGCCGAGAAGTCGATCTCGTTGATCGGCACCGGCCACAGCCAAGGCCCGACGACGACCCCGAGGATCAGCGTGCCGAGCACGAAGCTGCTCGCCATCGCCAGCTTGTGCCGACGGAAGCGCTTCCAGGTTTCGCGACCCGGCGAGGTCGCGGCGCTCGTTTGAGCTGCGCCCGACACGGGCTCAGCTGAAGGAGATGCGAGGGTCGAGCCAGCCATAAAGGATATCCGCGATGAGATTGAACAGGACGACGAGGCAGGCGAAGACGAAGGTCACGGCCATGATGACCGGCGTGTCGTTGGCCAGGATCGCGTCGATGAGGAGCGAACCGATTCCGGGGATCCGGAAGATCTGCTCGGTGACGATGGCGCCGCCGAACACCGCCGGCATCTGCAGGGCGACGAGTGTCACCACCGGGATCAGCGCGTTGCGCGTGATGTGGCGCAGGGTGACGGTCTTTTCGCCGAGCCCCTTGGCGCGGGCGGTGGTGACATAGTCCAGCCGGATCACGTCGAGCACCGCCGAGCGGACATAGCGCGTGTAGGAGGCCGCCTGGAACAGGCCGAGCACCGTGATCGGCATGATGGCCTGGCGGAACATCTCCCAGTACCAGCGCCAGCCTGTCGCCGCGAGGTCGGAGCGATAGACGAAGGGGAACCAGTCGAGCGTGACCGAGAAGATCAGGATCAGCAGCAGGCCGGTGAAGAAGGTCGGCAGCGAGAACCCGACGAAGGCCAGCGTGTTGGCGACCTGGTCGAAGATCGAATAGGGCCGCGTCGCGGCATAGATGCCGACGGGCAGCGCGATGCACAGCGCCAGGATCTGGGACGAGCCGACGACGAACAGCGTGGTCGGCACGCGCTGCAGGATCAGCTGGTCGACATTGATCCGGCTCGCGAAGGAGAAGCCCCAGTCGCCCTGGACCATGTTCGACAGCCAGCGCACATAGCGCACCATGATCGGGTCGTTGAGGCCGAAGCTCGCACGCAGGGCCTCGCGCACCTCGGGCGGCACGTTCGGGTTGGTGGCCATTTCAGAGAACGGATCGCCCGGCGCCAGGGCGAGCACCGTGAACAGGATCAGGCTGATGCCGAGCAGGCTCGGAATAGCGATCAGCAGTCGCCTCAGCAGATAAGCGCCCATCAAGCAAAACTCTTCGTCAAACGCGGACTCAGCGCCGCTACAAACAACGGACCGCCGGTCTCAGGGACACCGGCGGTTTCCGCCTCATCAGAAAATGAAGAGGGGGCGAGCCCTCCGGCGCGCCTGATGGCTGCGCCGGTGGCCCGCCCCCGTCACACTCAGCTGCGATACCAGGCCGCAAGGTTCCAGGTGTCGACGTCCCAGCCGCTGTGATCATGCGACAGGTTGTTGAGCGACGCCGCGACGCGGGTGCGCGACAGGAGCGGCAGGATCACATTGGCCTCGCAGAAGATCTCGTTGACCTTGATCAGCAGCGCGGCACGCTTGGCAGGATCGAGCTCCTTCTGGGCGGCCTTGTAGGCCTCGTCAGCAGCCGGATCGGAGTAGCGCGAGACGTTGCGGCCCAGCCACTTGTTCTCCTTGTTGGCGATTTCCCAGGAGACGAACTGGTTGAGGAACCGCTCCGGATCGGGCTGCGGCTGCGTGGTCGTGTACATCTCCATGTCGACATAGAGCTTGGTGTAGGTGTCGGGGTTCGCCACGTCGGAGGAGAAAAACACCGAGGCGGTGACCGACTTCAGCTCGAGGTCGATGCCGGCGCGCTGGCAGGCCTGCTTGATGATCTGCTGCGTCTTCTGACGCGGGGCATTGATCGAGGTCTGGTAGACGTATTTGAGCTTCTTGCCGTCCTTCTCGCGGATGCCGTCCGAGCCGCGCTTGTAGCCGGCGTCGTCCAGGATCTTGTTCGCCTTGTCGATGTTGAACTCGTACTTGAGCTTGGTCGACTTGAACTGCGCCGGCTGGTTCACGAAGCTCGCCGTGGCGATGCCGCCGCGGCCATAGATGAACTTCTGGATCGAATCGCGGTCGATCAGCAGGTTGATCGCCTCGCGGACCTTCGGATCCGACAGGGTCGGGTGCTTGGTCTTGATGCTGGAGCGCTCGCCGTCGACCTCGGTCCACGGATCCGTCGTGTTCAGGATGATGAACTCGATGTCGCCCGAGACCACGGCGCTGATCTTGCCGCGACCGCCGGTCTCCATGCGCTTGAGGACTTCGTCCTCGACCTGGAGGTTCCAGGCATAGTCGTATTCGCCGGTCTGCAGCACGGCGCGGGCGGCCGAAACCGCGTCACCGCCGCCCTTCACCTCGATCGTATCGAAATGCGGCTGGTTCGGGATGTGGTAGTCGGCGAAGCGCTCGCCGGTCAGGATGTCGCCCGGCTTGAAGTCGGTGAACTTGTAGGGGCCGGTGCCGACGGGCTTCAGGTTCGCGGGTGCCTCGCGGGACTTGGCACCCTTGTACTCGCCGAAATGATGCTTCGGCAGGATCTGGCCGGTCACGCCGACGAAGGCGTCGGCCCAGAACGGCGTCGGCTCCTTGAAGATGACCTTGACGGTCAGGTCGTTCACCTTCTCGACCGTGATGTCCTTGTAGGCGCCGGTGGTGTAGGCGGCGGTCGCCGGATCGGCGGCGTATTCCCACGTGAAGAGGACGTCGTCGGCGGTGAGCGGCTTGCCGTCATGCCACTTCACGTTCGGCTTGATCTTCCAGATCACCTCCTTGCCGTCGGCCGAGAGGCCGCCATTGGCCTTGGAGGGGATTTCCGCCGCGAGCTGCGCGATCAGGTTGCCGTCCTTGTCCCAGCCGGCGAGCGGCTCGAAGAAGATGCGCGAGGCGATCTGGTCCTTGGTGCCGCTGGCGAAATGCGGGTTCAGCAGCGTCGGGGCCTGCCAGAGCAGGATCTTGAGCGGCCCGCCGCCGCCGGCCTTGGTCGGCTTGTAGGGCAGGGTGGCGTTGGCCATGGCGACGCCGTTGAAGGCCAGCAGCTGGTTCGCGAAAGGCGCGGCCACGCCGACCGCGGCAGCCTTCTTCAGGAAGGAGCGCCGCGACAGGGCACCCTCCTTCACGCGGGCGATCAGCTTGCCCAGATCCTGGTCTTTCATTGCGAAGTCTCCACTCAATAAGCTCGTTGACGGCTGTCCGACGCCTTGGTGCGCCGTTCTCCCTCTCGGTCGGCCCTCAGCAAGCCATGTGCCAACGAAAGCGTCAACTGTGCAGCGCAGGGCGAATGTGCGTGCACCGCAGGGCGAGGGAGCGCGCTCGCGGGGAAATGATCGATTGTGTCTTTGCGGGCCTCCTTCCTGCAAATTTATGCCGATCAATCGGGAAAGACGACGGTTTTCTTTCCATTGAGGATAACCCGATCCTCGAGATGATGGAGCACGGCCCGGGCCAGCACGCGCCGCTCGATGTCGCGCCCCTTGCGCACCAGATCCTCGGGCGTGTCGCGATGCGAGATGCGCTCGACGTCCTGCTCGATGATCGGGCCCTCGTCGAGGTCGGGCGTAACGTAATGGGCGGTGGCGCCGATCAGCTTCACGCCGCGCTCATGGGCCTGGTGATAGGGCTTGGCGCCCTTGAAGCCGGGCAGGAAGGAGTGATGAATATTGATGCAGCGGCCCTTCAGCTTGGCGGAAAAACCGTCCGACAGGATCTGCATGTAGCGCGCCAGCACGACGAGATCGGTCTGCGTTTCCTGGATCAGGCGCCAGATCTCGGCCTCCTGCTCCATCTTGGTCTCGCGCGTCACCGGCCGGTGCAGGAAAGGCAGCTCCCCGAGGTCGGTCGAGGCGATGTGCTCGCGCGCGTGGTTGGAGACGATGCCGGTCACCTCCATCGGCAGTTCGCCGATCCGCCAGCGATAGAGCAGGTCGCTCAGGCAGTGGTCGAATTTCGAGACGAGCAGCATCACACGCTTCCGGGTCGCACGCTCCCGCAGCGAGAAGGTCATGCCGAAGCGCTGCGCCAGATCGCCGACCGAGGCGGCGATGGCGTCGTGCGGGGGGCTTTCCTCCAGCCGCGCGAAGACGACGCGCATGAAGAAGCGGCCGGTTTCGACATCGTCGAACTGCTGCGCGTCGAGGATGTTGCAGCCGGCCTCGAACAGCAGGGTCGAGACGGCGGCGACGATGCCGGGGCGGTCGGGGCAGGACAGGGTCAGGATCGCGCTGCGGTCGGACATGACGGATGCCGCCGGCGGGCGGCCCTCTCTGGAAATGGAAGAGATCGGGATGGCGGGTTCGACGGGCGCGCGACGCGCTGCCGTCAACCTCGCCCGAGGACGCGCGACGGCACGATCGGCCGGCGGCGGTGTCGCTCCGCCCCGGGCAGGAAGCCGGGAATGATGACGCGGGGTGCCATGTCCTGGGACCGCAGCCTTTCGGATCCATCCGTTTGCAGCCCAGCACGCTCGAATGCGGCCACCCTTGTCAAGCTGCGACGGTCCCGCCGCAGGGGCGCGCGGGCGGAACGCTTGACGGCCCCCGGGCAAAAATGGAATGCATGTTCCATAAGAGGCCTGAAATCAAAAAAACGTGCCATCTGCTTTGGAGGAAGCATTCCCGGTGTCGGACACGCAGTCGCATAGCGGCGCTCTCGCCGGAAAGGTCGCCATCGTCACCGGCGCCAGCCAGGGGCTGGGCGAGGCGATCGCGCGCGAACTGACGGCGCGCGGGCTGGCAGGCCTCATCCTCACCGGCCGCAACAGCGAGCGCGGCGAGGCCGTGGCGGCGAGCCTGAAGGCGGCCGGCTGCGACGCCCGCTTCCACGCCGCAGACCTCGCCGATCTCGCTTCGGTCCGGGCGATCGTGCCAGCGGCGGAGCGCGGCTTCGGCCGGGTCGACATCCTCGTCAACGCGGCCGGCGACACCGACCGCGGCAGCGTCTTCGACACCTCGCCCGAGCTCTACGAGCGGGTGATGGCGGTCAATCTGCGCGCACCGTTCTTCCTGATCCAGGACGCCGCCGAGCGGATGCGGCGCCAGGGCATCGCTGGCTCGATCGTCAACATCCAGTCCATGTCGGCCCATGGCGGCCAGCCTTTCCTCTGCGCCTACAGCGTCTCCAAGGGCGCGCTGGCGACCCTGACGCGCAATGTCTGCCTATGGGCTGCTGCCGCACCGGATCCGCGTCAACGGCCTCAACATCGGCTGGATGGCGACGCCGGGCGAGGACGCGGTGATGCGCCGCCACCATGGCGCGCAGGATGGCTGGCTCGAGAAGGCCGCTGCGGGCCAGCCCTTCGGCCGCCTGGTCGATCCGCGCGAGGTGGCGCGTGCGGTGGCCTATCTGGCCTCGGATGAATCCGGGCTGATGACCGGCTCCAACATCGATTTCGACCAGACGATTCTCGGCGCCCATGATTGACATCGCCGCCGACGCGACTACGGCCCGCTCGGGCCCCTGACAGGACGACAGACGAGATGACGACGCGAGTGCCGAAGATGCGGGTGGGATTGCTGGGAGCGGGCCGGATCGGCCGCATCCATGGGCTGAACGTGGCGGCGCGCGCCGATGCCGAACTGGTCGCGGTGACGGATGCGCTGCCTGCGGCCGCCGCGGCTCTGGCGGCCGAGACGGGCGCGAAAGAAACCAGTGCCGAGGCCATTCTGTCGGATGCCGGCATCGACGCCATCCTGATCTGCACCCCCACCGACACCCATGCCGATCTGATCGAGGCTGCTGTTTCCGCCGGCAAGGCGGTGTTCTGCGAGAAGCCGGTCGATCTCGACGCCGCCCGCATCCGCCGCTGCCTCGCCACGGTGGAGACATCCGGCCGGCCGCTGATGATCGGCTTCAACCGCCGCTTCGATCCGAGCTTCGCCGCCCTCGAGCGCCGCCTGCGGGCCGGCGAGGCCGGGGCCGTCGAGATCGTCAGCGTGATCTCGCGCGATCCCTCGCCGCCGCCGGTCGAGTATGTGAAGCGCTCGGGCGGGCTCTTCCGCGACATGATGATCCATGACTTCGACATGGCCCGCTTCCTCCTCGCCGAGGAACCGGTCGAGGTCTTCGCGCTGGGCTCGGCGCTGGTCGATCCCGCCATCGGGCAGGCCGGCGACGTCGACACCGCCGCCGTGTTGATGAAAACAGCCTCCGGCAAGATCGCGCAGATCTCGAACTCGCGCCGCGCCACTTACGGCTATGACCAGCGCATCGAGGTCCATGGTTCGCAGGGCATGCTGCGCGCCGGCAACATCCACGAGACGACCGTCGAGAGCGCGACCGGCAACGGTTTCCGGGCCGATCCGGTCCAGAACTTCTTCCTCGAGCGCTACGCCGCCGCCTACCGGGCGGAACTGGAGGCCTTCTTCACCGCCTGCCGCGGCGGTGTCGCGCCGACACCGTCCGGCCTCGACGGGCTGAAGGCGCAGATCCTCGCCGATGCGGCGACGGAATCGGCCCGCACCGGCAAGCCCGTCGCGGTCGATCTGGAGGCGGGACGATGACGCCGGCCGAACGCGATCTCCGCTACTATGCCGCCCTCGGACTGGCCGCCGAGGCGAGCCATCTCGCCCAGGGCTATTTCAGCCGGCGCGATTCGCTCGGCGTGACCATGAAGGGCGCGCAGGACTGGCTGACGGTCGCCGATGGCGCGGTCGAGGCCTTCCTGCGCGAGCGCCTGTCGCAGCTCTTCCCGCAGGATACGGTTATCGGCGAGGAGGGCGGCGGGACCGCCTCGGACGCGGTCTGGATCCTCGATCCCATCGACGGCACCGCCAATTTCGCCCATGGCGACCGCAACTGGTGCATCTCGATCGGCTTCCTCGTCGACCGCCGGCCCGAGATCGGCGTCGTCGCCGCGCCCGCGCTGGGCGAGCTCTATGCCGCGCGCCGCGGCGCCGGGGTGACGCTGAATGGCGCGCCGATCAAGGTCTCGGGCGGCAGCGATATCGCCCGCGCCTCGGTCGAGCTCGGCTGGTCGACCCGCATTCCCGCCGAGCGCTATGTCGAGATCATCGGGCGCTGCTATGCGGCAGGCGCCGCCGTCCGGCGGGCGGGCTCCGGCACGCTCGGGCTCTGCCACGTCGCCAATGGCAGCAGCGACGCCTATGCCGAGCTGCACATCAACGCCTGGGACGTCGCCGCCGGTATCGTCATCGCCGGCGAGGCGGGCGCCCACATCAACGATTTCTTCGCCGGCGAGGGCATTTCGAAGGGTAATCCCATCCTCTGCTGCACGCCCGGACTGGCCGCGCCGTTGCAGGACATCAGCGGAATCGCTTAGCCGGCGGTCAATGCGATTGATCTTTGCGGCCAAGTCGTCGCAGTTTCACGATAACCGGCAAAAAGCCGGACACCATCAAGGGAGGTCATCATGAAGATCAGGTCATGGTTCAAGGCGGGGCTTTTCGCCGCCGCGGCGGGTGTCGCCCTGTCGGCAGGGGCTGCCCAAGCGCAGCAGGGCTCGCTCGTGATGTATTGCGGCGTCCAGGAGGAATGGTGCCGCGCCATGTCGAACGCCTTCGAGAAGGAAACCGGCATCAAGGTCGCGATGACCCGCAAGTCGGCGGGCGAGATCTACGCCCAGCTCAAGGCGGAATCGTCCAATCCGCGCGGTGACATCTGGTGGGGCGGCACGGGCGACCCGCATCTCCAGGCCGCCGAGGAAGGGCTGACGCAGGAATACACCTCGCCGGCCAACAAGGATCTGCACGACTGGGCGCTGAACCAGTGGACGGCCGCCAAGCAGCGCTCGATCGGCATCTATGCCGGCGCGCTGGGCTTCGGCTTCAACACCGAGCAGATCAAGTCGAAGGGCATCCCCGAGCCGAAATGCTGGGCCGACCTGCTCAACGCCAAGTTCAAGGACGACGTCCAGGTCGCCGATCCCAATTCCTCGGGCACGGCCTATAACCTGCTCGCCACCGTCATTCAGCTGATGGGCGAGGACAAGGGCTTCGAATACCTCAAGGCCCTGCACAAGAACGTCAGCCAGTACACCAAGTCCGGCGCCGCCCCCGCCAAGGCCGCGAGCCTCGGCGAGACCGCGGTCGGCATCGTCTTCATCCATGATGCGGTCGTGTTCGCGGTCCAGGGCGACCCGATCAAGCCGGTCGCTCCCTGCGAGGGCACGGGCTACGAGATCGGCTCCATGTCGATCGTCAAGGGCGCGCGCAATCTCGACAACGCCAAGAAGTTCTACGACTGGGCCCTGACACCGGCGGCCCAGGCGCTCGCCGCCCCGGCCAAGTCCTACCAGGTGCCGTCGAACAAGAACTCCACGGTGCCGCCGCAGTCGCCGAAGATGAGCGAGATGAAGCTCATCAACTACGACTTCGTGAAATACGGCTCCTCCGCCGAGCGCACGCGCCTGCTCGCCAAGTGGGACAAGGAAGTGAAGGCCTTGCCGAAGTAAGGCAGGCGAGCCTTCCGGGCTTCCAGACCGAACCATCGCCGCCGTCCGGACCTGCTCCGCGACGGCGGCGCGGTTCCAGACCAAAGCGATCAACGAGGCCACAAGAGCCGGTTCGACCGGCCAGGCCGATTGGGGTGAGGGGACTTAGCAAGGATGCGCGCCACCACGAAGCTCGTGCTCCTGCTCGGCTGGCTCGGCTATGCCGTGCTGCCCTGGTATTTCGTCGAGGGCATGAGCCTGACGCGGCTGGGCTGGGCGGCCGGCTATCCCTTCGGCAAGGCCGGCAGCGCACTGGCGCTCGGCCTCTCCGGCCAGGCACCCTGGCTGCTCTGGATCGGCGCGGCGCTGGCAGCCGCGACGGCCTTCGTCGCCAGCCGCGATGCGGTGCGCACCGCGACGGCGCTCGTCTGGGCCGGGGGGCTGGGCCTTGTGCTTCTGTTCGCGCAGGGCTTCGCCATCGGCCTCGAAGGCCAGGGCCTTCCCGGCCTGGCCTCGCTGCTCGGCGGGGCTGGCGGCGTCCAGCGCGGCATGGGCGGCGGCGCCTTCATCGTCATCGTGGCGCTTCTGCTGCTGCTCTGCCACGGCCTCGCCTATCGCGGCATCTGCCGGGGCGACTTGTTCACAACGTCCTCGATCGGCATCGTCATCCTGCTGATCGGGCTCTTCATCTTTTATCCGGTCTCGACGATCCTGCGCAGTGCACTGGTCGATCAGGCCGGCGCCTTCGCTCCCGCAGCCTTCTTCGCGCGCTTCTTCGATTCCTCGATCTGGGGGCTCGGCTGCCTCAGCGCCAACGTCAATTGCGGCGTCGCCTGGAACACGCTGGTGCTGGCGGTGCTCTGCGGCGTCATCACCACCCTGCTCGGCCTCGCCTGCGCGCTGCTGATCCTGCGCACCGGCATGCCCGGCAAGCGCGTCATGCGGGCGCTGACGGTGCTGCCGATCATCACCCCGCCCTTCGTCATCGGCCTAGCGCTGATCCTGCTCTTCGGGCGCGCCGGGGTGGTCTCGACCTTCCTCTACGAATGGTTCGACGTGCCGCGCTCGCGCTGGCTCTACGGCCTGCCGGGCGTACTGCTGGCGCAGGTGCTGGCTTTCGCGCCGATCGCCTTCCTCGTGCTGATCGGCGTGGTGCAGGGCATTAGCCCCAGTCTGGAGGAAGCCTCGCAGACGCTTGGCGCCAAGCGCTGGCAGACCTTCCGCACCGTGACCTGGCCGCTGCTCAAGCCCGGCATCGCCAACGCCTTCCTGCTCGGCTTCGTCGAGAGCATGGCCGATTTCGGCAACCCGCTGGTGCTGGGCGGCAATTTCGAGGTGCTCTCCACCAAGATCTTCTTCGCCGTGGTCGGCGCGGCCTATAATCAGGGCCAGGCGGCGGTTCTCGCCATCATCCTGCTCGCCTTCACGCTCGGCGCCTTCTGGGTGCAGCAGCGCTGGCTGGGCGGCAAATCTTACACGACCGTCACCGGCAAGGGCGATTCAGGCCTACCGACCCCGCTACCGCGCCGCATCACCTGGCTCGCCGCAGCCGCGATCGTGCCCTGGGTCGCGCTGACCTTCGTGATCTATCTCGTCATCCTCGTCGGCGGCTTCGTGAAGTCGATGGGCCGCAACCACACCCCGACGCTGGAGCATTACGCCACCGGCTTCGCGATCGACTTCAGCAACGGCATCTATTTCCAGGGCTCGGCCTGGAACTCCTTCTTCACGACGATCAAGGTCGCGGCGATCTCGGCGCCCCTGACCGCGATCATCGGCCTGCTCACGGCCTATCTGCTGACACGGCAGCGCTTTGCCGGGCGTGGCACGCTAGAATTCGCGACCATGCTCTCCTTCGCCATTCCCGGCACGGTGCTGGGCGTCGCCTATATCCTCGCCTTCAACGTGCCGCCGATCGAGATCACCGGCACGGGCCTGATCCTCATCATCGCCTTCGTCTTCCGCAACATGCCGGTCGGCGTCCGCTCCGGCATCGCCGGGCTGTCGCAGATCGACAAGAGCCTGGACGAGGCCTCGACCACCCTGCGCGCCCGCAGCTTCACCACGCTCTGGCGCGTCGTGCTGCCGCTGCTGCGGCCGGCGCTGGTCTCAGCCCTGGTCTATTCCTTCGTGCGCTCGATGACCGCGGTCAGCGCGGTGATCTTCCTGGTCTCGGCGGAGTACAACCTCGCCACCGCCTATATCGTCGGGCGCGTCGAAGCCGGCGAATTCGGCCTCGCCATCGCCTATTCCTCGGTGCTGATCGTGTTCATGGCGCTGGGGATCGGCCTGATCCAGCTCGGCGTCGGCGAGCGTAAGCTCGGCCGGCGCAAGGCCGTCGCGCTCAACAGCTCCGTGTCCGACCCCATCAGCCAAGGAGCTGCAAGTTGACCAAGGCCGGCCCCGCATCCGTCGAATTCCGCAACGTCTCCATGCGCTATGGCGCGGTGACGGCCGTCGACAATGTCAGCTTCACCGTCGAGGCGGGCAAGCTGGTGACGCTGCTCGGCCCCTCCGGCTGCGGCAAGACCACGACGCTGCGCATGATCGCAGGCCTCGAGATCGCCAGCGACGGCCAGATCCTGATCGGCGGGCAGGACGTGACGAGGCTCTCGGCCGCTGACCGCGACGTCAGCATGGTCTTCCAGTCCTATGCGCTGTTTCCGCATATGAGCGTGCTGGAGAACGCCGCCTACGGGCCGACCGTGAAGGGGCTCGGCAAGGAGAAGTCCCGCGAGATGGCGCTGGAGAAGCTGGCGCTCGTCGGCCTCAAGGGCTTCGAGAACCGCTACCCCTCCGAATTGTCGGGCGGCCAGCAGCAGCGCGTCGCCGTGGCGCGCGCGCTCGTGCTCGAGCCGCAGGTGCTGCTGTTCGACGAGCCGCTCTCCAACCTCGACGCCAAGCTACGCCGGCGCGTCCGCGAGGAGATCCGCGAGCTGCAGCAGGATCTCAACCTCACCGTGGCCTATGTCACCCATGATCAGGAGGAGGCGCTGGCCGTCTCCGACAAGATCATCGTGATGTCGAACGCGAAGATCGCCCAGCAGGGTGCCCCGCGCGAGCTCTATGAGGAGCCCGCCAACGCCTTCGTCGCGGATTTCATCGGCGATGCGAACCTGATCGACGTGGCCATCACCGCCGTCTCGGACGGCCGCGCCACCGTCGCGATCGGCCCCGCCAGCGTCAGCCTGCCGGCGCGGGGGCTTGCAACCGGTCCCGCCCGTGTCGCGATCCGCCCGGAAAGCCTGCTGCTGACCGACCAGGCCGGCGCGGGCTCGCTGCCCGGAACGGTGCGCAAATGCGCCTATCTCGGCAACCATCTCGACCTGATGATCGAGACGCAGGTGGGCGAACTCTTCGTCGTCCAGTACGGCCACCACCCCATGCTCCCGGCCGGGACGCCGGTAAACCTGTCGCTCGCCGGCTCGGGCGTCACGCTGATCCCGCCCAACTGAGCCGGAGGCGCCGCCTGAGGAGGCATTTTTGCGGTGATTGCCGCATTACGGGCACGTTTTGCCCCTATCGGTGCTAAGTTGGCTAATGAAAGAGCGGCGATTGTGGAGTATCCTCGCGCCCTGAATCGGAGAAAGACCCTGCGCCGATGACCACGAACGACAGCGCGACCATGATCCTGCTTCACCTCGCCGGGGGTGTCGCGCTGCTGATCTGGTCCGTCCGGCTGGTCCGCACCGGGGCGATGCGGGCTTTCGGCGGCTCGCTGCGTCAGGCGCTGCAGAGCTTCACGCGCAACCGCTTCGCCGCCTTCGGCAGCGGCGCGCTGGTCACCATCGTCCTGCAGAGTTCGACCGCCACCACGCTGCTCGTTTCTTCCTTCGCTGGCCGCAAGCTCATCGCCCCTGCGATGGCGCTCGCCGTGCTGCTCGGCGCCAATCTCGGCACGGCGCTCGCCGCCTTCGTGATCTCCATGGACCTCGGCTGGCTCTGGGGCCTGTGCCTGGCCATCGGCGTGGCGCTCTATCTTGGCCATGAGGCGATGGACCGGGCCCGCAATATCGGCCGCATCCTCGTGGGCATCGGCCTGATCCTGCTGGCGCTGATCGAGCTGAACGCGGCTGCCGCGCCGCTTGCCCAGTCGCCGACCTTCCGCACCCTGCTGTCGGCCTTGGCGAGCGAGCCGCTGATGGCCGCGCTGGTGGCCGTCGCCGCGACCTGGCTGACCCATTCGAGCATCGCCGTCATCCTGCTGATCGCGACCTTCGCCGCCTCGGGCCTGTTTCCGCCGGCAACCGCGCTGACCCTCGTGATCGGCGCCAATCTCGGCAATGCGCTGATCCCGGTCCTGGACCAGCTCGGCTCGCCCGCCGCGCAGCGCCGCGCCGCCATCGGCAATCTCGTGACACGGCTCCTCCTCGCATTGGCGGTGCTGCCCTTCGTCGCGCCGCTCTCGGGCTGGCTGCTGGCTCTGCCCTCGGCGGATGCGCGCCTCGCCATTGAGTTCCACGTCGCCCTGAACCTGGTCGGCGCCCTGCTCTTCCTGCCCTTCGTGACGCCCGTGGCGGCCCTGGTGGAACGGCTCATGCCGGACCGGGACAGTGCGGAAACCGAGGTTGCGCCGCGATATCTCGACCCCAACGCGCTCGACAGCCCGACCGAGGCGCTCGCCTGCGCCATGCGGGAGGCACTGCATCTCGGCGACCGCGTCGAGGGCATGCTGCGCGACACCATGACCCTTCTGGAAAAGGACGAGCTCAAGCTCTCCCGCGCCATCGCCCAGGCCGATGACGGCGTCGATTCCATCCACGAGGCGATCAAGCTCTATCTGGTGCGCGTCTCGCGCAACGAACTCACCGACGAGGAGGGCCGCCGGCTCCTCGAGATCATCACCCTGATCACCAATCTCGAGCATATCGGCGACATCATCGACAAGAACCTGCGCGAACTCGCCGAGAAGAAGATCCGCAAGCGCTATGCCTTCTCGCCGGAGGGGCTGGCGGAGATCAGGGACTTCCACCAGCGCGTCGCGTCGGGCCTTGGTCTCGCTCTCAACGTCTTCGCCACGCGCGATCTCGCTCTCGCCCGGCAGCTCTTTGCCGAGAAGGCGACGATGCGCGATGCCGAGCGGCGGGCGACCGAGAGCCATTTTGAGCGGCTGCGCAGCGGGCGCCCGGAATCGATCGAGACCAGCGCGATCCATCTCGACATCATCCGCGATCTCAAGCGCATCCACGGCCATGTCGCCTCGATCGGCTATCCGATCCTGGAGAGCGCCAATGCGCTGCGCGAGAGCCGGCTGATGGAGACCAAGGAGGCGCGCGCCCGGCAGGAGCGCGAGGGCCTCGTCTCCGCGACCCAGCCGGGGCACTGAGCCCGGCGGCAGGCTGTCTCAGGCGGCGAGCGCAATCGTCGCCTGGCGAATGGCGGTGGCGAGTTCGGGCTCGTCGACCAGATCGGCTGCGTCTTCGGGGCTGAACCACTGGCTCTGGCGCTGGCCCTGCTCGGCCCAGACCGGGAGCTGGCGCTCGACCTCGAGCAGGAACAGCGTCACCTCGCAGAGCACGAAATGGTCGGATTTGCGCTTCCAGTAAGTGTAGCGCCCGGCTGGCTCCGTACCGATGCGCCCGATCACGCCGGCTTCCTCATAGGCCTCGCGCGCCGCCGCCTCGGGAGCGGTCAGCCCCTTGATCGGCCAGCCCTTGGGCACGATCCAGCGCCGGGTCGTGCGCGAGGTGACGAGCATGACCTCCAGCCTGCCATTGGGCAGGCGCCGGATCGGCATGGCCGCGATCTGCGACCGTGTTCCCCGGGGAGGAGGCCTTGGACTTCTTCATCGGCTGGTGCTGCCCCTCGCTCGGCACGCGGCAGGGACGATTCGCGCCGCCCCGTCGGCGATTCAAATATTGCGCCAAAGCATGGGAATGGAAAGACCGTTCCACATCCCCGCCTGTCGCATTTGGGGGCAGAGGGCGCGCAATCAAGGGGGCTGCGCCGACCTGTCCCGCCTCTCAGCCCGAGACGGGTTCGACCCCGCACCATTCGGCGACGAACAGGGCCATCGCGCCGGTGATGCGCTTCAGCGAGGCGAGGCTGACCCGCTCGTCGAAGGCATGGATGTTCTCGCCCATCGGGCCGTAGCAGAGCGCCGGAATCTGGTCGTAGAGCGCATGCACACGGGCATCGAGATAGGCCGGTGTCATGAAGGACTGGAGTGGCTTTCCCATGGCGGCCTGATGCGCACGGCCGAGCACGGCCTCCGCCTCGCTGCCGGGCTCCAGCACATAGCCTTCCGCCCAGAAGCCGTTGAAGGTCACCTTCGGCGGGTTGTTGGCGAGGAAGCTGTCGGCCCGCGAAGCGGCGCGGATGCAGTCTTCGATGCGCTGCGCGATCTCCTGCGCGGTCACGCCGGGATAGAGCCCGACGCGGCAGTCGACGCGGCACCAGCACGGCACCGAGGAGGCCCAGTCGCCGCCCTCGATCTTGCCGATGTTGAGGTTGATCGGATGGGCCTGGTCCTCGAAATGCTCGCGGCCGACCTTCTCGGCGTTGAACTCCTCCTCGAGCTTGCGCAGGGCCGCGATCACGCGGTAGGCGGCGTCGATCGCGTTGGCGCCGGCGCCCATCTCGCGGACATGCACGGGCACGCCCCGCACCTCGAACTGGAACCAGATCACGCCCGCATTGGCCCGCGCCAGCATCTCGTATTCCGGCTCGGGGATGAGGGCGGCCTGCGCCCGGTAGCCGCGCAGATGCGTCATCAGCGCGCCATTGCCCGTCGATTCCTCCTCGACCACCGATTCCAGATAGAGCGTCGCCGCCGGCTGAAGGCCGATGCGCCGGAGCGCGTCGAGGCAGGCGAAATTGGCGCCGTGCCCGGCCTTCATGTCGGCGCCGCCGCGGCCATAGAGCCAGTCGCCCTCGATCACGGGGTCGAAGGGCGCATGGGTCCACTGGTCGACCGGCCCGGTCGGGACCACGTCGACATGCGCCTGCAGGATCAGCGAGCGCCCCTTCTCCTCGCGCGGATGATGGATCCCGACGAGAATCGGCGCGTCGGAGTGATGCTCGGAAAACGGCCCGCCGCCGGGATGGGCCTTGATCGCGGCCTCGTCCATCTTGAAGCGGTCGACCGTGAAGCCCCGCTCCCGCAGCGCCCGGTAGACGAAATCCTGGCAGGCGTGCTCCTGCCCGCGCAGCGAGGGAAAGCGGATCAGCTCCTGCGTGAAGGCGATCTGCTCGGCGAAGCCGGCCTCTACGGAAGCCAGGATCTTGTCGCGAAGGGCGGGGTCGAGAGGCATTGTGCGGGGCTCCTGGGAGAGGGCGTCATGGTCGGGCTCGACCCGACCATCTCGGAAACCAGTGTCGTCTCATCACGTCATCAATGCCCGAACCGTGCGCCGCCGGGCACCGCCGCCAGCAGCGCCCGCGTATAGTCGTGGCTGGGAGCGGCGAAGAGCGCAGCCGTCGGACCGGTCTCGACGATCCGGCCGCGCTGCATCACCGCAATGCGGTCGCAGATCTGGGCGGCGACGCGCAGATCATGCGTCACGAACAGGATGGCGAGCCCCAGTCGCTGCTGGATGTCCTTGATCAGGGTCAGGATCTGCGCCTGCACCGAGACGTCCAGCGCCGACACGGCTTCGTCCGCCACGAGCACGTCGGGCTCCAGCGCCAGCGCCCGTGCGATGCCGATGCGCTGGCGCTGCCCGCCTGAGAATTCGTGCGGATAGCGGTCGATCGCATTGGCCGAGAGGCCGACGAGTTCGAGCAGGTCGCGCGCGGTCGCCAGCGCGTCATTCCGCGAGGTGCCATGCGCCACCGGCCCGTCCGAAATGATCCGCCCGACCGTCTGCCGCGGATTGAGCGAGGCGAACGGGTCCTGGAACACCATCTGGATGCGCTTGCGCTGGGCACGCAGCGCGGCGGGCTTCAGATCGCTCAGGACGAGATCGCCGGCGGCCTGACTGCTCAGGCTGATGCGGCCCGCATCGGGCTCGATCAGCCGCAGGCAGCAGCGTCCGACCGTGGATTTGCCCGAGCCCGATTCCCCGACCAGCCCCAGCGTCTCGCCGCGCTGGAGCGAGAAGGTGATGTCCTCGGCGGCCCGGACCTCGCGCGCGGTGCCGAAGAAGCTGCGCTTGCGATAGACCTTGCCCAGCCCTTCCACCGTCAGCACCGGGGCCGAAGGCGGCAGCGGCGCGCGGGCCGGCGGCGTCAGCGAGGGAACCGCGGCCAGCAGCTTCTGCGTATAGGGATGGTTCGGTGCACCGAGCACCTGATCGACCGTGCCCTCCTCGACCAGAACGCCCTTTTCGAGCACGGCGATGCGGTCGGCGATCTCGGCGACGACGCCCATGTCATGGGTGATGAACAGCACGGCGGTGCCGTGCTTATGGCGCAGATTGTCGATCAGCTTGAGGATCTGCGCCTGGGTGGTCACGTCGAGCGCGGTCGTCGGCTCGTCGGCGATCAGGAGCTTGGGCTCGAGTGCCAGCGCCATCGCGATCATCACGCGCTGGCGCTGGCCGCCGGAGAGCTCGTGCGGATAGGCCCGCGCCAGCCGCGGCGGGTCCGGGAGGCCGACCTCGGCGAGGAGATCGACGGCGCGGCGCTGCCGCTCGGAGCGGCTGTGCAGCCCATGCGCCTCGAAGGTCTCGATGATCTGCTCGGCGACACGCATCACCGGGTTGAGCGAGGTCATCGGTTCCTGGAAGATCATGCCGACCTCACGGCCGCGCAGATCCTGCATCGCGGCCTCGTCGAGCTGCAGCAGATCGCGCCCGGCGAGGCGGATCGCGCCGCCCGCCGGCTTCACGGCCTTGGGCAGGAGCCCCATCACCGCATGGGCGATCATCGACTTGCCCGAGCCGGATTCGCCGACGACGCAGAGCGTCTCGCCGGCGCCGATCGTCAGCGAGATGTCCGCTACGGCATGCGCCCGATCGGCCAGCGCCGGCAAGGCGAGCGTCAGGGTCTCGATGGAGAGGACGGGAGCCGGCTTGGCCATCACCTCGCTCATTCGCGCCCCCTGGCGAGGCGCGGATTCAGCGCGTCGTTCAGCCCTTCACCGGCCAGATTGAGCGCAAGCACCGTCAGGAAGATCGCGAAGCCGGGGAAGAACGAGATCCACCAGGCATCGAGCAGGCGCGTGCGCCCGGCGCCGACCATATAGCCCCAGCTCATCAGGTTGGGATCGCCCAGCCCGAGGAAGGAGAGCGAGGATTCGAGCAGGATCGCCGAGCCGATCATCAGCGAGCCCATCACGATGATCGGCGCGATCGTGTTCGGCAGCACCTGGCTGAAGATGATGCGCGGCGTCGACTGGCCGATGGTGACGGCCGCCTGGACATATTCGCGCGTCTTCAGCGAGAGCACCTCGCCCCGCACCAGCCGCGCCACCGGCGGCCATGACACGACGCCGATGGCCAGCACGATCGAGCCCAGCGCCGGCTGCAGGATCGCCACCAGCACGATCGCCAGCGCGAAGGAAGGGATGGTCTGGAAGAACTCGGTGAAGCGCATCAGCGCGTCGTCGACGAAGCCGCCGGCATAGCCGGCGGCGGCGCCCAGCGGCACGCCGATCAGCAGCGCCACCAGCGTCGAGACCACGCCGATCATCAGCGAGACCCGCGCGCCATGGACCAGCCCGGCGGCGAGGTTGCGCCCCAGCGTGTCGGTGCCGAGCGGGAAGCGCTCCATCACGAAGGGCGCCAGGAAGGGCCGGCCGACCGGGCGCCAGGGCGACTGCGGAAACAGCGTCGGGGCCAGCAGCGCGAAGGCGACGACCGCGAGCAGGATGACGAGGCCGAATACGGCGCCACGATTGCGGCAGAACCGCTTGAAGAAGTTCATGGGCAGCCCTCGCCGTCATGCTCGCCCTTGTGGCGAGCATCCACGTCTTGAACACAGGCCTCGACGAGCGAAGGCGTGGATGGTCGGGACAAGCCCGACCATGACGGAGAGGCGAGCACCATCACGACGCCGCCTCGATGCGCGGATCGGCGATCCGGTAGACCAGATCGGTCAGGATGTTGAAGCCGACGACCATGGCCGAGGACATGAAGAAGACGCCGAGCAGCACGGAATAATCGCGCTGGACGAGTGCGTCGAACATCAGCCGGCCGATGCCGGGCCAGGCGAAGACCGTCTCGGTGAGGACGGCGCCGCCGACGAGCTGGCCCGCCTGCAGACCCGCCAGCGTGACGACGGGCAGGATCGCGTTGCGCGCCACATGCCGCCGCGAGACGATCCCGGGAGAGAGCCCCTTGGCGCGCGCCGTCTTGACGAAATCGGCGCCTGCCACCTCCAGCATCGAGGCGCGCATCATCCGCGCATAGAGCGCGGTGAAGAACAGTCCGAGTGTCAGCGACGGCAGGATCAGGTGGTGGCCGATGTCGAGCGCCCGCGCCAGGCCGGTGTAGTTCGCGCCGATGGTCTCGTAGCCGACATTGGGGACGAGACCGAGCTTCAGGGCGAAGACGATCTGGCTCATCAGTGCGATCCAGAACAGCGGCGTCGCATAGAAGACGAGCGAGAGCGTCGTGATCAGGCTGTCCGACCAGCGGCCGGCCCGGCGCGCGGCCAGCGCGCCCATGACCACGCCGAGTCCCAGCGAGATCAGGAAGGCCGCGCCCGTCAGAAGCAGCGTCGCGGGCAGCCGGTCGAGCACCAGCGTCAGCACCGGCTGCTGCTGCCGGTAGCTGAAGCCGAGATCGAAGGTCAGGTAGCCCTTGAGATAGATCCAGAGCTGGGTCAGCAGCGGCTCGTTCAGCCCGAAGCGCTCGCGCAGCTGTTCCAGCAGCTGCGCATCGGCCGCGCCCGCTTCGCCGGCCAGCACCTGCGCGGGATCGCCCGGCGCGGCGCGGATCAGGAAGAAGTTCAGCACCGCGATGGCGAGCAGCGTCAGGACGCCCTTGGCAAGCCGGCTGGAGAGGAAGTGCAGGAGATTCATGGAAAGAGATCTCGGCGCTCGACCACAACCGCGCCGTCATCCCGGACGCAGCGAAGCGGAGCTCCGGGATCCATCGTAGGGCAGAGACTGCCCAAGGGATTGGCTTTACGATGGATCCCGGAGCTGCGCCGCTTCGCGGCTTGTCCGGGATGACGGTTGAGGGTGATCAAGCGCTCCAGTTCAATCGTTCATGGGGTGTGTGACGCGATCATTGAGGAGCGCGTCACTCCTTCCACGCGTCCTTGAAGCCGTCATTCACGCCGATGGCAGTGGTGACGAGGTTCTTGACGTTGCAGCGGTAGATGGTCGGGAAGTCCATCTCGAGCTGCCACAGCACCGGCACCTCCTCGGCCAGCAGCTTCTGCACCTTCGTGTACGCCTCCTGTCGAGCGGCGTCGGTCGGCGCGATCGCGGCTTCGGCGAAGAGCTTGTCGACCTCCGGGTTCACATAAGCGCCCTGGTTGCCGAAGGGGTTACCCTTGACGATGTTGGTCGAGATGTAGTTGCGCGCCACGCCGGTCGCGGGGTCGCCGAGCTGGTAGAGGAAGTTGAAGGTCAGGTCGAAATCGCCGTTGCTGGCCTTCTGCGTCCAGCCCGGCACGTCGGTGGTCTCGATCGAGACATTGATGCCGACATCGGTCAGGTTCTGCTTGATGGCTTCCGCCCAGCGGCTCCAGACCTCGCCATAAGGCAGCGCCAGCAGCTTCAGCGGCTCGCCCTTGTAGCCGGACGCCTTGACCAGTTCCTTCGCCTTGGTCGGATCGAAGGTGTATTTCGGCACGTCGGCCGAATAGAACTTCGTCTTCGACGAGATCGGCCCGGTCGGCAGTTTGCCGAGGCCGCCCCAGACGACGTCCTTGCCGAATTCGCGGTCGATGGCGAACATCATCGCCTGGCGGAACTGCTTGTTGGCGAGCGGGCCGCCGCGCGCGATGTTGGGGGTGACCCAGGCATGGGGCGCGAACATCTCCCAGCCCTTCGTCGTCACGCAGGTGTTGGGCAGCTTGGAGAGGCGGGCGACGTCGTAGACGTCGACGGAGCCGCCGGTGAGCACATCGACCTTGCCGGTCTCGTAGGCGACGGCGCGCGCAGCCGCGTCGGGGATGATCTGCCAGTAGATCTCGGCGAGGTTGGGCTTGCCCTTCTGCCAGTAGTCCTCGTTCTTCACGAGGTGGATGTAGGAGCCCTTCTTCCACTCCTTCAGCTTGAAGGGTCCGGTGCCGATCGGCGTGTTGTTGGCCGGATTGGCGCGGTAGTCGGTGCCGTCATAGATGTGCTTGGGGATCATCGGCGCGCCGGCCGCCTCCTGCGAGAGCAGGAGCGGGCCGAAGGGCTGCTTCAGCGTGATCTTGACGGTGAGATCGTCGACCTTCTCGATCTTCTC
Source organism: Bosea sp. OAE506 (assembly GCF_040546595.1). NCBI lineage: Bacteria > Pseudomonadati > Pseudomonadota > Alphaproteobacteria > Hyphomicrobiales > Alloboseaceae > Allobosea > Allobosea sp. OAE506. Next base: position 511,476 of record NZ_JBEPOB010000001.1, on the reverse strand, counting down.
GACCTGGTTGTTGGCGATCGGGCGCCAGCGCGGATGCACGTCGCGCAGGAACTTGTCGAGCGAGAAGACGACGTCGTCGGCGCTGAAAGGCTTGCCGTCATGCCATTTCACGCCTTCCTGGAGCTTGAAGGTGTAGACCTTGGAGTCCGCCGAGATCTCCCAGCTCTTGGCCAGCGAGGGCTGCGGAGTCAGCTTGTCGTCGTAGCGCAGCAGCGACTCGTAGATGTTGCCGGCAACCATGTTGGTCGGCCCGTTCTGGTTCAGGCCCTGCATCAGCATCGGCGGTTCGGGCTGGACGACGACATGCACCGTCCCACCCTGTTTGGGTGTCTGGGCGAGCGCCGGCAGGCCCGAGCCGACGAGGCCGAGCAGGCCGAGTGCCGTGGCGGCCGCAAGCCGCCCCCGAAGGGCTGATGATGAAGTCGTCATGGGTCTCTCCCTGTACCGTCACGCCGTCACGAGCGGCGGAGCCCCCTCAGACTCCGTCCGACGCCGACTAGAACACAGCATGCAGCCGCCGCACAGGCCATCGGCTGGTGCGGCGGCGCGGAAGACCGTTCAAGTTCCGGGCCATGGCCGAGCGGGTCCGGCCGCTTTCGCACGATGTTGCGCGCGACGGGCCGGAACGGACACAATCGGGGAAAGGCGGAGATGTCCGCTGCGCTCGGCACATGGTCGCCGAGCGCCTGATGCAGGGATCGTGGCAGCCCAGCCAGCCGCGCGGGCCGCAGCCGGCGTCTCAGAGCTTCTTGCCGTCCTTGTCGAACTGCTTGAGGAAGGCCGTCAGATCGGCGATTTCCTTCTCGTTCTTGATGCCGGCGAAGACCATCTTCGTGCCCGGGATCTTGGCGCGCGGATCCTTGATGTATTCGGCGAAGACCGCCTCGTCCCAGGTGATGCCGGAATTCTTGTTCGCCGCGGAATAGCTGTAGCCCTCGACCGAGCCGGAAGGACGGCCGAACAGCCCGTTCAGCTGCGGGCCGACGATGTTCTTGGCGCCCTCGCCAATCTGGTGACAGGCCCGGCACTTGTTCCAGGAGCGCTCGCCTGCGGCGACATCCTGCGCCGAAGCCGGGGCGGCGAGCAGGACGGGCGCAAACAGCGCGGACAGGGCGGCGAGGCGGGCGAAAGCGTGCATACGAAGATCCTTGGGGCTTGCGGCGCGGGTCGGCGAGCGGCCGACCCTGGAACTGGCTTAATCCAAAGACGCCGCCCGGCTAAGGCGCTAATTCGACGCGGCCCATCCCGCGTCCGTCAGCCGAGGCGGCCGATCCAGTCCGCCACCGTCGCGGTGAAGGCATCCGGCCGCGACACCGGAAAGAGATGCCCGCCCGTGTCGAGCATGGTCTTGGCGCAGCCGGGCAGGGCCGCGACGATCTCCTCTTGGAGAAAAGCCGGCACGACCATGTCGTCGCGCGCGCCCAGCACCAGCACCGGCAGGCTGAGCGCCGCCATCTGATCGCGTCCGTCGAAGGCCAGCAGCGCGTCGATCCGCTCCCGCATCACCGCCTGCTGCGTGGCGCTGAGCGGGGCCGCCGCCAGGGCCGCCTCATAGACATGCCAGTTGGCCTCGATCCAGGCCGGCGGATAGGCGCAGAGCACCGAGGTGGCGGCGTAGGCTTCCGGATTCGTTCCGAGGATCTCGCGCCGCGCCCCGAAATAGCCGCCCATATAGTGGTTCGGCCGCAGCCAGCTTCCGCTCAGGATCAAGCCCTCGACCCGCTCGGGGAAGAGATGAGCCAGCGTTTGCGCGATGCAGCCGCCGGTCGAGTGGCCAAGCACCACCGCCCGGTCGATCCCGGCCTCGTCGAGCACGGCGAGACAGTCCCGTGCCAGCGTCTCGATGCTGCAGGTGTCGCTGCCGCGCGTGCTGGCGCCGATGCCGCGCTGGTCGAAGCGGATCACGCGGAAGGAGCGGGCCAGCGTCTCGGCGATGCTCGTCCAGAACGCCGCGCCACCGCCGAGCCCGGTGACCAGCAGCAGCGGCCGGCCACGCCCCTCGACGAAGGCGCTCAGCACGGCACCATCCGCGGTGCGGACGTCGAAGCCGGCCGGGGCGGGCAGGTCGCTCTGGTTAGCGTTCATGGGGCAACCTCCTCTCGCGGCGGCTCTCTGGCACCGGCGCTGCGAGGATGGCGCAGCCGGCCGGCCCCCGCCATGGCGGCCATGGCAGGGGAGAGACGCGGTCGGCGCAGGGCGATGAGGCTTGAACCGGGTGGTCGCGCCGGGCGACCATCGTCAAGGAGGCGCATGATGATGGCGTCCGCCGGGCGCGCGCTTGACCTTGCAGCGTCTCTCATGGGGAAGATGTCAGGCGATGCGTGGGGATGGCGGGACGATGCAGATCAGGCAAGGCGCGATGGAGCAGGCCGACGACGTGCCGTTCCAGCGGCGCGATCTTCTCCGCATGGCGACGGTGTTGGCCGCGGCCGGCGTCCCGCTCGCCGCCTGGGCCCAGGCAGTGGAGGCTACCTCACCGGCGGGACAGGTGACGGATCTGCGCGGCGATGCCATGGCGCGGCTGAAGGAGGCGTGGCGCCGGCTCTCGGCCGAGGGGCCGGTCTTCGTCGGGGACCGGGTCGAGACGGGTGAGGGCGCACGCGCCGGGTTCCGTCTCGGACGGGCCACCGACCTTCGGCTGGGCGAAAACACCCGCATCACCATCGACCGCTTCATCGTCGATGCCGGCGGCACCATCAGCCTGGGGGCAGGCGCGCTGCTGGTCGACAAGGCGCCCGGCAGCGAGGCCGGGCGGATCCGCGTGCGCTCCTCCTATGGGCTGATCGCGGTGCGCGGCACGCGCTTCTTCGCCGGGCCGAGCAACGGCGTCTTCGGCGTCTTCGTCGAGCGCGGCGAGGTCGCCGTGCGGGCTGCGGGCCGTGAGGTCGTGCTGGCGGCGGGCGAGGGCACGGACATCGCCCGTCGCGGCGCCGCGCCGACGCCGGCCCGACGCTGGGGCGCGGCGCGCATCGCCGACGCGCTCGCCCAGATCGCCTGACGATGGAGCCCTCCGCCATCGCGGCCATGCTGGGCGAGGCCGGCTTCTTTACCGGGCTGCCGCCACAGGCCCTGCTCGACTGTGCCGGCGAGTTCCGCGAGCAGCGCTTCGATGCCGGCCAGATGCTGTTCGCCCGCGGCGAGGCGGGCGACCGTCTTCTCCTCGTCGCGGAAGGGCGCGTGCGCCTGTCCGTCACGACCGAGGAGGGCCGCGAGCTCAGCATGCGCCACGCCGCGCGCGGCGAATTGCTCGGCGAGATCGCCGTGCTCGACGGCGGCACCCGCAGCGCGGACGCCGTGGCGATCACGCCGGTTCTCGCCCTGTCCCTGCGCCGGGCCGCGCTCGACCAGCTCATGGTGCGCCACCCCGCGCTCTCGGCCGGGATCGTCGCCTTTCTCTGCCGCCGCCTGCGCCAGACCACCGACCAGCTCGAGGGCATCGCGCTCTATTCGATCGAGGTCAGGCTGGCCCGCTTTCTCCTGGTCGGGCTGGCCGGCCGGCGTGCCGCCCCGGGCAAGCGCGTGCCGCTCGACATGGCGTTTTCGCAGGGCGAACTGGCGCAGCTGCTGGGCGCCAGCCGGCCCAAGGTCAACGCGGCGCTCGGCTCGCTCGAACAGGCCGGCGCCATCCGCCGGACGGCCGACCGTCTCTTCTGCGATCCCGATCTCCTCGCCAAATGTGCCGGGACCGGCGATGGCTGAGAGCCGGCTGCGGCCGTCGAGGCCGGTTATGGCCGGCCTGCTGGCGGGGCTCGCGATCCTCCTGCTGGCGCAGACGGCGCCCTCCGCCTGGCGCGAAAGCCTGAGGGAGCGCGTCTTCGACCTGATACTGGGCGCGACCGCCGCCTGGCGTCCGGCCACGCCCGAGATCAGGCTCGCCTTCGTCGCGATCGACGGTGCGAGCCTGGACGCGGTCGGCCCCTGGCCCTGGCCGCGCGAGACCCTGGCGCGGCTTATCGCGGCGGTGACGGCCGCGAGGCCCGCCGCCATCGCCATGGACATCCTGCTGGCGGGTGAGGACGAGCGCTCGCCGGCGGCGTTGGCCCGCCGGCTCGCCACCGCGACCGACCGCGCCGAGATCGCCGCGCTCGCCCCCACGCTGGCGGACGGAGATCGGGAACTCGCCACGGCCATCGCCGCGGGCCCGGTCGTCCTCGGCTGGGTGCTCGATCCGCGCGGCGCCGATGCGCTCGCTCAGGTGCCGGTGCTGCTGCGCGAGGGCGTGGCGCTCGGCGGGCTCTGGCGCGAGAACGGGGCGAGCGGCCCACCGCAGGCGCTCGCCGCGGCCGCGGCGGGGACGGGCACGCTTTCTCTGCCGGGCGACGAGGACGGTCTGGTGCGGCGCGTGCCACTCTTCGTGGGAGCGGGCGGCGCGCTTCGGCCCGGGCTGGCGCTGGAGGCCGCGCGCGTCGCGGCCGGCGCCCCGGGCTATCTGCTGTCGGCCGATCCGCCGCACTTCACCTTCGGTTCCGTCAGCCGGCCCCTGCCGCCGGACGCGATGCTGCGCCTGCTGCCCTCAGTCGCCCCGCTCCGCGTGATCGCCGCCTCGGACCTGCTGCAAGGACGTGCCGACCTCGCACCGCTCGCCGGGGCCGTCGTCCTCATCGGCGGCAGCGCGCCCGAGCTGGGGGCGCTGCGGGCGAGCGCGCAGGATCCGCTCACCCCCTCCGCCTTGCTCCAGCTCCAAGCCCTGCGCCAGCTCGCGGCGGGGATCATGCCGCTGCGGCCGGCCGGGGCCGACCTGGGCGAGATCGCATTGGCGCTGCTTTGCGTGATCGGCGCCGTTGCCGTCGCGCGCCGCCTGCGCCCGGCGACTTCAGTCCTCGCCACGGCAGGGCTGGTCGTCGCGCTCCTGCTCGGAGCCGCCCTTCTCGTCATGGCCGATCGACTGGTCGATCCGACGCCGGCTGTGACGGCGGCCCTGCTGGGCTTTCTCGCCACCTCGCTTGCGGGATTTTCCGAAGCGCGCTGGCGCGAGGGCCGCCTGCGACGCCGTTTCGAACAGCATCTGGCGCCGGGCGTGGTCGAACGTATCGTTGCAAGTCCCGGCAGCCTCAGGCTCACCGGCGAGCGGCGCGAGGTCACGGCCCTCTTCACCGATATCGAAGGCTTCACCCGCACTACCCGCGAGGCGGGGCCGGAACAGCTCGTCGCCGTGCTGGACGGTTATTTCGAGGGCGTCACCCGCATCGTCGGCGAGCATGGCGGCATGGTCGATAAGCTCGTCGGCGACGCGGTCCACGCGCTCTTCAACGCGCCGCTCGACCTCGACGACCATCCCCGCCGCGCGCTGGAATGCGCCGTGGCGATTCTCGCCTGGACCGAGCGCTACCGGGCGAGCGGTCCCGCCGCCGCGATCGGCCTCGGCCGCACGCGGCAGGGGCTGGAGACCGGGTTCGCCATCGTCGGCGACGTCGGCTTCGGCGCCAAGCTCGACTACACCGCCCATGGCGAGGCGGTGAACATGGCGGCGCGGCTGGAGGCGCTGAACAAGGAGCTCGGCTCGTCGATCTGCGTCGGCCCCGCCGCCGCGGCGCGCTGCGATCCCGCCCGGCTGCGGCGGCTCGCAGAGGTCGATCTGCGCGGAATCGGCCCCGTCACGGTGTTCTCTCCGGTCTGAAGACAGGGCTGCCGCAGCGTTCGCACCGTCGCTGTTCCCCCCGGAACAGTCACGAGCGTTGGTAGGGCGCAGTGTTCGCTCATGCCGATCCTCCCCGTGCGGAGAGGATTGCCCGGAAAAAGGAGATGACGTTATGGTTCAGCACTCGATCGACCTTCGTCGCAATCCGGCTGGGGAGCAGGGCGGCGACAGGCCTTGCCGGAGCCGCCGCATGACCCTGCGTTCCTTCACCACCGCCGTCATGCTCGCGCTCACCGCCGTCGGCAGCGCCCCGGCCGCCATCGCGCAGCCGGTCGCCGCGGTCCGTCCCGCGGCGCTGCTGCCGCTGGAGCAGGCCTTCATGAAGGCGGCGACGGATCTATTCGCGAGGCTGCCCGCCAGCGCCGGCGAGGTCACGGTGGTCATCGATCCGCTGATCGACGGCGTCACCGGCATCCAGTCGGCGGCGACGCGCGGCTTCGACCGGCGCATCGCCGAACTGGTCGCGGAACGCTACCCGCATGTGAAAATCCTGGCCTTCACGCCGGAAAACGTCGCCAAGGCGCGCTTCGTCTTCATCGGGACGTTCAACACCATCAACAATGCCGGCCAGCCGGGCGGCGAGCGCGATGCCTTCTGGATCTGCTTCGCCCTGGTCGAGCGCGAGGCGAAGACGGTCTATGCCCGCAGCGTCGCCCGCTCGACCGTGGGCGATGTAGACATCGCCCCGGCCGCCTCCCATGCCGACACGCCGGTCTGGGGGCTGGATGCCGCGACGCGCGCCTATATCGAGGCCTGCCAGCGCTCGCAGCCGGGCACGCCCGTCTCGCCCGCCTATCTCGACCAGCTCGGGGCGGCCGCCCGTATCCGCGAGGCCGGCGCAGCCTATGAGGCCGGCGACCATCGCCGGGCGCGCGATCTCTATCGCGAGGCCCAGGCCCAGCCGGGCGGCGACCAGCTGCGCGTGCTCAACGGGCTCTACCTTTCCTATGCGGCGCTCGGCGAGACCGGCGCGGCGGACGAGACCTTCGGCCAGATGGTCGAGCGTGGCTTCAGCCTCGGCCGGCTCGGCGTGAAGTTCCTGTTCGAGCCGAACTCCACCGCCTTCAACGCCGACCGCAAGCTCTCGGCGAGCTATCCCGCCTGGTTGCGCGAGATCGCGATGCGGGCGACCCGGGCCGGTGTCTGCCTCGAGATCGTCGGCCATGCCAGCCGAACCGGCCCCGAGACGCTCAACGACCGGCTCTCGCGCGAGCGGGCGGAGCGCATCGCCGGCCTGATGAACGCGCAGGCGCCCGGCATGTCGCAGCGCTTGCGGGCCTCCGGCGTCGGCTTCCGCGAGACGCTGGTCGGCCTGCCGCGGGACGATGCCAGCACGGCGGTCGACCGCCGTGTCGAGTTCAAGACCGCGCCCTGCGCATGACCGCCCGGGACACTGCCCCCGTGCCGGCGCCCGGCAGGCGGGCCCTTCTGGGGCTCGCTCTCGCGGCGGCGAGCCTGGCGCTGCCGGCCCCGGCACCGGCACAGACGGCCCCCCAGAGCGGCGCCGCCTCGGCCCTTCCCACGCTGAAACTGGCGCCGGTGGCGCCGCCCCGGGACGCCGGCGCCGAGATGGCCGCACGCATCGCGGCCACCACCGATCGCGCCGCCCTGCTCGAGCTTCTGGCGGCCGGCGTCGAGAAGCCGAGGATCACGGCACGGCTGGCGCAGCTCGGCTTCGTCGATCTCGCGGCGGGTGGCCAGCGGGTCTGGCTGAAGCCGGGCGGGGGTGAGAGTTTCCGCGACTGTGCCGACTGCCCCGAACTCGTCCTGGTGCCGGATGGCGATGTCCGCATGCAGCTCTCGACCGGCGCGACGCCGCGCAATGTCGAGGTGACGCTGCCCCAGCCCTTCGCGATCGGCCGCTTCGAGGTGACGCGGGCGCAGTACAAGGCCTTCATGCAGCAGTCCGGCCATGTCGTCGAACTCGGCTGCCATGTCCGCGCGCCGGTCTGGAAGCTCGACCCCTCCCTGTCCTGGCAGGATCCCGGCTATCCGCAGGGCGACGACGAGCCCGTGGCCTGCGTCAGCCATGGCGATGCGAAAGCCTATGTCGCCTGGCTGTCGAAGCGCACCGGCCAGCGCTATCGCCTGCCGACGGACCCCGAATGGCACCATGTCGCCGCCGCCTCGGCGAAGGAGATGGCCGATCCCGCGCGCCTCTGCGCGATCGGCAACGGCGCCGACGAAACCGCCAAACAGGCGATGCCCTCCTGGACGGTCGCGCCGTGCCGCGACGGGTTCCGCACCACCGCGCCGGTCGGCCGCTTCGCCGCCAGCCCCTGGGGCCTGTCGGACCTCAGCGGCAATCTCTGGGAATGGGTCGATACCTGCCCGCCCGACCCCTCCGTGCCGGGCCAGCCCTTCCCGCCGCCGGTCTGTCGCGAGGAGGAGGGGCGCATCCTGCGGGGCGGGTCCTGGGCCGATCCGCCGGCGGCGCGGCGGCTCGATTCAAGGATCGTCAGCGAGCCCGGCATCCGTGATCAGGTCGCGGGCTTCCGCGTCGCGCGCGATCTCGGCAGCTGAGGAACGGCCTCAGGCGGCACGGGCTGCATGCGGGCCGGGCTGCGAATGCTCCAGAGCCAGACGGTCGTCGCTGCGAGCAAGGCCAGCCCGACAAGCTGCGTCGCCGCGAAAGGCAAGAAGAGCCCGATCCCGCCTGCCGCCAGCAGCAAGCGTCCGGCCAGGCCGAGGCGAGAGAACAGATAGCCCTCGATGGCGGCGTTCAGCGCGAACACGCCGAGCGCGACGGCCGCAACCGACAGCACGGTCTGCCAGACCGGCCCGATCAGCAGCAGGGCGGGCTGGTACATGAAGACGAAGGGCAGAATGAAGGCGACCATCGCGATCCGGCAGGCGACGATCGCGATCATCACCGGATTGGCCTTGGCGATCGAGGCCGCCGCGAAGGCTGCCACCGCCACCGGCGGCGTGATCGCGGACATCGACGCGATGTAAACGATGAAGAGATGGGCCGGGAGCACCGCGATGCCCAGCGCGATCAGCGCGGGTGCCGCCAGTACCGCCGAGAGCGCGTAGACCGCCGGTGTCGGCATGCCCATGCCCAGCACGATGATGACGAAGGCAGCGACGAGGATGGTGAGGATCGGGCTGCCGCCGGACATGTGGAACAGGCCGGAGCTGATCTTGCCGGTCAGGTCCGTCATCGAGAGCGTCCCGACCACGAGCCCGGCGATGGCGCAGGCGACGCCGACGCCGATCATCCCGCGCATGCCGTCGCTCAGGCCGAAAAAGACCGTCTTGACCAGCCGAACCGGGTCAGGATGGCGCAGCAGTGCGACAGGGAGCAACGCAGCGCAGGCGATGGCGCCGGCGAAGGACGGGCGGTTCAGGCTCAGCACGCCCCAGACCAGCAGGCCGATCGGCAGGAGATAGGCCCAGTCGCGCCGCAGCACGGCCAGGATCGACGGCGTCTCGCCTTCCGACATCGGCCGGAGACCGTCCCGATGCGCCTTGAAATGGGCCGCAAGGAAGACTGATTCATAATAGAGCAAGGCGGGGATCAGCGCCGACAGGGCGATCGTCGCATAGGGGATCCCGGTGAAGTCCGTCATCAGGAAGGCGGCCGACCCCATCACCGGCGGCAGCAGCGCCCCACCCGTCGAGGCTGCGGATTCGATCGCGCCGGCATAGGTCCGGCTGACGCCCGTGCGGATCATCAACGGGATGCTGAAGGAGCCGGTCGTGACGACGTCGGCCGTCGGCGAGCCCGAGATCGAGCCGTAGAGTCCAGATGACACGACCGCGACCTTGCTCGCCCCGCCGACCTGCTTGCCGACCAGGCTGTTGGCGACGTCGTAGAAGAAATCGGCGCCGCCGATCCGGTCCAGCAGCGCGCCGAAGATCACGAAGACGACGACCAGGAAGGCCGCGACCTCGAGCGCCGGGCCGAAGAGCCCGTTGGTCGAGAACACCAGATGGTCGACGATCTCCTGGGTGCTGAAGCCGCGATGGGCGAAGGAGCCGGTCAGTCTGCTGCCGAAGATCGCATAGGCGAGGAAGGTCGCCACCAGCACGACGAGGATCATCCCGATGCAGCGCCGCGTCGCCTCCATCACCAGCGCGATCAGCACGATCGAGGCGGCGATGTCGGCGGTCGAGAGTTCGTCGATCATCGGCAGCCGCATCTCGTGGACCGGCTGCATCGCGACGAAATAGCCGCAGCAGGCGACCGACAGCGCGACCAGAGCCCAGGCGAACCAGGAGCGGCCGGTCGGCCGCAGCGGGTTGGCTGTCGTCGTCAGGAAGGCGAGGGCGAGAACCGCGCCGAGGAACAGAAACAGCGCGATCTCGCGCTTGACGTACCAGCCGAAGGAGATGGCGATCAGCAGCACGGCCGCGGCGAAGCCCACGACATGCACCGTCCACTGCTCCGGTGCCGCGAGCTCGCGCGATCGCCCCGGTGCCAGGAGCTTCAGCAGGTTCGGCATCGCGGCACCTCGGCCTCTGGATGGCGGAACGGGACGGGCGCGGCGCCCGTCACTTCAGCAGGCCGGCCTTCCGGTAGGCGGCCTCGGCGCCCGGATGCAGCGCGAGCGGTGCGGTCTGGGTCAGGTTCACGGGCTCCAGCCGTGCCATTGTGGCATGGGCCTGCCGCAGATAGTCGAAATGCTTGATCAGGCCGTCGACGATCAGCGCCGCGTCTTCGTTTTTCATCTCGGAAGCCGCAAATAGCACGACGCTTCCGGTCACGGTCGCGATTGCCTGCGGCTGGAACGGATAGGTGGCGGCCGGGACGGTGATCGGAGCGGTGCCGAGCAGGGCGCCGAGCTTGGCCGTCGCCTCCGGCGAGATGCCGAGCATCCGCACCTTCATCTCGCGGGTCGCGCTGTTGATCTGGCCGGAGGGGAAGGCGAGCATGTTGATGACGATGTCGGCCTGGCCGTTCTTCATCATCTCCAGGCCGGCATTGTAGTCGACATGGTGGATGCGGCCGCCCCAGCCCTCGATGTCCTTGGCGGTGATGCCATAGGCCTTGAACACCTCTTCGCCGGTCACAGCCATCAGCGTGCCGCGCTGGTTGAGCGCGATGCGGACGGGCTTCTTGGCGGCCAGGATGCTCTCGAAGCTCTCGATGCCGGATTCTTCGCGCACCAGGATCTGCACCGCCGCCTGCGGGTCGATCAGCGCGATGGCGCGCAGATTGGCGATCGGCGCCTTGAACGGGTCTTCGCCCGCCTGCGCCCGCTTGATCAGCTGGGCATGGGCGATGCCGAGTTCGACCTTGCCGGTCGAGACGAGCTGGATGTTGGCGGCCTCGCGGCCCGGTTCGTAGCCGAAGGAGGCGCCGGGCGATTCCCGCCGGATCGTCTCGCCGATGGCGTTGCCGATCGCGCTCCAGGCGCCGCCGACCGAGCCGCCGGTCAGGGTGATCTTGCGGGTGGGCGCCGTCTGCGCCGCCGCGAAACCCGCCCCGAGGGCGAGCGCGCCCGCCACTAGCGATGCGAAAGCCAGTCTCTTCATGATCACCCTCCCAGCCTCGTGTCGGGCACGGTCCGGGGGCGGACCGTGCGACCGAATGGTACCGGCCGATCGGGTCGGCCGGCGATCTGACGTAGCTGCCGTTCCCCGGCGGCTTCAAGCCGCCTTGTCGAATGCTGTCTTGCGCAGCACGAGGGAGAGTTTGTTGGTGTGCATATGGGTTGTCAATGCTGGCCATCGCTCAAACCGATGGCGTGCGCTGCAGCAAAAATTCGCAACCTTGCCGCGACAACTACGTCTGCCGCGCCGATATCGTGGGCTGGCCGATGCGGCGGCCGGTTGTCATCAGGATGTCGCCGAATCCTTGCTTGACACATCAGGACCCACTTCGCATCGTTGGTATGCAAACAGTCATGAGATCGGGCCATCCATGCTATTCGCTCCCATGGCGAAGCCCGCAGAGGCTGGCGGAGCGCGCGGCAGGGCTGAGCATGTATGACCGTTTCACCACCCAGCGGCTGATCGACCTCTGGCTGAGCGAGGACATCGGTTCCTGCGACCTCACCGTCCAGCTGATGATCGAGCCGACGGAAACCGGTGCCTTCCGCATGAACGCCCGCGAGTCGATGGTGCTGGCGGGGCTCGATGTGGCGGCCGCCGTCTTCACCCGCTACGAGCCGCGGCTCTCGATCAGGGTCGAGGCCGCCGATGGCGACCGCGTCGAGAAGGGCGCGACTCTGATCCTCGTCGAGGGGCCGGCCCAGGGCATCCTCACCGCCGAGCGCACGGCGCTCAACATCGTCCAGCGGCTCTCGGGCATCGCCACCGAGACGGCGCGCTATGTCGACATCATCAAGGGCACGAACGCCCGGCTGATCGACACCCGCAAGACCACGCCCGGCCTGCGCATGCTGGAGAAGCACGCGGTCGCCTGCGGTGGCGGGCTGAACCATCGCCTCGGGCTCGATAACGGCGTGATGATCAAGGACAACCACATCGCCGTCTGCGGCGGCATCGCCCAGGCGGTCGAGCGTGCGCGGCGGCGGCTGCCCGTCCTGACCAAGCTCGAGGTCGAGTGCGACCGGCTCGAGCAGGTGCGCGAGGCGGTCGCCGCCGGCGCGGACGTCATCATGCTCGACAACATGCCCGTGCCGCAGATGAAGGAGGCGGTGGCTTTCGTCGCCGGCCGCGCCAAGCTGGAAGCCTCCGGGGGCATCCGCTACGAGACGATCCGCGCCATCGCCGAGACCGGCGTGGACTACATCTCCACCAGCAAGATCACCCAGTCGGCGCCCGCCGTCGACATTGGTCTCGACGAGGCCTGAAGGCGACGACATCCACCATGCGGCCAGGCATCCTCTTCGTCGTCGTCGGGCCGAGCGGGGCCGGCAAGGATACGCTGATGGACGGGGCCCGCCGGGCCCTGGCGCAGGGCGGGCGCTTCGGTTTCGCGCGACGGCTGATCACCCGTCCGGCCGATGCCGGCGGGGAGGATCACGAGGCGATCGCCGAGGCTGATTTCTCGGCGCTCGCGAGCGGTGGCGGGCTTCTCGTCTCCTGGCAGGCGCATGGGCTGCATTACGGCCTGCGCGCTTCGCTGCGCGACGATCTCGCCGCCGGCCAGCACATCGTCGCGAATGGCTCGCGCGGCGTGCTGGAGACGCTGGCTCGCGCCGTGCGGCGGCTCATCATCATCAACGTCACCGCCTCGCCCGAGACGCTCGCCCGCCGTCTCGCCTCCCGTGGACGCGAGACGGCGCAGGACATCGCTGCGCGGCTCGCCCGCAAGCCGCCGCAATGGCCTGACGGCATCGAGACCATCACCGTCTCCAATGACGGCACGGTCGAGGAGGGCATCGAGCATTTTCTCGGCGCCATCGACGCCGCCACGCGCCGCCTCTCGTTGAAGCCCGTCCCGATCGACGGCTGGCGCGACAGCATCGCCTATCTGCCACGCGACAGCCTCATCGGCGTCGCGGATTTCGACGGGCCGGGCAAGGTCGACGTCGCCGGGCCGGTCGCCGCGGACGGGGCGCGCCGCAGCATCCGCGCCCGCGTCAACGTCGTCGAGGCCGGCTGGCTGCTCCAGCCCGACGAGATCGGCCTGTCGCGCGAGGCCTTCGCGCAGCTCGACTTGCCCGAAGGCAGCGAGATCACGCTGACCCGCACGCCGCCGCAGCACAGCCGCGATGCGCTGCGCGCCAAGATCCAGGGCGCCGAGCTCGGCGCCAGCGACTACGCCATGCTGCTGCGCGACATCGTCGAGGGTCGCTACCCGGAAGGCGAGATCTCGGCTTTCCTCGTCGCCGCGACGCGCTCGCTCAGCGATGCCGAGGTCGCCGCGCTCGCGAGCGTCAGGGCCAGTTTTTCGACGCCCCTGCGCTGGGACGAGCCGATCGTCGTCGACAAGCATTCGATGGGCGGCATCCCCGGCAGCCGCATCACGCTGATCGTCGCGCCGATCGTCGCCGCCCACGGGCTGGCCATGCCCAAGACCTCCTCGCGCGCCATCACCTCGGCCGCCGGCACGGCCGATGCGATGGAGGTGCTGGCCAGGGTCGACCTGACGGAGGACGATGTCCGCCGCACGGTGGCGCAGGCGCGCGCTTGCATCGCCTGGAATGGCCGCCTCAACCACTCCGCCGTCGACGACGTGATGAACGCCATCACGCGCCCGCTCGGCATCGATTCCAACCGCTGGTCGGTCGCCTCGATCATCTCGAAGAAGCTGACGGCCGGCTCGACCCATGTCGTGGTCGATCTGCCCTATGGCCGCCGCGCCAAGCTCCACAGCGAGGCGGAGGCACGCGAACTCGGCGCGCTGTTCGAGAGCGTGGGGCGTTCGGTCGGCCTGCATGTCGAGGCCGTCGCGACCTGCGGCGCCGGGCCGATCGGGCGGGGCATCGGGCCGGCGCTCGAGGTCCGCGATGTGCTCTGGGTGCTGGAGGGCGATGCCCAGGCCCCGGCCGATCTGCGCGAGAAGGCGCTCGACTTCGCCGGTCGCATCCTCGCCTGGGATCCAGCCATCGGCACGCGGGAGAAGGGTCGCGCAAGGGCCGCCGAACTCCTGGCTTCGGGCGCGGCGCGCGCGGCGCTGGACGGCATCGTCGCGGCGCAGGGACGCCGGGACATCGTCGCGAAGCCCGCCGCCCTGACCCGCACCATGCGGGCCTCCCGTGCCGGGCGCATCAGCGAGATCGACGGCTGGCGCATCGCCGGCATCGCGCGCCGCGCCGGCGCTCCCTTCGACAAGAGCGCCGGCATCGACCTGCTGCGCGCGGTCGGCGACGATGTCGCGGCGGGCGAGGGGCTCTTCACCATCCACGCCGCGGCCGCTCCGGATCTCGAAGCGGCGGTGGCGCTGGCGGCTGCGGATGAGGGGTTCGTGCTGGGCTAGGTGCTTGCGCCCAAGCGATTATTCTCGGAACCACCACCGTCATCCCGGGCTTGACCCGGGATCCATCGGAGGGCTCCGGAGATCTCCGATGGATTCCGGAGCTCCGCTTCGCTGCGTCCGGGATGACGGTGCGGTTTGACTGACCATCACAAGGCTCTGAAGCGAGCGATCACGGCCGCGGCATCTTCAGCGGGTCGATCGAGATCGCGCGCTTCAGCGTGCGCAGGCCGAAGGTCGTGCGCGTCTGGCGGATGCCGGGGATGCGGTAAAGCATCTCGCGCAGGAAGCGCTCGTAATGGTCGGTGCCGCTGACCACGACCTTGACGAGATAATCGTATTCGCCGGTGACGAGATAGGCCTCGACCACCTCCGGAATCCGGGTCAGCGCCTCGCCGAAATGGTCGAGGATCTTGTCGTCATGCTTGTCGAGCGTGATCTCGACGAAGACGATGTTGCCGAAACCCAGCGCCTTCTGGTCGAGCACCGCGACGTATTTCTCGATCGCGCCGCTCTCCTCCAGCCGCTTCACCCGCGTCCAGCAGGGCGAGGGCGAGAGGCCGACCTTCTCGGCCAGCGCATTGACGGTCAGACGGCCGTCCTCCTGCAGGGCGGAGAGAATCCGCAGATCGGTGGCGTCCGGTTCATCGCTCCGGCGGTTGCGCGGTATCACGGAACATCATCCTGCATTGTGGGTAGAAGTCAGAAGATATTTCCGCAGATGGTTCCGGACGCAACTGATTTCGACAGGAATCTCCGCCGCCTCCGGGCTAGCCTGATGCCAAGAGGGATGCGTCGCCGCTCGCGACCAAAGCCCCGCGGAAACGGACGGCTTGCCGTCCGGTCCGGACAGCGGAATGCTGGCCGACCGGACGATATGGCGGATCAGGGACGGAGCGCATGACCGACACACCCCTTCGCTTTCACGTGCCGCAGCCGGCGTCCCGTCCGGGCGAGCAGCCGGATTTCTCCCATGTCGTGATCCCCAAGGCGGGTTCGGTGGAGCGCCCGCCGGTCGATGTCGATCCCAAGGACATTCGCGACCTCGCCTATTCGATCATCCGCGTGCTCGACCGCGAGGGGCAGGCCGTCGGCCCCTGGGTGCCCGATCTCAGCCCCGACGATCTGATCCGGGGCTTACGCCACATGATGACGCTGCGCAGCTTCGATGCGCGCATGCAGATGGCCCAGCGCCAAGGCAAGACCTCCTTCTACATGCAGCATACCGGCGAGGAGGCGGTGAGCTGTGCCTTCCGCATCGCGCTGTCGGATGGCGACATGAACTTCCCGACCTATCGCCAGGCGGGGCTGCTGATCGCGCATGAGTATCCGCTCGTCGACATGATGTGCCAGATCTACTCCAACGGGCGCGACCCGCTGAAGGGCCGCCAGCTGCCGGTGATGTACTCCTCCAAGGAGAGCGGCTTCTTCTCGATCTCCGGCAATCTGACGACGCAGTTCGTCCAGGCAGTGGGCTGGGCGATGGCCTCCGCGATCAAGGGCGACACGAAGATCGCCGCGGCCTGGGTCGGCGACGGCTCGACGGCGGAATCGGATTTCCACGCCGCGCTCGTCTTCGCCTCGACCTACAAGGCCCCCGTCGTCCTCAACGTCGTGAACAACCAGTGGGCGATCTCGACCTTCCAGGGCATCGCGCGCGGCGGCTCGGGCACCTTCGCGGCGCGGGGCCTGGGCTTCGGCATCCCGGCGCTGCGCGTCGATGGCAACGACTATCTCGCTGTCTATGCCGTGGCGCAATGGGCGATCGAGCGCGCCCGCCGCAATCTCGGGCCGACGCTGGTTGAATACGTCACCTACCGCGCCGGCGCGCATTCGACCTCGGATGACCCTTCCGCCTATCGCCCCAAGCAGGAATCTGATGGCTGGCCGCTGGGCGATCCGTTGCTGCGGCTGAAGGAGCATCTGATCGCGATCGGCGCCTGGAGCGAGGAGCGGCATGTGCAGACGCAGGCCGAGATCCTGGAGACGGTGATCGCCGCACAGAAGGAGGCCGAGAGCTTCGGCACGTTGCATTCCGGCGGCAAGCCCTCGGCCCGCGACATGTTCGAGGGCGTCTATGCCGAGCTGCCGCCGCATCTGCGCCGCCAGCGCCAGCAACTCGGAGTCTGACGCCATGCCGCGCATGACGATGATCGAGTCGATCCGCTCCGCCATGGACGTCTCGATGGGCCGCGACGAGAATGTCGTGGTCTATGGCGAGGATGTCGGCTTCTTCGGCGGCGTCTTCCGCTGCACCCATGGCCTGCAGCAGAAATACGGCGTCAATCGCTGCTTCGATGCTCCCATCAGCGAGGCCGGCATTGTCGGCACGGCGATCGGCATGGCGGCCTATGGCCTGCGGCCCTGCATCGAGATCCAGTTCGCCGACTACATGTACCCGGCCTATGACCAGATCGTCTCGGAGGCCGCCCGCCTGCGCTACCGCTCGAATGGCGATTTCACCTGTCCGATCGTGATCCGCATGCCGACCGGCGGCGGCATCTTCGGCGGCCAGACCCATAGCCAGAGCCCGGAAGCCCTCTTTACCCATGTCTCGGGCCTGAAGACCGTGGTGCCGTCGAACCCTTACGACGCCAAGGGCCTGCTGATTGCCGCGATCGAGGATCCCGACCCGGTGATCTTCCTCGAGCCCAAGCGCCTCTATAACGGTCCCTTCGACGGCCATCACGACCGGCCGGTGACGCCCTGGTCGAAGCATGAACTCGGCGAGGTGCCCGAGGGGCATTTTTCCCTGCCGCTCGGCAAGGCCGCGATCCGGCGCGAAGGATCAGCCGTCACCATCATCACCTATGGCACCATGGTCCATGTTGCCGAGGCCGTGGCGCAGGAGACCGGCATCGATGCCGAGGTGATCGACCTCAGGACCCTCGTCCCGCTCGACCTCGAGACCATCACCGCCTCCGTCGCCAAGACCGGCCGCTGCATGGTCCTGCACGAGGCGACGCTGACCTCCGGCTTCGGCGCCGAGCTCGCCGCGCTGGTCCAGGAAAACTGCTTCTTCCATCTCGAGGCGCCGGTCAGGCGCGTGGCGGGCTGGGACACGCCTTATCCGCATGCCCAGGAATGGGCCTATTTCCCCGGCCCCGCCCGCGTCGGCCAGGCGCTTCGCGAGATCATGGAGAGCCGCTGATGGCCGAGCGCATCATCAAGCTCCCCGATGTCGGGGAAGGCATCGCCGAGGCCGAGCTGGTCGAGTGGCACGTCAAGGTCGGCGACATCATTCGCGAGGACGATCTGCTCGCCGCCGTGATGACCGATAAGGCGACCGTCGAGATCCCGGCCCCCGTCGACGGCGAGGTCACCTGGATCGGTGCCGAGATCGGCGACACGGTCGCGATCGGCTCGGCGCTGGTGAAGCTCGAGGTCGCAGGCGAGGGTGGCACGGCGGAACCATCCGAGCCCGACGAGAAGCACGCTGTCATTCCGCGGCAGGCCGAAGGCCTGAGCCCGGAACCCAGAACCGATGCGCCCGAGAGCAAAAGCGCCGGTGAAACCGAGCCGAAATCCGCCGCGGTAGCGCCTCCACAGGCCATGACCGTGCCGAGGCCTACCAAGGCGCTCGCGGCCGCCTCCGCTCCGGCCCCAGCCCTGCCGCGGCGCGCGCCCGGAGAACGGCCCGTTGCTTCACCCGCGGTCCGCCTGAAGGCCCGCGAGGCCGGCATCGACTTGCGACAGCTCGCCGGCACCGGCCCGGCCGGGCGCATCCTGCATGAGGACCTCGACGCCTTCCTGCTGCGCGGGCCTGAAGCCGAGCGCAAGCCCGGCCTCGCGGAAAAGACTGGCGTCAGCGAGATCAAGGTCGTCGGCCTCAGGCGTAAGATCGCCGAGAAGATGGCGCTGTCGAAGGCGCGCATCCCGCACATCACCATCGTCGAGGAGGTGGACGTCTCGGCGTTGGAGGATCTGCGCGCCGTCCTCAACAAGAAGCCGACGCCCGAGCGCCCGAAGCTCACGCTCCTGCCCTTCCTGATGCGCGCCATGGTCAAGGCCCTGGCCGAGCAGCCCAATCTCAACGCGCTCTATGACGACGAGGCGGGCATCGTGCGCCAGCATGCCGGGATTCATCTCGGCATCGCGACGCAGACGCCGGGCGGGCTGATGGTCCCCGTGGTGAAGCATGCGGAGGCGCGCGACATCTTCGGCTGCGCGCTGGAGCTGAACCGCATCGCCGAGCGCGCCCGGCAGGGTACCGCCACCCGCGACGAACTCACCGGCTCGACCATCACCATAACCTCGCTCGGCGCGATGGGCGGCATCGCCACGACGCCGGTGATCAACCATCCGGAGGTCGCCATCGTCGGCGTCAACAAGATGATGATCCGCCCGGTCTGGGACGGCACCACCTTCGTGCCGCGCAAGATGATGAACCTGTCGTCGAGCTTCGACCACCGCGTCGTCGATGGCTGGGACGCGGCGGTCTTCGTGCAGCGGCTCAAGGAGCTGCTGGAAAACCCGGCGACGCTGTTCATCGATGTCTGAGGGCGGAGCCGCATCATGACCGAGATCACCTGCAAGCTGCTCGTCATCGGCGCCGGGCCCGGGGGCTATGTCTGCGCCATCTGCGCCGGGCAGCTCGGCCTCGACACCGTCATCGTCGAGGCCGGCAGGCTCGGCGGCACCTGCCTCAATGTCGGCTGCATCCCGTCCAAGGCGATGATCCATGTCGCCGAGGAATACGAGAAGGCCGCCCACGCCGCCGCCGGCAAGACGCCCTTCGGCCTGACGGCCGGTGCGCCGGCGCTCGATTTCGCCAAGGCCGTCGCCTGGAAGGACGGCATCGTCGGCCGCCTCAACAACGGCGTAGGCGGCTTGTTGCGCAAGGCCAAGGTCAAGATCGTGCAGGGCCGCGCCCGCTTCCGCGATGGCAAGACGGTCGTGGTCGACACGGAAACGGGCCCGAAGGTGATCCGCGCCGAGCGCATCGTCATCGCCACCGGCTCGGTGCCGGTCGAGCTGCCCTTCCTGCCCTTCGGCGGGCCTGTGATCTCCTCGACCGAGGCGCTGTCCCTTTCGCAAGTCCCGCAGCGTCTCGCCGTCGTCGGCGGCGGCTATATCGGGCTCGAACTTGGCATCGCCTTCGCCAAGCTGGGCAGCCGGGTCACCATTATTGAGGCGCAAGAGCGCATCCTGCCGCTTTATGATGCGGAGTTGACGGCACCCGTGGCCAAACGCCTCACCGCGCTCGGCGTCGAGGTCCTGCTCGGCGCCAAGGCGCGCGGCGCCGCGCCCGCGGGCGATGCGCTGCTGGTCGAGACGGCGGACGGGCAGGAGCGGCGCATCGCAGCCGACAAGATCCTCGTCACCGTCGGCCGCGCCCCCGTCACGTCGGGGATCGGGCTGGAGGAGCTGGTGCTCGACATGGATGGCCGCTTCATCCGCATCAACGATCGCTGCGAGACATCGATGCGTGGCATCTTCGCGATCGGCGACGTCACCGGCGAGCCGATGCTGGCGCATCGCGCCATGGCGCAGGGCGAGATGGTGGCTGAGATTGCCGCCGGCCTGCCGCGCGCCTGGGACAAGCGCGCCATCCCCGCTGTCTGCTTCACCGATCCCGAGATCGTCTCGGTCGGCCTCTCGCCCGACGAGGCGGCCCGCGCCGGGCACGAGGTCCGCATCGGCCAGTTCCCCTTCGCCGCCAATGGCCGCGCCATGACCCGCGACGGCGAACAGGGCTTCATCCGCATCGTCGCCCTGGCGCAGAACGGGCTGGTGCTCGGCATTCAGGCCGTCGGCTGCGGCGTCTCGGAACTCTCGACCGCCTTCGGCCTCGCCATCGAGATGGGCGCCACGCTGGAGGATGTCGCCGGCACGATCCACGCCCATCCGACACTGGGCGAAGGCTTCCAGGAGGCGGCGCTCAAGGCGCTCGGCCACGCCATCCATATCTGAGCCGGCTGCGGCAAACCGTCCCGGCTCCGTGCGGCGAGGGATCGTGCGGGGCGATGGACCGTTGTTCCCAGGCGTTGTGGGGCGTGGCAACACCGATGCAGCCCGGCAATGCGTGAGCGAAGATTGCCTTTGACGGTCACGGCGCCCATCTCGGGCGGGTGCCCATATTTGCGGCATTGCCTGGGAGAACGAGATGTCCGGCGAACATTGGCCGACCCTGTCGCCGCTGCAGACCGGCCTGCGCGGCCGCTGCCCGCGCTGCGGCAAGGGCCATCTCTTCGACGGCTTCCTGAAGATCAGGCCTTCCTGCGAGGTTTGCGGCCTCGACTATTCCTTCGCCGATCCGGCCGACGGCCCGGCCTTTTTCGTGATGATGTTCGTCTGCGTTCCCGCGGTCGCCTTCCCGCTCTGGCTTGAACTCGCCTACCAGCCACCGACCTGGGTGCATCTGGTCACGACGCTGCCGCTCATCCTGCTGACCTGCATCCCGCCCTTGCAGCCGCTCAAAGGATGGCTCGTGGCAGCGCAATACGTCCACAAGGCGGAAGAGGGGCGTCTCGCCCGCGCCGACGAACCGCTTCCGCCGCCGCCAGCCTGACGAGCCGGACCGGCCTCACGCAGCCTGCCGGCTCGACCCCTCGACCAGCACATAGGGCTCGCCGCCGGCCAGGATCTCGACACGGGCGCGCACCCCATAGACCTCGTCGAGCAGCGCCGGCGTCACGATGCTGCGCGGATCGCCCATCGCGATGAGCCGCGCATGCGCTAGCACCATCACCCGGTCGGCGAAGCGCAGCGCCTGGTTGAGATCGTGGATCGAGATCAGCACCAGCATGCCGCGCTCGCGCGTCAGCCGCCGCACCAGGCTCAAAACCTCGAACTGCCGGTGCAGGTCGAGCGCGCTGGTCGGCTCGTCCAGCAGCAGGACGTCGGGCTCGCGCACCAGCGTCTGTGCGATCGAGACGAGCTGGCGCTGCCCGCCGGAGAGTTCGCCCAGGCCCCGGAAGGCCAGATCCTCGATCTCGAGGTCGCGCAGCACGCTGTCGATGCGCCGCAGCTCCTCGTCGCTGACCGACCAGGCACCGCCCTGCTTGAGCGCGAGCAGGATCGACTCGTAGACGGTCAGCACGGCGTTCACTGCCGTGTCCTGCGGCAGGTAGCAGCATTGCGGCGCGGCCCGGCCGGCGACGCGGCTGGTTCCGCCGAGGCTGACCGTGCCGTCCCCGGAGGCCAGCCCGGCGATGCGCCGGAACAGGCTGGATTTGCCGGCTGCATTGGCGCCGATCAGCGCCACGACCTCGCCGCCGCGCAGATCGTCGGCATCGACGCCGCTGAGGACGCGGCGTTTGCCATAGGCGACACCGACGCCGCTGAGCGTGAGCTGGACCATCAGAGCCTCACCATGAGCGTTTCCGGCTCGTCATGATCAGGCTGAAGAAGAACGGCACCCCAATCAGCGCGGTGACAATGCTGATCGGGAAGATCAGGCCCGGGATCAGCGACTTCGACACCACAGAGGAGGCCGAGAGGATCGCGGCTCCCGCCAGCGCCGAGGCGGGCAGGAAGAAGCGCTGGTCCTCGCCGATCACCATGCGCGCGATATGCGGGCCGACGAGCCCGATGAAGCCGATCGTCCCGACGAAGGAGACCGGCACAGCGGCGAGCAGGCTGACCAGCAGCATGATCTCGAGCCGCAGGCGGCGGACATTGATGCCGAAGCTCGCCGCCTTGTCGTCGCCCAGACGCAGCGTCGTCAGCGCCCAGGCGCGGCGCAGGAAGAAGGGCAGGGTGAACAGCAGCACCGCGGTGGTGATGCCGAGTTTGTGCCAGTTAGCCTTGGTCAGCGACCCCATCGTCCAGAACACGACCGCGCCCAGCGCCTGCTCGGAGGCGAAGAACTGCAGCAGCGAGAGCAGCGCGTTGAAGGTGAAGACCAGCGCGATGCCGAGCAGGATCACGGTTTCGGTCGTCACCCCGCGCTGCTGGCTCAGCACATGGATCAGCATCGCCGCGCCCATCGCCATGATGAAGGCGTTGATCGGCACGATGTAGTCGATCGCGAAGGGCACCAGCGCGACGCCGAAGACCAGCGCCAGCGCCGCACCGAATGAAGCCGCCGCCGAGATGCCGAGCGTGAAGGGGCTGGCGAGCGGGTTGTTCAGGATCGTCTGCATCTGCGCGCCCGCCATCGCGAGCGCCGCCCCGGTGACGACTGCCATCAGCGCCACCGGCAGACGGATGTCCCAGATCACGACGCGCAGCGCGGCGGGCGCCTCGGAGGGGTTCAGCAGCGTCGCTAGCACCTGGCCGACGCTGTAGCGCGCGGGGCCCAGCATCAGGTCGACGACGAGGCTCGCCAAGAGCAGCCCGAACATGCCGAGAAGGATCAGCCGCCGCCGCAGCGTCAGCGCGCGATAGGCGATCCCGGCCGGTCGGCTCGCGGCGACGGTCGCGCTCACTTGCGGTCCACCGTGACCCAGTAGCCGGGCTCGTAGGGCAGGGGCAGGAAGCGCTCGTGCAGCGTCTTCAGCGTCGCCTCGGCATCGAGATCCTTGAACAGTTCCGGATGCAGCCAGGTCGCGATCTCCTGGATCGCCACGAACTGGTAGGGGCTGTTGTAGAACTGGTGCCAGATGGCGTGCACGCGCCCGTCCTTCACCGCTTTGGTCTGGCTGAAGGCCGGCCGCTTGGCGAGGCCAGCGAGCTTGCGGCGCGCCTCGCTGAGGTCGCTGCCCGGCCCAAGCCCGACCCAGGCGCCGCCCGGCACATAGGCGCCCCAGTTGCCGCCGGTGATGATGACGACATCGGGGTTGGCGGCGACGACGGCCTCGGGATTGACTGTGCCGAAAGTGCCCGGAATCAGGTCGGAGGCGAAGTTCTTGCCGCCGGCGATATCGACCATCTTGCCGAAATTCTCGTTGCCGAAGGACATGCAGCAATCGTCGCTGTAGCCGCCGGCCCGCTCCATCATCACCAGCGGGCGCTTCAGCCCTTGGACCTTGGCGAGCCGGTCGGTGACGCGGGCGATCTCGGCGGCGCGGAAGGCGATGAAGTCGTCGGCGACCTTCTCACGGTCGAAGAGCTTGCCCATCAGCCGCATCGACGGTTCGGTGTTCTGGAAGGGCTTCTCGCGGAAATCGACATAGACCACGGGGATGCCGACCGCGGCGAGCTTCTCGACCAGGCTCGCCTCGTCGCTGGCGACCTTGGCCTCGATGTTGAGCAGGAGCACGTCGGGCTTGAGCGCGATCGCCTGCTCGATGTCGAAGGCGCCTTCCTTCATGCCGCCGAAGCTCGGCAGCTTCGCGATCTGCGGGTAGCGCGCCAGATACTGCTTGTAGCTGTCGGGATCGGCCTTGGGCAGGTCGTCGCGCCAGCCGACGACGCGCTTGAACGGGTCCTCCTTGTCGAGCGCGGCGACGAAGTACATCTGCCGGCCTTCGCCGAGGATGACGCGCCGGACCGGCGCCTCGACCGAGACTGTGCGGCCGAGCACATCGGTGACCGAGACCTTCTCGGCGAAAGCGGACGGGCCGCCGGTCATGAGCGAGGCGGCGACCGTAGCGGCAGCGAGCAGGGCGCGCAGCGGGGGACATGGGCAATCTCCGGGAAAAGTGGCCGGGTCCGTAGGTCCGCTCCAGTAAAGGGTCAAGTCTTATCTTTTGGAATTATTGTAAACAAAAACGAGTGGAGCGTTTTCGGCAGTAATCGTATCGCAATTGGCCGTTTGTGCTGAAACAGCTTGCGGTGCCCCGGTTTCCGTGGTTTTCGCAGCCGACAGCCCTGCATCGGAAGTGCCGGCCATGACGACCCTGCATCACAATCTCAGCCTCAAGGACGAGATCCGCGACTTCTGGTCGATGCGGTCCGAAACCTTCGACACCATGCCCGGCCACGAGATCTTCTCGGTCGCGGAGCGCCAGGCCTGGCTCGCTTTGTTCGCGCGCCATCTTGGCCAACCGCCGGCCGGCGCCAAGGCGCTCGACCTCGCCAGCGGCACCGGCGTCATCTCCCTGCTGCTGGCCGATCTCGGCTATGCCGTCACGGGGCTCGACCTGTCCGAGGCCATGCTCGCCCGAGCCCGGGCCAAGACCGTCGGCAAGCCGATCCGCCTCTATGCGGGCGATGCCGAGGATACGCTGGAAGCCTCCGACAGCTATGATGCCGTGGCGACGCGCCATCTGGTCTGGACCCTGCCCGATCCGCCGGCGGCCTTCCGCGAATGGCATCGCGTGCTGAAGCGCGGCGGCCGCGTCGCCATCGTCGATGTCGACATGACCAATCCGCGCCCCGGCAACGGCAAGGCGCTGCGGCTGCTGGCGAAGCTCGCCCGCATGGTCTCGGCACCGAAGCCGCCGCCGCCCTACAAGGCGGCCCATGATGACATCGTCTCGCGCGTCTATTTTGCGAAGGGCTGCCGGCCGGAAGAGATCGCGCGGCTTCTCGCCGAGGCCGGCTTCATCGATATCAGGGTTGATCGCGACCTGCGTGCCATCCACAGGGCGCAGGGACGCTTCATGCCGCTGCATCAGCGGCTGGAGCGCGCCAGCCAGGACCGCTTCATCGTCTCCGCCCGCAAGCCCTGAGGCGCGGCCTACCAGCGCAGCAGGCGCGGCCCGGCGAGCGCCCCGAGCCCACCGGCGACGGCCATCGCCAGGGGATACCAGGTGGCGAGGAAGGGCACGGCGTCTTCCGGGCAGTGCAGCGCGTAGGCGAGCGTCGCAAGCCCCGCCGCGCCGACCCCGGCCGCGAGTCCCGTCAGGCGCGGCCGCACCGGCGCGCCGCGTCGGGCGAGCACGAACAGCCCGGCCAGCGGCAGTAGTGCATAGAGCGGCACCAGCACGAGGCAGGCCGACCAGGTTCGCCCGAGCAGGAGCGCGGGCCAGGCCGGCATCGGCTGGGCCGCCAGCACCGTCAGCGCCCAGGCGAGCACGGCCGCGACCGGCAGCAGGACGAGCGCGAGCAGGCCGCCCGCCGCCCGGCCCGGCCGCAGGCTGCGCTGGAAGGCGATGAGCGCAAGGCCGGCCACCGAGGCGCCCAGGACGAATTTGGCGAGAACGGGCAGCGTCATGGCGGCCGCGGCCAGGTCGAGGCGCGGCCCGAACATCAGGAGGACCACGGCGGCGCAGGCGGCGAGCCCGGCCAGCGCGGTCAGCCCCGTCGCGCGGGCGAAGCCCGCCGTCTCGACGGGGCCGGAGTCGCTGGCGAGGAGGGTGACGAGATCGTCGGTTTTCATGGCGCTGTCGAAACCTGCGGGGGCCTGCTGCGGTTCTGAGAGTTCGGCGGCGGAGCCTGAAAGGTTACACGGCTCAGGGGGCGAAAGATCATGGCGTTCGCGTTCCGCGTCGGCTGAGCACCTTCGCCATCGCCTTCAGACCACGATGCAGCGCGACCTTGGCCGCGTTTTCGGTCATGCCGGTGGCCTGGGCCGCATCGGCGAGGCTCCCGCCTTGGAGCTTGACGCGATCGATCAGCGTTCGCGTGCGTTCCGGCAGGGCGGCGAGCGCACGCTCGACATCGAGCTTGGCGTCGCTGGCGGCGCTGCCGGGGGCCGCCTGGGAGAGCGCTTCGTCCTCGATCTGCAGATGGCCGCGATGCCGGCCTGAGCGCCGCAGATGGTCGATCAGCTTGTAGCGGGCGATGGCATGGGCCCAGGCCGAGACGGGCACGGCCGGGTCGTAGGTATGCCGCGACAGATGCAGCGCCAGCAGAGTCTCCTGCAGTACGTCCTCCGCCTCCTCGGCGCTGGCGATGCCGGCCCGCGCCAGATGACCGCGCAGGAAGCCGCGCAGACGCCCCCCGATCAAGCCGAGGAAGCGGCGATAGGCGCCGGCGTCGCCTTCGAGCCCGGCCATGAAGGCGGGGTGCAGCACGGCTTCGAAATCGTCGAGCGACACGGGCGGCGAGGGGTCCGGAACAGGGAGGCAGGTCTTCTCCTTGCACGCCTTTCCACTCGCTCACAAGCCGGCGAGCGCCCCTCGCAGCGGCTGCCGAACGCCGCTAGCGTCGGCTGCGCACGGCCGGCGATCGGCGGGCCGGCCATGGAGCCGACCGATGATCCGCCGCTGGCCGCTCTGGCTCGCCCTCGCCGGCCTTGTTCTGGCAGGCCCCGGCCTCGCCGCGCCGGTCGAGGCCTGCCCGGGCGAGCAGGGCTGCCGGGTCGAGGGCGGGCATTATCGGCTGATCCTGCCCGATGCTGCCGCTGACAGGGCCCCGCTTGCGGCGCTGATGTACTTCCATGGCTGGCAGGGCTCGGCCGAGGAAACCGCCGCCGATGTCGGCCTGCGCGCGCTGGCGACGCGGCTCGGCATCGCCCTGATCGCGCCCGACGGCGCCGGGCGCACCTGGTCCTATCCGGGGTCGCCGGGCCGACATCGCGACGAATTCGCCTTCGTCGGCCGGGTTCTCGACGATGTCGCAGCGCGCTTCCCGGTCGATTCAAGCCGGATCATGGCGAGCGGCTTCTCGCAGGGCGGCTCGATGGTCTGGTATCTCGCCTGCCGGATGCCGGAGCGCTTCCGGGCCTTCGCGCCGGTTGCCGGTGCCTTCTGGGAGCCGCTGCCCGCCTCCTGCGCCGGACCGCGGCCCGCCCTGATCCATACCCATGGCACGGCGGACGGCACCGTGCCGCTCGCCGGCCGCGCCCTGCGCAACGGCTACCGCCAGGGCGATGTCTTCAGGAGCCTCGCCATCCTCGATCCGCAGGCGAGGGCGGTGACGGTGGCGGATTTTGCCACCGCTCCGGATTCGCTCTCCTGCCTGCCGCTGAGCGCGGCCGGCGCTCCGCCCCTGGAACTCTGCCTGCACGCCGGCGGCCATGTCGTCGATCCCGCGTGGATCGAGCGGGCCTGGCGGCTGACGATGACCGAGCCGTCCCCGCGCGCCGATCACCTTTCCGTGAAGCGGTAACCGCGGGAGGCTCCGCCGCGATTGTCATCCTGAACCGCCGGCTTGGCGCTTCGCCTGCGAGGAGTTGCCTGCATGACGATCCAGACCCCGCCGCCAGCCCCTATGCCGGCCGGCACGGCCACGCTGACGGGCGCCGACATCATCGCGGCGAGGTTGGCGGCGGCCGGCGCGACCCATGCCTTCGGCATCCCCGGCGGCGAGGTGCTGGCGCTGGTCGATGGGCTTGGGCGCGCGGGCATCCGCTTCGAACTCGCGCGGCACGAGAACGCCGCGGGCTTCATGGCCGAGGGGCTCTGGCACGTCACGGGCGCGCTGCCCGTCTTAGTGGCGACGCTGGGGCCAGGCGTCAGCAACGCCATCACCGCGGTCGCCCATGCCCAGCAGGATCGAGTGCCGCTGATCTTCATCACCGGCTGCGTCGATCAGGCGCTCGCCGAGAGCTACACCCACCAGGTCTTCGACCATCAGGCGGTGCTTCGCCCGCTGGTCAAGGCGAGCTTCCGCGCGGCGCCCGGCACCGAGGCGCTGGTCGTCGACAAGGCGCTCGCCATCGCCCGGTCCGGCCGGCCGGGCCCCGTTCATATCGACCTGCCCATCGCCGTCGCCGAGGCGCCCGCCACGACGCTTCCGCCGCCGCCGGTCGCCCCGGTGGCTGTCGGTGGGCCCGCCGATCTCGACCGCGCGGTGGCTTTGCTCGCCGGGGCACGCCGGCCGCTCGTTCTCGCCGGGCTCGACCTCGTCAACGAGAACGCCGCCGCCTCCCTAGCCCGGCTGATCGACCGGACCGGCGCGCCGCTGCTGACCACCTACAAGGGCAAGGGGCTGCTGCCCGAGGACGACCTGCGCGTCATCGGAGGCGTTGGCCTCTCGCCGAAGGCGGATGCGCTGATCCGCCCGCTGATCGAGGCGGCCGACCTGATCGTGCTGGCCGGCTATGACCCGATCGAGATGCGCCAGGGCTGGCGCAACCCCTGGCCGGCCGACAAGCCGGTCATCGACATCGTCGCCCAGGCGCTGCCGCATGGGATGCACCGCGCGACGATGACGCTCGAAGGCCATGTCGGCACCATCCTCGATCGGCTGGCCGAGCGGCTCTCACCCGCGACGGTCTGGGAGCGGGGCGAGCCGGCCACGATCCGCGCCGCCTTCCGTCGTGCCTTCGCGGCCCCCGACGGCTGGGGCCCGCATGCCGTCTTCGAGACGCTGCGGGCGGCGGCGCCGAGTGGCACGGTCGCGACGGCGGATTCCGGCGCGCATCGCATCCTGCTCTCGCAACTCTGGTCCTGCGACGGGCCGCGCCGCCTGCTGCAATCGACCGGGCTCT
This sequence comes from Bosea sp. OAE506, assembly GCF_040546595.1. Taxonomy (NCBI): domain Bacteria; kingdom Pseudomonadati; phylum Pseudomonadota; class Alphaproteobacteria; order Hyphomicrobiales; family Alloboseaceae; genus Allobosea; species Allobosea sp. OAE506. The sequence goes on along the minus strand of NZ_JBEPOB010000001.1, from coordinate 482,859 downwards.
GCACCATGGGTTGTGCCCTGCCGCTGGCGACCGGCGCGGCGCTCGGCAGCGGGCAGCCGACGCTCTGCTTCGTCGGCGACGCCGGGCTGGAGATGGTGCTCGGCGAACTCGCGACGTTGCGCGATCTCGCTGTGCCCGTCGTCATCGCCGTGCTGGTCGACGAGGCGCTCGGCCTGATCGCGTTGAAGCAGAAGCAGATGGGGCTGGCCCGCGCTGGCGTCGATCTCGGCCTCAGCGACTTCGCCGCCGTGGCACGCGCCTTCGGTGGCCATGGCGCGACGGTTGATGACCGCGCGAGCCTTACCCGCGAGGCGGCCGCTGCCTTCGCGCGGCCCGGCTTCAGCCTGCTCGCCTGCCGCATCGACGCCGCCGCCTATGAGGGGGCCTTCTGATGGCCGCGCCGGCACCGACGTCGAAGCGGCCGCGCGACGAGCGCCTCGACCTGTTCCGCGGCATCACGATGCTGATCATCTTCGTCGCCCATGTGCCGGCCAACAGCTGGAACGCCTGGATCCCCGCCCGCTTCGGCTTTTCGTCCGGGGCTGAACTCTTCGTTTTCTGCTCCGGCTTCGCCAGCGCGCTCGCTTTTGGGGCGACCTTCGTCCGGAGGGGCTGGTGGCTCGGCACGGCGCGCATCCTGCAGCGCCTCTGGCAGGTCTACTGGGCCCATGTCGGCCTCGTCGTCGCGCTGGTGGCGCTGGCCACGCTGCTCGACACGCTGGTCGGCAGCGCCGAGCTGGGGCGCCAGTTCGCGCCGCTGATGACGGATCCGGAGCGGGCGCTCTTCGGCCTCGTCACCCTGACCTGGCAGCCCGATTACCTCGACATCCTGCCGATGTATCTCGTCATCCTGGCGCTGATCCCGCTCGCCATCGCGCTGCGGCGGCTCCACCCCTGGCTGCCCTTCCTGATGGTGGCGCTGCTCTACGCGCTGGTCTGGACGGAAGGGCTGAACCTCCCCGGCAACCCCTGGAATGGCGCCGGCTGGTTCCTGAACCCTTTCGCCTGGCAGGCGATCTTCTTCATCGGCTTCTTCATCGCGATGAAGTGGCTGCCGGTGCCGCCGCTGCGCCGGCCCGGTCTGCTGCTGGCGGCCGCTGTCTTCGTGGTCGTGTCCGTGCCCTTCTCCTTCTGGGGCATCCTGGAGCATTGGCCCGCCGGCCGGGAGCTGCGCGAGCTCCTGCTGCCGGCAGCGTCGGAGAAGAGCAATCTCCACCCGCTGCGCATCTTGCACTTCCTGGCGCTCGCCTATCTCGTTTTGAGCGCGATCGAACCGGTCCGGGACCGGCTCGACGCCGGCCTCGGCCACCTGCTCATCCTGATCGGCCGGCAGTCGCTCGCGGCCTTCCTGGGCAGCATCGTGCTCGCGCGGCTCGCCTGGACGGCGTCGGAGATCGCGGGGCATGACGGGCTCGCCGTCGCCCTGCTCAACGTCGCGGGCTTCGCCGCCATCCTCGGCGTCGCCTGCGTCGTCGGCTGGTTCAAGCGCGCGCCCTGGGCCGGTCCGCCGCCCGCGTCCCGCGACACGCCCGCAGAGGCGCCTGCATCGGCCCCATCACGCCTGCGTGAAGCGAGTTGAACGGCGGTTGATCGCGCCGCTGCGAACTCCCTTCCGAGCGGCGGAGTCGGGCTTCGCCGGAAACGAGAGTGAGCCCCATGTTCTTCGACCTCTGCGGCAACAGGATCGGCGTCGCCAACGATGCGGCCAGGCTCGCCTGGGACGAGACGCTGGAAGCGGTGCTGGCCCATGCCGCGTCCGCACCCGAGCACCTCGCCCGGACGCTCGCGGCCGATCCCGGCTTCGCGCTGGCCCATGCCGCCAGAGGGCTGATGCTGCTCTCGCTTGCCCGGCCCGAATTGCTGGGCACGGCGCGCGACTGCCTCGCTCAGGCCCGCCGCGCCAGCGCCGAGCGGCCGGTGACGCCGCGCGAAACGCGGTTCGTGGAAGCCCTCGGCCTCTGGCTCGACGACAGGCCGCGCCGCGCCGCCCAGGCGCTGGAGGCGGTATTGGCCGACCATCCCCGCGACGTGCTGGCGCTGAAGCTCTCGCATGGCATTCGCTTCATGCTCGGCGACCAGGGCGAGATGCTGGCCTGCCTGCGCCGCGTCGTGCCGCATGTTCCCGCCGGGCACCGCCTGAGCGGCTATGTCTTCGGCTGCTACGCCTTCGCGCTCGAGGAGCGCGGCTTCTACCGCGAGGCCGAGGCCGCCGGGCGCCGCGCCGTCGAATGGGCGCCGCGCGACGCCTGGGGGCGCCATGCCGTCGCCCATGTGCTGGAGATGACGGGCCGCACGGAGGAAGGCATCGCCTGGCTGGCCGACAGCGCGGGCTGGGCCCATGCCAACAACTTCCGCTTCCACATCACCTGGCACCTGGCCCTGTTCCGGCTGGAGCGCGGCGAGACGGCGGAGGTGCTGCGCCTCTATGACGAAGGCATCCGGGCCGAGCAGACTGACGATTACCGTGACATCGCCAATGGGGCCGCGCTGCTGGCCCGACTCGACTATGCGGGCTTCGATGTCGGCTCGCGCTGGGAGGAGCTGGCGACGAAGGCCGAGGCCCGCATCGACGACCGCCGCCTCGTCTTCGCCGATCTGCATTATGCGCTGGCCCTGCTCGGCTCCGGGCGCGATAGGGCGGCCGGCACCATCGCGCAGTCGCTGGCCGCCGATGCACAGGTCCACGCCAGCGGCGAGCGGCGCGAGGCCTCCCGCAGCGGCGCGCTCGCCGCCTACGGGCTGATCGCTTTCCACGAAGGCGACTATGGCGAGGCGGCACGCCTGCTGGGTGCCGCGCGCGGGAGCCTGACCGCCATCGGCGGCAGCCATGCCCAGCGCGACCTCTTCGAGCAGGCCTATATCGAGAGCTTGATCCGCTCCGGCGCGCATGATCGCGCCGCTCCCGTTCTGCGCGAGCGGCTGGCGCGGCGCGGCGGGCACAATCTCTTCGCCAGCCGCCGGCTCGCCCGCCTCGGCAAGGCGCGCACGGGTCTGGCGGCGCTCGCTCTCGCCGCCACACCGCTCGCCATCGCGCATTGAGGAAGGGAGGCCGACGCCATGATCTCTCACCGCTCCGCCCTGATCGGCCGTCGCGGGCTGCTGGCCCTGGTCGCGCTCCTGGCCCTGCCGGGTGTCGCGGCCGCGCCGGCCATGACCGGGAAGCCCGTGAACACGCTGGGCTCGGCCGAGGGTGTCGCGATCCGCGGCTATGACCCCGTCGCCTATTTCCGCCAGGGCGGCCCGCGCCAGGGCTCGCCCGAGCACGCCGTCCGGCATGACGGCGCCACCTGGCATTTCGCCAGCGCCGCCAACCGGGCGCTCTTCCTGGCCGATCCGGAGCGCTACAAGCCGGCCTATGGCGGCTTCTGTGCCTACGGGACGTCGCGCGGCTATCTCGTGAAGATCGAGCCCGAGGCCTGGTCGATCGTCGAGGGCCGCCTCTACCTCAATTACGATCTCGACGTGCGGGCCACCTGGTCGAAGGACACAAGGACCTATCTCGCGCGCTCCGAGCGGAACTGGAAGCATCTCACGGCGCGGGACATCCGTTGAAGCGCGCGCTCAGATCGAGCGTGTCAGCCCGCCATCGACGCGGATGTTCTGGCCGGTGATGTAGCCGGCATCCGGCGACAGCAGGAAGGCGATGGTGCCGGCGATCTCGTCGCTGCGGCCATAGCGCTGCATTGGCACGCGCTGGCGCCGCTCCTCCGTCGCCGGCAGGCTGTCGATCCAGCCCGGCTGGACGTTGTTCATGCGGATGTTGTCGGCGCCATACTGGTCGACGAAGATCTTGGTGAAGGTCGCGAGCCCCGCCCGCGCCATCGCCGAGGTCGGGAACATCGCCTCAGGCTCGAACGCCCAGGCCGTGGTGATGTTGACGATCGCGCCGGATTTCTGAGCCTGCATCATCGGCGTCACCAGCCGGATCGCCCGCACGGCGCTGAGGAAGTAGACGTCGAGCCCGCGCTGCCAGTCCTCGTCCGTGATCTCGAGGATCGGCCCGCGAGGACCATGGCCGGCGCTGTTGACCAGCGCGTCGACGCGGCCCCAGCGCTCCATCGTCAGGTCGACTAAGCGCCTCACGTCGTCGCCGGAGAGGTTCGAGCCGGTGACCCCGAGCCCGCCCAACTCTAGCGCCAGCGCCTCGCCCTTGCCGGAGGAGGAGAGGATCGCAACGTTATAGCCGTCCTTGGCGAGGCGGCGCGCCGTGGCTGCCCCCATGCCGCTGCCACCGGCGGTGACGATCGCTACTTTCCTGCTCATGCCCTGCTCCTCGCGCTGTCCGTCCGCTGTTCTAGCGTCCGGAGCGGCGCGAGGGATAGGGGCCGTCAGACCTCAGTAGCGGTCGTAGCGGCGATAGCCGTAGCCGGGAGGCGGGCCGCCGTAGCCGGGACGGCCGTAATAGGGGCGGGGGCCATAGCCGGGCCGCGGCCCGTAGCCACGGCCATAGGCCGGGCCGCGCCCATAGCCACCACGGCCGTAGCGCTGCTGGCGCTGGGTTTCCTGCATCATGTAGAGCCGGCGCTGCTTGGCGGCGGTCATGGTGAAGGCCAGATCCTGCTCGTCGAGCTGCTGCGCCGTCGCGGCCGGAAGGGCCTGCGAGGCGGCGGCCGGCGCCGTGGCGCCGACGGCGGCCAGCGCGACGAAACCGAAGATGCCCGCGAGGACTGAAAGCCTGCTCATCGAAAATCCTTTCGTGCCGCTCTGATGCGGCGAGACGTCAACCGCGGGCCCGTCGAATCGTTCCCTTCGAGACCGACAGTGCCGGGCTGCGCGGGCGCCGGCAAGGGAGGCGATGCCGCGAGGACTTCAGCCGCGCGCGGCGTCCATGAAGCGCCGGCAGAGATCGAGATCCCAGCGCAGCACGTCGGACGCCGCGGCGTCCTTGCGCATCAGGGCCGTCGAGACGATCACGCCGTCGGCGGCGGTCAGCGCCTCGCCGACATTGCCGGTCGTCACACTGCCGCCCAGCAGGATCGGCCGCTTGATTCCCGTCTCGCGGGCACGACGGATGCGGGACAGCGAATCCGCCCAGTCCGCCCCGGTCAGGATCAGACCGTCGGCGCCGGTCTTCTGGGCCCATTCGGCGGCGAATTCCGGCGTCTCGGACGACATCGGCACGGCGGTGCGGTCATGCACGTCGGCGAGGATTGCGATGTCGTCCCGGCCCAGCGCGTTGCGGAAGGCGAGCGCCTGCGCGCCCATGCCGGTGCGCGGCCCCTGCGCCGTCATCGCGGCGCCGACGAAGACCTTGAGCCGCACGAAATCGGCCCCCGCCGCATGGGCGATCGACAGCGAGGCGACCGGATCATGCGCCTCCACGATGATGCCGAGCCCGATATCGGGCACCTCGGCCCGCAGGAAGCGGGCGAGGGCGGCGGTCATGGCGAGCGAACTCGCCGCCATCGGCCCGGCCTCGCGGGTCTGGTCCTGCAGCTTGATGTAGGGAACGCCTGCCTGCGCGAAGACCCGCGCATTGGTCGCCACGTAATCCTCCAGCCAGGCCATGCTCTTGTCGCGCATCCGGCCGAAATCCGGCAGGTGCAGCGCAGCGATGACGAGGGGGCGGGCGGCGAAGACGCGGAGCGTGGTCAAGGCTGGCTTCCTGGGCGGCGAGGGCAGGGTCAGGCGGGCAAGGATCAGGCGGGCAAGAGTTCAGGCTGGCATGGGCGCGCGGGCGAGGGAGGATGTCAGCCGCGCCAACGCTTCGCGGCAGGCGGCGCGGTCGATCGGCAGTGCCCCGTCGGCGCCGTGGCGGCTGACGATGAGCGAGGCCGAGACGGCGCCAAAGGCGGCCGCGAGGACGGGATCTCCCGTCTCGACGAGCCCGGCGAGGAAGCCGCCGCAAAAGGAATCGCCTGCGCCCGTGGGATCGATGGCATGGGTCGGAATCACCGGCACGGCGACGGGCGCACCGGCCGCCTTGTCCCAGACGAGGCAGCCGCGCGGCCCGAGCTTCACCGCCGCCGTGCCGCGGCAGCGCGCTGCCGCGAGTGCCAGCGCCTGCTCGATCGGGACGCCGGGGACGAGCGCGGCGAGCTCGATCTCGCTGGGCAGGAAGGCGTCGATCTGCGCGAGGAAGGGCGAGAGATCGTCGAGCGAGAGTTCCGCCAGCTGCCAGCCGGCATCGAGCGTCACCACCATGCCGCGGCCGTTGAACAGGGGCAGCAGGTCGGCCAGCACGACCGGGCGGCTCGGCGCGCAATGGGCCCCTCGCGCGCGCAGATAGTGCTCCGGCACCTGCGCCGCGACCATCGGATGCGTGTCACGGAACTGCGAATAGGACAGCTCGCCGCCATCGCCGCGCCGCCGCAGATGCGCCTGCCAGTCATCGACCTGCTGGGGCGTGAGCCGGTCGGTCGGGAAACCGGCCTGCGCCAGCTCCTCGGGGCGGCTGGTCAGTCGCTCGCTGCGGTGGCCCTCATCGTCATAGATGAACCAGTTTCCGCTCTCGAGCGCGACATCGACCATGACGACGCCGTCGAGCGCGACGCCGTTGTCGCGAAGCCGCGCAAGCGTCTCGCGCGGATAGCTCGCCACGGCGACGCTGACGAGGCCGATAGGCTCGCGCCAGCACAAGGCGCCGACGCTGGAATAGGCGCCGTTGCCGCCGACCCGCGCCAGCGCGACCGTCCCGTCGGCCGAGATCACATGATCGACCGTCAGCCCGCCCGCGGTGACGAGCTCCGGCGTCACGCAGCGAGGCCGCCGAGCCGCGGGGCGCCGAGGCCGAGCGCGTCGCGTGCCTTGGTCACATGGTAGCCGAACAGATGCAGCGGAACGCTGTAGACCAGCGGCGCCAGCTCGATCCGCACCGGCGGCAGATGCCAGACATGGGCGCAATAGGGGCCGAAGTCGTCTTCGCCCTCCGGCACCAGCGCGATGGTATGCCCCTCGACGCCCTTGCCGACGATGGCGGTTTCCAGTGCGCGCTGGCGGCTCGCCTGGTCGGGCGCGATCAGGAAGAGCGGGTCGCCGGCCTTCTGCGTGCGGTAGTGATGGTATTCCTCCAGCGGGAAGGCGATGGCGTGGATCGGTGCCAGCTCCTTCAGCTTGGCCGCGCCGAAGGCGGCGGGCGCCAGATGCGGGCCGGCCCCGGCCAGCAGCATCATGTCGCTGCGCGCCAGCTCCACGCCCAGCGCCTTCGCCTTGTCGTAGAAGCCCGTCGCGACGGCATCCATCACCGCGGGCAGTGCGGCGAGGTCGCTTGCGAGCCCCGGTGCCTTGCCTTCGCCGAGGCCCTTCGCTTCGGCGATCGCCAGCGCCAGTGCGATCAGCAACGCCATGGCGGCCGTGCTGGACTGTGTCGGCCAGCCGCCGCGCGTCGCCTGGATCAGCAGCGCGGCCGGGAAATCCTGCATCATCGCCGAGGTCGCGGTGTTGGTCAGCGCCACGGCATACCCGCCGCGCGCGACCGTGGCCTTCAGGCTGGCGCTGACGGGCGCGGTGTTGCCGCTCGAGCTCAGCCCGATCGTCAGCGTGCCGTCGTCGAGAAGGTCGAGCCCGTACTGCTCGAGATCGAAGGCCTCATAGGGCTCGCAGGGAACGCCCAGCAGCCGCTCATAGGCCAGCCGGACGCCGATGCCGGCGATCCAGGAATCGCCGCAGCCGGTGATGACGACGCGCCGCAGCGGCCGCGCGGCGATCTCGCCGGCAATGCGCTTCACCGCCTCCGCCGTGGTCGCGAGCGTGCGGGTCATGGCGTCGCCCTGCGCCATCATTTCCGTATGCGTCAGCTCCACGCGCCGGAAGCGCTCAGGATCGCCAGGCGCATCCGATGAGGATTCGCGCTTGAGGGCTTTGAACTGCTGCATGTGGTCGGCCATGCTGGTCCTGTCCTGTCGAAGGTCTCGTGCCGGATCCGCTCGCCGGATCTGGGCTCGACTTTCGATATCCTTCATTTTATCTGGTAACGCAAGTGACAACGAAGCCTGCCATGTCCTCCACGCAAGCCCTGCCCGATCTCGCCCGCGGCCGCACATTGCCGCGCCACGAGCGCATCATCGAAAGGCTCTCGGCCAAGGGCGTGGTCGAGGTCGCGGCGCTGGCCGAGGAGCTTGGCGTCTCCGCGGTGACGATCCGCGCCGATCTCGACGCGCTGGAGAAGCGCCAGCTCATCCGCCGAATCCGCGGCGGGGCGATGGCGCTCCGCCCGGCCCGCTTCGAGCGCCCCGTCGACCTGCCGAGCCAGTCCTTTTCGGACGAGAAAGAGCGCATCGCCGACCAGGCGGCCGCCCTCGTCCGCGACGGCGAAACCGTCATCCTCGACGCCGGAACGACCACGCTCGCCATCGCCCACGCCTTGCCGGCCGCGCTCACCGATGTCGTCGTCGTCACCAACGGTCTCGACATCGCGCTGGCACTGCAGGCGCATGAGGGCGTCACCGTCATCGTCACCGGCGGGCGCCTCAAGCGCGGCGGTCGCAATGCCCGCTCCAGCAGCCTGATCTCGCCCTTCGGCACGACGCTGCTGCGTGAGATCAACGCCGATCTCGCCTTTCTCTGCTGTGCCGGCGTCGATGCTGCCCGCGGCTTCACCAATGGCAACTGGGAAGAGGCGGAGGTGAAGAAGGCGATGATGGCCTCGGCCCGGCGCGTCGTCTTCGTCGCCGACCACGGCAAGATCGGTCATGTCGGCAGTGCCCGCATCGCGCCGCTCGACCAGGCGGATCTGCTGATCACCGACCAGGGCGCGGCGGCGGCCGACATCCAGGCGCTCGAGGCGGCGGGGGTTCAGGTCACCATCGCGTGAGCGCTCGAAAAATCGGCGCGACCTGGCTAAGTTTTATGCTTGCGATTGTTTTCGTTTGTCCGCAAATTGAAAGCTCAATCCATCGCGCCCGCAGGCCGCGGGTGCCGTTCCGACGCAGGCAGGCCGGGGAGAACCTCCATGACGACTTTGTCTCGACGCCGTTTCCTCGGGGCCGCAGCGGGCAGCGTCGCGCTGGCCGCACCAACGGTCCTGCGAGCCCAGGCCCGCGAACTGGTCATGATCGGCTATGGCAGCGCCCAGGACGATCCGCTGAAGCGCGCCGGGGACATCCTCGCCAAGAAGTATCCCGGCGTCTCGCTGCGCATCATCGGCGGCCTTTCGGCGGAGGCGATCGCCCAGATCAAGGCCTCGCGCGGCGCCTCGCCCTATGATTTCGCGGTGATGGGCTCGCCCGCGATCATCAACGCAGTCGACGAGGGCGTGCTCGAGCCGCTCGACATCGCCAAGGTCCCCAACGCCAAGAACATTGACCCGCGCTTCATGCCCTACGCCTACGGCATGGGCGTGCCGATCAGCTATGCCGGCATCGGCATCGCCTACAACAAGCAGATGGTCCCGAACCCGCCCAAGACCTGGGCTGATCTCTGGAAGCCGGACTATGCCGGCAAGATCGGCGTCTCTCGGCCGCAGTCCAATCTCGGCCTCGCCTGCGTCTCGATCGCGGCCTCGGCCTTCGGCAAGACCGATGCGGACACCGATTTCGGCCTCGCCAAGTGGAAGGAGCTGAAGCCGCTGGTCGGGCGCAATCCCAACCTGCTGCAGCAGATGCTGGAGCGCAGCGAGATCGGGCTCTGCCCGCTCTGGCACGACAACACCGGCATCGCCATCGCCAGCGGCCTGCCGCTCGGCTACGCCAAGGTCACCGGCCCGGGTCCGCTGATCCTGCCGACCATGATCGTCAAGTTCACCCGCACCGCCCATAGCGACCTGATCCACGAATTCGCCGACATCCTGCTCACCAGCGAGAGCCAGACCTTCGCCGCCCAGCCGCCCTATTACTTCGGCACCACGGTGAAGGGCATCGTCGCCCCGGCGGGGGCCGCCGCGTTCCTGCCTTCCACGCCGGAGGAGATCGCCTCGATGGTGTCGGTCGACTGGCCGAAGGTGGCGCCTAACCGCGGCAAGATCGTCGAGGCCTTCGACCGGATGTTCGCCGGGTGATCACCGCGGCTGCGCCCATCCCGGCGGCCGGGACGGCGGCAGCCGCCCCGGTCGTGGCCATCCGCGACGCGGTCAAGCGCTTCGCGGGCCTGACCGTGCTCGATCGCTGCTCGCTCATTGCGCAGGAAGGAGAGATCCTGACGCTGCTGGGCTCGTCGGGCTGCGGCAAGACCACGCTGCTGCGCTGCATCGCCGGCTTCCTGACGCCCGACGAGGGCGAGATCCTGATCGACGGCCGGGACACGATCCCCGTCCCGGTCAACCGCCGCTCCGTCGGCGTCGTCTTCCAGAGCTATGCGCTCTTTCCCCATCTCACCGTGGCGAAGAATGTCGGCTATGGCCTGCGCATGCGGGGCGTTCCGGCCACCGAGATCGGCCGTCGCGTCGCCCAGGCCCTGCAGACCGTCTCGCTGACCGGCTTCGGGGAGCGCTATCCGGCCCAGCTCTCCGGCGGCCAGCAGCAGCGCGTCGCGATCGCCCGTGTGCTGGTTCTGGAGCCGCGCGTGCTGCTGCTCGACGAGCCCTTCAATGCCCTCGACGCCAAGCTGCGCGGCACCATGCAGATGGAGATGCGCCAGCTGATCAAGCGCCTCGGCATCACCGCGATCTTCGTCACGCATGATCAGGAAGAGGCGCTGACCATGTCGGACCGCATCGCCGTGATGCGCGCCGGCCGGATCGAGCAGCTGGGGACGCCGGAGGACGTCTTCGACAGGCCGGCCAGTGCCTATGTCGCCGATTTCGTCGGTGCTTCGAATTTCTGGAACGGCGTTGCGAGCCAGGGCCGGGTCGTGCTGCCGGACGGCCAGAGCGTTGCGACGACGCTCGACGGCGAGGTCCGTGTCATGCTGCGCCCGCACAACATCCTGATCGAGCCGGCCGTCGAGACCGGAGCGGGCTGGCGCGGCAGCGTCCGCTTCCGCCGCCATGTCGGCGCGCTGATGGAATACGAGGTCGAACTCGGAGACGGGCTTTCGCTGCGCGTCGTGGCGCTGCGCGACGAGACGGTCGCCCGCATCGACGTCGGCGACCGCGTGGCCCTGCGCCTGCGCGATCCCGCCGCCTGCATCGCCTTCCCGCGCGCATGACCCGCCGGCCTCTCCTGCTGCGGCTGGTCGACGAGCTGCTCTCGGGGCGCGGCATCTGGCCCGCCGTGCCGGCGATCGTCGTGCTCGTCGTCGTCGCCGTCATCCCCTTCGGCGTGCTGCTCTCGCTCGGCTTCTCCGACATCACCGTGTCGCGCGGGGTCATCGTCTCGCAGGAATTCTCGCTCGGCCATCTCGCGACCGCGCTGGCCGACCCGCTCTATCACATCACCTTCCAGCGCTCGCTGACGCTGGCACTGACGACGACGCTGTTCTGCGCGCTGCTCGGCTTCCCCGTCGCCTATCTCTTCCTGATCGGCGGCCCCTGGACCCGCCGCATTATCCTGGTGCTGACGATCGCGCCGATCCTGACCAGCGGCATCGTCCGGACCTATGCCTGGATCGTCATCCTCGGCGGCCGCGGCGTGGTCAATGCGACGCTGATGGAGTTCGGGCTGATCTCGCAGCCGCTGCGCATCATCAACACGCATTGGGCGGTGCTGATCGGCATGGTCCAGATCCATCTGCCGATCATGATCCTGCCGCTGATCGCGGTGATGAGCCGGCATGACACCCGGTTGGAGGAAGCGTCCGCCAATCTCGGCGCCAGCCGGCTGGCGACGCTGCGAACCATCATCCTGCCGCTGAGCGTGCCCGGGCTCGGCACCGGCGCCGCGCTCGTCTTCACGCTGAGCTACACCACCTTCGTGGTGCCGCAGCTCCTCGGAGGCGGCAATTACCTGAACGCCGCGACGATGGTCTACGAGCAGGTGGTCTACTCGCTGCAATGGAGCAAGGGCGCGGTGACCGCGATGATCCTGATGGCGAGCTGCCTCGCCGTGCTGCTGGTCTTCGCCTGGCTGACGCATATCGCGACGCGCTGGACACGGGTGGCACAAAGATGAAGCGGATCGACGGCGCCGAACTCCTCGATCGGCTGGGCATCGGCTTCATCATCGCGCTCGCGGTGCTGGCGCTCACGCTGCTCCTGCTGCCGGCGGTCATCGTCGTGATGATGTCCTTCGACACGCGCGGCTATATCAGCTTCCCGCCCGCCGGTTTCACGCTCGACTGGTACGTCAAGGTCTTCAACCAGCCGGTGCTGGTCAACGCGATGTGGACGAGCATCAAGGTCGGGCTCTACGTCACCGCGCTCTGCATCGTGCTTGGTGTGCCGACCGCGCTGGCCTGCGCCCGTGGCGACTTCCGCGGCGCCACGGCGCTCTCCGTCTTCGTGCTGGTGCCGCATATGGTGCCGGGTATCGTCCTCGGGGTCGCCGTGCTGTTCTCGGGCGCGCTGCTGGGCATCGGCCCATCGATCTGGCTGCAGTCGGTCTCGCTCTCGGTCTATGTCATGGCGGTGATGGTGCGCACCGTGATGGCGCGGCTGCAGCGGCTGGACCCGCTGCTGGAGCAGGCCTCCGCCAATCTCGGCGCGAGCCGCTGGCAGACCTTCCGCACCATCACGCTGCCGCTGCTGCTGCCGGCGATCCTGGCCGGCGCCGTCTTCACCTTCATCGAGGGCGTCGACAATCTCTCGGTGACGATCTTCACCCATGGCTATCGTGACCGGCCGCTGCCAATCGAGCTGCTCGCGATCGTCCAGAACAGCAGCTCGCCATTGGTCGCCGCCGTTTCCAGCGTGCAGATCCTGCTGGCGATGCTGGCCCTTCTGGCGATCTCGCTGACGATTGGGCTCGACCGCGTCAACGACTGAGCGGATGGCTCAGCCGGGCTGCGCCGGGCCGAGCCCGGCCCGGCTGCTGCGCGGCGTCGCCAGCAGCAGATGCGTTTCGGAAGCCGCGATGCCCGCGATCAGTCGCATCCGCGTCAGCACCGCGTCCAGAGCCGTCAAGCTGTCCGTGCCGAGCTCGGCGATCAGATCCCATTTGCCGCTGGTGGTGTGGATGGCGGTGATCTCGGCAAAGCCGCTGAGCGCCGTCACCACGCGGTCCTTGGCCCGGCCCTCGACCTCGATCAGCGTGATGCCCCGCACCGGGGCCGAAACCGCGTCCGCCCGCAGGATCACGGTGTAGCCGACGATCTCGCCGGCCTGTTCGAGACGCTCCAGACGGGAGCGAACCGTCGCCCGGGAGACACCGAGATCGAGCGCGAGGTCGGAAATGGCGCGACGGCCATTGCGGCGCAGCAGCGTGACGAGGCGGCGGTCGAGGTCGTCCATGGCCGGCTCCGCCATTGTGAGAAGTCGAGGGTGCCGAAACGATAGATCAAGCCGCCATTTATGCCAATCTGGCTGCTTCGTCCTGCCGGCCCCTCGTCCTAGACCCGTCGCGAGCAAGCGAGGGCGCGATGGATCGGACGAACTGCATTCTCCTGGGGGCCCCGGTGCAGGACGGCACAGGCCGGCTCGGCTGCGACATGGGCCCGAGCGCTTTTCGTGCTGCCGGCATCGGCGAGGCGCTGCGCTCGCTCGGTCATGGCGTCGTCGACCGCGGCAATGTCGCGCCCGCGCCGCTGCAGTCGCTGAGCCACCCCAACCCCGCCATCCATGCGCTGCCCGAGGTCGTCGCTTGGACGCAGGCGCTGTCGCAGGCCATCTACGAGGCCGGGGCCGAGGGCATGCCGATCGTGCTGGGCGGCGACCACAGCCTGGCGGCCGGGACGCTCGCCGGCCATGCCCGCCGGGCGCAGGAGAGCGGCCGCAAGCTCTTCGTCCTCTGGCTCGATGCGCATCCCGACGTCCACACGCTGGAGTCGACCGAAAGCGGCCATCTCCATGGCGTGCCGATGGCCTATGCGCTCGGGCTGCCCGGCTTCGCGGGTGTCTTCCCGCCGCTCACGGCCACACTCGATCCGGCGCGGATCTGCATGATGGGCCTGCGCAGCGTCGATCCGGCGGAGCGGCAGGTTCTGGCCGCCATGGGGCTTCGCGTCCACGACATGCGCGCCATCGACGAGGAGGGCGTCGCCCCCCTGCTGCGCGGCTTTCTCGACGAGGTCGCGGCACAGGACGGCCTGCTTCATGTCAGCCTCGACGTCGATTTCCTCGATCCCGACATCGCGCCCGGTGTCGGCACCACCGTGCTGGGCGGCGCCACCTTCCGCGAGGCGCATCTGATCATGGAGATGCTCCATGACAGCGGCCGCGTCGCCAGTCTCGATCTCGTCGAGCTCAACCCCTTCCTCGACGAGCGCGGCCGCACCGCCCGGCTGATGGTCGATCTCGCCGCCAGCCTGATGGGCCGGCGCGTGCTCGACCGCCCGACACGGAGCTTCTGACCATGGATCGCAAGCTCAACCTCGTGCGCTTCGTCAGCGTCGAGCGGATGATGCGGATCATCGGCGCCTGCGGCATCGAGACCGCCCTCACGGCGCTGGCGAGCTGCATCGAGGCCGATTTCCGACGCTGGGAGCTCTTCGATAAGACGGCTCGCGTCGCCTCGCACAGCCCCGGCGGCGTCATCGAGCTGATGCCGACCAGCGATGGCGCCCACTACGCGTTCAAATACGTCAACGGCCATCCCGGCAACACCCGCGACGGGCGCCAGACCGTCACTGCTTTCGGCGTGCTCTCGGACGTCGCCACGGGCTATCCTTTGCTGCTGAGCGAGATGACGATCCTGACCGCGCTGCGAACCGCCGCGACCTCGGCCCTGGCGGCGCTCCATCTGGCCCCGCCGGGCGCGCGCTGCATGGCCCTGATCGGCAACGGCGCGCAGTCGGAATTTCAGGCGCTCGCCTTCAAGGCGCTGCTCGGCGTCGACCGGCTGCGGCTCTACGACATCGACCCTGCTGCGAGCGCGCGATGCGCCGCCAATCTGGCGGGCTATGGCTTCGACATCACCCTGTGTGCCTCGGCTGAGGCTGCCATGCAGGGCGCCGAGATCGTCACCACCGCGACCGCCGACAAGGCCAGCGCCACCATTCTCACCGACAACATGGTCGGGGCCGGCATTCACATCAACGCGGTCGGCGGCGACTGCCCCGGCAAGACGGAACTGCATCCCGACATCCTCAGGCGCAGCGCCATCTTCGTCGAATACCCCCCGCAGACGCGGATCGAGGGCGAGATTCAGCAGCTGGCTCCGGATCACCCGGTCACCGAACTCTGGCGCGTCGTCGCGGGCCAGCATCCGGGCCGCCACGATCCGCGCCAGATCACGCTGTTCGACTCGGTCGGCTTTGCGATCGAGGACTTCTCCGCTCTGCGCTGGCTGGCGCAGGAGGCGCAGCGGCAGCGCGAATATGACGAACTCGACCTCCTCGCCGACCCCGACGAACCGCGCGACCTGTTCGGCATGCTGCTTCGGGCACAGGCAGCTGTCGCCTGAGCGGTGGTACAGCCGAATGTATCCTATTTCACGCTATGGCATCCGATAAGAGCGGCCAGGCACGTCGTTTGCATACAATCCTTCTCGTCATTCTGATGGAGAGAGGAGAAAGCTATGCAGACCCCGTTGCGGGACATCGTCGCCGTCCAGGCGCAGACATGGTCGGGCATCAGCCAGCCCAATGAGGCGGCCGGCATCATGGCCGATGCGCTGGCCGCCAGCATTGCGGGCTTCACCGCCTTGCGCGGGCAGCTCGCCTTCGAGGACGAGCCGTCGAGCTTCGAGGCCGCGCTCCAGGAAACGAAGGAGCCGCAGTCATGAACGCCGCCGCGAAAAGCTCGCTCCTGCATCTCTCGCTGACCGACGCCGCCGATGCGCTGAAGGACGGCTCCGTCACCGCCGTCGAACTCACCACCGTCGCGCTGGAAGCCTTCACCCGCGTCGACAAGGCGATCAATTCGGCGATCTGGCTGGAGGGCGCCGCCGCGCTCGAAGCCGCCGAGGCGCTCGACAAGAAGCGGAAATCGGGCGCGACGCTGGGTCCGCTCCACGGCCTGCCGCTGGCCCACAAGGACATGTACTACAAGGCCGGCAAGCTCTCGACCTGCGGCTCGGCGATCCGCAAGGATTTCCGCCCGGGCTACACCGCCACCGTGATGGAGCGGCTGGAGGACGCCGGCTCGGTGACGCTGGGCGGGCTGAACATGGCCGAGTTCGCGCAAAACCCGACCGGCCACAACCAGCATTACGGCCATTGCCGCAATCCCTGGCACACCGACTACTGCACCGGCGGCTCCTCCTCGGGCTCGGGCGCGGCGGTCGCGGCGCGGCTGGTCTATGGTGCGCTCGGCTCCGACACCGGCGGCTCGATCCGACTTCCGGCCGCAATCTGCGGCGTCACCGGCATCAAGGCGACGCAGACCCGTGTCTCGCGCCATGGCGTCATGCCGCTCTCCTTCTCGGCCGACAATGTCGGGCCGCTGACGCAGACCGCCCGCGATGCCGCGCGCTTCCTCGGCGTCATCGCGGGACAGGATCCCAAGGACCCGACCTCGTCCGCCGAGCCGGTGCCGGACTACGAAGCCGCCCTGACCGGCGACATCCGGGGCATGCGCATCGGCGTGCCCACCAACTACTTCTTCGACGGCATCGACCCCGAGGTCCAGGCCGCCTTCGACGCCATGGTCGCGGTGCTGGAGGCCCGCGGCGCCGTCATCGTCCCGGTCACGATCCCGCATATGGATGCGGTGGCGACCTATGGCGGCATCGTCTCACGCGTCGAGGGCGGCACGATCCATGCGCAATGGATGCGCCAGCGCCCGCAGGACTATGCCGTGCATCTGAGCGGCCGGCTTTACCCGTCGCAGGGCATTCCCGGCACCTATTATCTCGAGGCGCTGGCAAGGCGCGGCGCGATCCTGAAGGCGGTGGCGGCTGCGGTGTTCGGCGTCTGCGATGCCTTCATCACGCCGACGCTGCGGATGAAGGTGCCGACGCTGCTGGCCACCGACATCGATGCCGGCACACCGGGCGCGATCGAGACCTTCCAGGACGTCTCGATCAACACGCGGCCGATCAACTATCTCGGACTGCCCTCGGTCAGCGTGCCCTGCGGGCTCGATTCCAACGGCCTGCCGATCGGCTTCCAGATCCAGGGCCGCCCCTTCGCTGAGGCGCGCGTTCTCAAGATCGCCGACGCCTATCAGCGCGACACCGATTGGCACCGCCGCCTGCCGCCCAACGTGTCCTGAGATTGCACACTGATCTGCCGCCGCCCCCCCCCGGCGGCGGCAGATCACCCTCAGCGGATCGAGGGCCGCCGCTGGCCGCCATCGACATGGATGTCGGCCGCATTGATGCCCGCCGCGCGCGGCGAGACGACGAAGGTGATTGCGTCGGCGATCTCCTGGACCGCACCGAGCCGCTGCGCCGGAAAATCCTCCGCCTCGAACTTGGCAAAATCCTCGGGGCGCTCGGCCCGGATCCGCTCCCAGCCGCCGCCGGGGAAGATCGTCGAGCCTGGCGAGACGGCGTTCACGCGGATGCCCTGAGGCCCCAGCTCCCAGGCGAGCGAGCGCGCGGCATGGATCAGGCCGGCCTTGGCCGCGGCATATTGCGCGCCTCGCGCGGCCGGAGCACGGCCGGAGATCGAGGCGACGAAGACGGCGTTGCCGATGTCGCTGCGGGTAAGCGCCGGCGTCGCTTCGCGCAGCGCCGCGATGGCATGGCCGACATTGAAGCGGAAGGTCTCCTCCCAGTCGGCGTCGCTGGCGCTGGCCAGCTCGCGCTCGCCGAAGCTGCCGCCGGCATTGGCGATCAGGATGTCGAGCCCGCCATAGGCCGCCATGGTCTCCGCCACGGCCCGCGCCGATTCCGCGGGGCTGCGGAAATCCGCCTGGATGGTGAGAACCTCGCCGCCTGCGTCCCGGATCTCGGCCGCGGTTGCGGCGAGCGTGTCCGCCCCGCGCGCGGCGATGGCGAGGCGGACGCCCTCGCCGGCAAGCAGCAACGCGGTGGCCTTGCCGATGCCGCGGCTGCCGCCGGTGATCAGCGCGATCTTCCCCTTCAGACCCAGATCCATCTCAGGCCGCCTTCGGGAGCAGGAGCTTCTTGGCGAGCATGCAGTGGATGCCCTTGGAGCCGTTGACCGTCTGGGTCACCCGCAGATCGGCGGCGATCGAGCACAGCGTGTAGGCGTCCTCGCGCGAGAAGCCGGCCACCTCGCCGATCAGCACGATCATGTCGCGCAGCGCCATCTCGGCGCAGCGGTCGAGATCGGGGTCCATGCCCATGGTCAGGTAATGCGTCGGCGTCTCCGCCCGCGGATAGGTGAAGGTGAGGTCCTCGCGCAGGATGAAGGTGAAGCGGCCCTGCAGCGCGGTTTCGATCGCCGTGACGCAGACCTCGCCGTCGCCCTGCGCCGCATGGCCGTCGCCGCACGAGAACAGCCCGCCCTCGACGAAGACCGGCAGGAAGATCGTCGCGCCCGCGACCATCTCCTTGTTGTCGAGATTGCCGCCGAAGGCGCGCGGCACGATCGAGGTTACGCGGCCCCAGGCCGGCGGCGGCGCCGTGCCCATCACCCCGAAGAAGGGCGCGAGTTCCAGTTCCAGGCCCCAGGGCAGCTTACCGATCTTGGCGTTGAGGTCGAGCGGGATGTGCAGCAGCCGGACATCATGGAAATCGCTCTGCAGCGTGCCGGCGAGCGGGCGGATGACGTTGTAGCCCCAGTCCTGCCGAAGCTGGATATCCTCGATCCGCACCTCCAGCACATGGCCGGGCTTAGCACCCTCGACGGCGATCGGCCCGGTCAGGATATGGCCGGGCAGGGTCTTCTCGGCATGGGCATGGACGTCGGCGATCTCGGGCGGGGTGGTGAAGCCGCTGCCCGGCTTGGGATGGACTTCCGGAGCGCCGGTCACCGTGTCGACGGTGACCGTGTCGCCGCTGGCGATCACCAGCTTCGGCTTCAGCGCCGCGTCGAAGAAGCCCCAATGGCAGGTCGCGCCGCTGGCTTTCAGGTGATGATGGGTCATGCGTCGTCGTCCGGGTCAGAGGGGCGGAGATGGTGTCAGGCGGGCGGGTTGTCCGGCAGCGGCGTGGCGGCTAGGCGGCGCGCGCCGGCGTTGTGGCGCATCGTATAGAGGGTGCCGCCGGCGACCAGCGCAGCGCCGACGATGGTGACGAGATTGGGCAGCTCGGCGAAGACGAGATAGCCGCTCAGCGTCGCCAGCAGCAGGCGGACGAAGTCGAGCGGCGCGAGCGCCGAGGCCTCGCCCATCTGGTAGGCGCGGGTGACGAGCCATTGCCCGGCCGTGCCGACGACGCCGATGCCGATCATCAGCACCCATTCGACCGGAGTCGGATGGGTCCACAGGAAGACGGCCGGTGCGCCAAGTGCGATCAGCACCACAGCGCCCTGCCAGAACAGGATCGTCTCCGTGCGCTCGGACTGGCCGAGCACGCGCACCGAGATCGTGATGCCGGCCCCGAACAGCGCGCCGAGAATGGCGAGCAGCGCATAACCGCTCATTGCCTCGCCGCCCGGCCGCAGCATGACGAAGACCCCGGCGAAGCCGATCGCCAGGGCGATCCAGCGCCGCCGGTCGACGACCTCGCCCAGGATGAGGATGGCGAGCAGCGTCACGAACAGCACCTGCGCGAAGCCCAGCGCCGTCGCCTCTGCCATCGGCAGATAGATCAGCGCCGTGAAGCCGCACAGCATGGCGCCGAGCGAGAACATCCCCCGCAGGAACTGCAGCCCCGGACGGCTGGTGTGCATGATCCGGGGCAGGGCGCGCCCGACCACCAGAGCGAGGATCAGCGTCATCACCAGCTGCCGGACGATCAGGATCTGCGGCAGCGGCACGCGTCCGCCCGCGAGCTTGATCAGCGTCATCATCACCGCGAAGGCGCTGAAGGCGGCGATCATCAGAAGCGAGCCGCGCAGATTGGGCGTGGCCGCGCGCCACCAGCCGCGGGCGCGGTCGCGATGGCGTGCTCGCGCTGTCGGCAGGGCGTTCGCCGCAGCCGGCAAAGCACTGGCTGCGAGGATCGAGGCGGCGGCCGCGAGGCTGTCCGCCGAGGCCTCGACGGTGACAAGCTCCGGAGCCGGCTCCGGCAGCGCCTCGTCAGGGAGGAAGGCGACGGCGCGCGCCCCGGCATCATCCTCGCTCATGGGGGCACCGGGTGTGGCCCTCGGCGCACCGGCGCCTCATGCCGCCTGCCTGAGCGCGGCTGTCGCCGGCCGCAGCCCCGTCAGGGCCAGCGCCTTCTCGATCTGCGCCCCGATGCGCAGAACCGTCGGCTCGTCGAAGGGCCGCCCGACGATCTGCACCGAAAGCGGCAGGCCCGAGGCCGAGAACCCGGCCGGCATCGACATCGCCGGGTTGCCGGTGACGTTGAACGGCATGGTCTGGATCGGCCAGTTTGGCGGGAAGGCGTCCGAGAAGCTGTCGAAGCGCGCGGCCGGCGCCAGCGCCGAGGCGCAGAGGATCGCGTCGTACTGCTTGAGCAGCTGGTGGTTGACCGCCACCGCCAGCTCCCGGGCGCAGGCGATAGGCCTGGGTCAGGTCGGCGGCGCTCGTGGTGGCGCCCAGGATCATACGGGTGAAGGTCAGACGGCCGAAATCGAGCGGGCGCTCGCGGTAATCCTTCTCGTGGATCGCGAAGGCCTCGGAGAACATGATCACCCGCCCGACGGCGTTGAACAGCTCGTAATCGGGGATCGTGACCTCCTCGACGATCGCGCCGGCCTTCGCCAGCAAATCGGCGGCCTTGTCGATCGCCGCCAGGACCTCGGGCGAGACGCCCTCGGCCTGCGCGAAGAAATGGCGTGGCAGCGCGATCTTCAGCCCGCTGACATCGCCGCCCAGCCCGCTGCGGAAATCGGGGGCGGGCACATCGGCACTGGCGGGATCGAGCGGATCGTGCCCGGTGATCACCTCCATGGTGATCGCGGCGTCCTCGACCGTCCAGCTCAGCGGGCCGCAATGGTCGAGCGTATAGGAGAGCGGGAAGACGCCGCGCCGGGACACCAGTCCATAGGTCGGCTTCAGCCCGACCGTGCCGCAATAGGCGGCCGGCCCGCGGATCGAGCCGCCGGTGTCGGACCCCATCGCCATGCGGCACAGCCCTGCAGCCTCCGCCGCGCCCGACCCGGAAGACGAGCCGCCGGGAATGTGCTCGGGGTTCCACGGGTTGCGCGCGGGCGGAAACGGCAGGTCGAAACTCGGGCCGCCCAGCGCGAATTCATGCGTCGAGAGCTTGCCGAGCAGCACGCCTCCCCCGGCCTTGATCTTGGCCGCCACGACGGAATCGGCGGCGGGCACATTGTCGACCAGCAGCTTGGAGTGGCAGGTCGTGCGGATGCCGGCCGTGTCGTAGATGTCCTTCAGCGCATAGGGCACGCCCTGCATCGGGCCGGCGTCGATGCCCGCCTTGAAGGCGGCGTCGGCGGCATCAGCATCGGCGAGCGCCCGTTCGGCGGTGACGGTGATGAAGCTGTTCAGTGCGCCGTCCAGCGCGGCGATCCGTGCCAGCGCGTCCTGCGCGAGCGCGGTTGCTGTCAGCTCGCCCGCACGCAGGGCGGCGCCAGCCTCGGCAATGGACAGTTCGTGCAGCGGTTTGGTGGTGCCGGTTGCGGGCATGTCAGACCCCCTTCATCAGGGTGACGAGGGAGAAGGTGTTGGAGGGCTCGTCCGCCGCCGTGCGCGGCTGGCGCAGCAGCGCGCACATGCGCTTGAGGTCGCCATAGCCGGCCAGGACGGCGGCCATCCGGTCTTCCGGGACAGCCACTTCGGCGCGCCGCAGCAGCACCTCCAGTTCGAGCTTCAGATCCGCCGTGCTCGCTTCGCTCATCGCCCTGTCCTCTGGTCCGCTTTCGTCGGCCCGGGCGATGCAACAGCCATGCCATTTCCGCATCATTGTATCCAATGAGGTAAGCTGTCTCGGCGCTGGCGGCAGCAGCTCTCCTGCTGGCCTATGGGGTCCAGAGGGGACCAAGCGCGCAGAAGCCCAATAAAGCGGCGGCTACTTCGCGGCCTATTGGGCGCAGAAGCCGCTCATCCCGACGCTCTGGCCTCGCGCCAGCATGAAGCGTCCATTTTGGCGGCAGCGCTGCATTGAATACAATCACCCGAGCTTGGCATGGGGCTTGCTGTGATGGTGGAGCTATCGCCGGCGCGGCCCGAGGCGGGGCCCATGTCGGCGCGACCCTCGTCCCGTCGATCAGGAGCGTCCCATGCACACCATTGCGATCCCGGATTACGTTCTCCAGCGCGTCGTCGAGCGGCGCGGTAAGGTCAGGCTGTTCGAGGCGCTCGATCCGGCCCGGACCGCGCTGATCGTGGTCGATCTCCAGAACGGCTTCATGGCGCCGGGCCAGCCGGCCGAAATCCCCTATGCCCGCGAGATCGTGCCCAACGTCAACCGCATCGGGCAGGCGCTCAGGGCCGCCGGCGGCCTCGTCGTCTACATCCAGAACACGATCACGGAGGAGACGCAGGCGGACTGGTGCGTCTGGTTCGACAACTTCACCAAGGGCGACTTCAAGCAGCGCATGATCGCCGCCTTCGCGCGCGGCAGCTTCGGCCATGCGATCTATCCAGAGCTGGAGGTCCTGCCCGGGGACTGGGCGGTCGAGAAGCAGCGCTTCGGTGCCTTTGTCGAGGGTTCATCGACGCTTCATGCGCAATTGCAGGAGCGGGGCATCGACACGCTGATCATCGTCGGCACGGCGACGAATGTCTGCTGCGAGTCGACCGCGCGCGACGCGATGATGATGAACTACAAGGTCGTCTTCGTCTCCGACGCCAATGCCTGCCGGACGGACGAGGAGCACAACGCGACGCTCGGCAACATCCTGGCCCTGTTCGGTGACGTCCAGTCGACCGACGAGGTCATCGCCGCGATCGGCGCCGGCGCCACTGTGCTGCAGGCGGCCGAGTGAGGTCGGGTGTGGGCTCTGGCGGAGCGGCGGGGCCGCTCCGCCGGAGCGTGTCGGCGCAACATTGTGCAGCGCAGCACAAAGTGGGCGTCATTCGCGCCAGTCCGGTCGGGGTGCGGGTCGCCTTGGCGAAGTTGTGTGCAATGAAGTCCGGGCTCACTTCCGCCGTTGCGGGTGGGGCGTCTGCTTGGTCCGCTGATCAAGGCGGAAATAACCCGATATTGCTGAAAATGAGTCTCTGACGGCGGTGTGGCTCCGAGCGGGGCCATGGGGCCAAAACAGGTCGGTTGATCAGATTGGACACAATCGAGCCGGCTTGGCACGGCCCTTGCTAAAATCCCTGGGACGCCGCTCACGACCTCATTCGCATCCCGGAGGGAGCCTGCATGCCTCACCCGTCTCAGACATTTCGGAGTTCCGTCGTTCGCCTCGCGGCCGGCTTGTCGTTCGCGGTCGCGGCGGCCCTCACGGCTCCCGCCCCGGCGCAGGCCCAGACGACGCTGCGCGTCGCGATGACGGCGGGCGACATCCCCGATGTCACCGGCCAGCCCGACCAGGGCTTCGAGGGCTACCGTTTCGTCGGCTACACACTCTATGACTCGCTGATCCTGTGGGATCTCTCGCGCTCTGATGTCGAGGCCTCGCTGACGCCCGGCCTCGCGACGAAATGGGAGATCGACCCCAAGGACAGCAAGCGCTGGATCTTCACCCTGCGCAAGGACGTGAAGTTTCATGACGGCTCGGATTTCAACGCCGATGTCGTGCTTTGGAACATCTCGCGCCTGATCGACGAGAAGGTTCCGCATTTCAACGCCAAGCAGTTCGCGGCGATGCGCACCCGCACGGTCAACATCGACCGTGCCGAGAAGGTCGACGACCACACCGTCGCGATCATCACCAAGGAGCCGGACTCGCTCTTCTACATCCAGATGAGCTTCTGGATGATGATCTCGAAGGCGCAGTTCGAGAAGGCGGGCTCTTACGAGAAATACGCCCAGATGCCCTCGGGCACGGGGCCCTATCGCTTCGCCGGCATCGTGCCGCGCGAACGGCTGGAGATGACCCGCAACGAGACCTACTGGAACCCCAAGCGCATTCCCAAACATGACCGGCTGGTGCTGCAGCCGATGCCCGAGGCGACGACGCGCGCAGCGGCCCTTCTGTCGGGACAGGTCGATTTCATCGAGGCGCCCTCGCCGGACACGATCGCGCGGCTGAAATCCTCAGGGATGCAGGTCATCACCCTGCCCTATCCGCACAACTGGCACTATCAGTTCAACTTCGTCGATGGTCCGTTCAAGGACAAGCGCGTGCGCCAGGCGGCGAACTACGCGATGGACCGCGGCGAAATGGTCGAGATGCTGAACGGCCTGGCCCAGGAGGGCTATGCGACCGTGCCGCCCAGCTCGCCCTATTTCGGCAAGCCGGTCCTCTACAAGCTCGATCCGAAGAAGGCGACCGCGCTGCTGAAGGAGGCGAAGTGCTTCCCCTGCGAGGTCACGCTGGCGATCTCGACCTCGGGTTCGGGCCAGATGCAGCCGCTGCCGATGAACGAGCTGGTCAAGTCGCAGCTCGAGGCGGTGGGCTTCAAGGTCAAGCTCGAGGTGATGGACTGGAACGCCCTGCTCGACGTCACCTTCAAGGGCCGCGAGAAGTTCCCCGCCTACCATGCCGTCAATGTCAGCCGCGCCACGCAGGATCCCTTCTCCGGCATCTTCCGCTTCGTCATGCGCAAGCAATGGGCGCCGGCCGGCGGCAATTGGGGGCACTACGAGAACGCCGAGATCGAGAAGCTGATCACCGACATCTACAACACCTTCGAGCAGACGAAGCGCGACGCGATGATCACCCGCGTCCACGAGATCATGAACGAGGACGCCGCCATGCTCTTCGTCACCCATGACCTCAACC
The DNA here is from genome assembly GCF_040546595.1 of Bosea sp. OAE506. Lineage (NCBI taxonomy): Bacteria > Pseudomonadati > Pseudomonadota > Alphaproteobacteria > Hyphomicrobiales > Alloboseaceae > Allobosea > Allobosea sp. OAE506. The sequence continues at coordinate 458,190 of NZ_JBEPOB010000001.1, read as the reverse complement.
CGCGGGCGCTGTCGCCCAAGGTCAAGGGCTTCGTCCAGGCCCAGAGCTGGTTCCAGGATCTGACGCCGATCACCGTCGGCACGACGAACTGACGCGGCCCCGCCTTTGGGATGCGGCCAGTCGGGGCCGCATCCCCCCGAGCCCACAGCGATCCAGGACCCGAGCCGACCGAAGGAGACCTCCATGTGGCACTACATCGCCCGTCGCATCGTCTACGCGATCCCGATCGCCATCGGCGTCACGGTCTTCTGCTTCGCGCTCGTCTTCCTGGCCCCGGGCAACCCCGTCCAGATGCTGCTCCCGGCCGATGCCAGCCAGGAGGTCGTCGACCTCATCATGAAGACCTACGGCTTCGACCGGCCGCTGCCGGTCCAGTACTGGACCTGGCTGACGCGCGCCGTCGTCGGTGATCTCGGGGTCTCGATCCAGTCGAACCGTCCGGTGATCGACGAGGTGCTGCGCGCGCTCGGCAACACCATCTTCCTCTCCTTCGGCGCGGTGGCGCTGGCCTTCAGCATCGCCTTCGTGCTCGGCACGCTGGCCGCCTATTACCGGGGCAGCGCGACCGATCGAGGCGTCACGGCCCTGTCGATCGTCGGCGTCTCGATCCCCAATTACTGGCTCGGCATCGTCCTGGTCATCATTTTCGCGGTCGAGCTGAACTGGCTGCCGGCGACCGGCATGGGCCCGCGCGGCTCGGAGACCTTCAACCTCTTTGAATGGTCCCATTTCAAGCATGTGATCCTGCCGATCGTCACACTGTGCATGGTGCCGGTCGGCATGATCACCCGTACCACCCGCTCCGCCGTCTCGGAGGTGCTGGGCAACGAATTCGTCAACACGCTGCGCGCCAAGGGCCTCGGCGAACTCGCGGTCATCCGGCACGCGCTCAAGAACGCCATGCCCCAGATCCTGGCCGTGATGGGCCTGCAGTTCGGCTACCTGATGGGCGGCTCGATCCTGGTCGAGACGATCTTCAACTGGCCGGGCACGGGCTTCCTCCTCAACAAGGCGATCCTGACGCGCGACATCCCCGTCCTGCAGGGCACGATCCTGATCCTCGCCCTCGTCTTCGTCTTCACCAACCTCGTCGTCGATCTGTTCCAGACCGCGGTCGACCCGCGCATCAAGCGCTCCTGAGGAGGCGGCCATGACCGATTTCACCACGGCGACCCGCCTGCTTGCGGCGGAAGAAGAGGCCCCGGCCACCAAGGTCCGCGGTTACTGGCAGAATGTCGGCTACCGGCTGCGCTACGACTACGTCACGCTCGCCTTCGCGCTCATCATCGTCCTGATCGTGGCGATGGCCGTGTTTGCGCCCTGGATCGCGCCGAAGGATCCCTACAAGACCTCGATGGCCTTCCGGCTGCGCCCGGTCGGCTTCCGCGACTTCCATCTCGGCACCGACGAGCTCGGCCGCGACATCCTCTCGCGCCTGATCCATGGCGGGCGCATGTCGCTGCTCATGGGCGTGGTGCCGGTGGTCTTCGCCACCTTGATCGGCGGCTTCCTCGGCGTGCTCGCCGGCTTCATCGGCGGCAAGCTGAACATGGCGATCATGCGGACCATGGACGTCTTCTACGCCTTCCCCTCGATCCTGCTGGCGGTCGCGATCTCCGGCGCCATGGGCGGTGGCATGGCCAACGGCATGGTCGCGCTGACGCTGGTCTTCATCCCGCCACTCTGCCGCATCGCCGAGACGGCGACGACCCAGGTGCGCGGGCTCGATTTTGTCGAGGCGGCCCGGGCCTCGGGCGGCTCGACCCGCTCGATCATCGCCACCCACATCCTCGGCAACGTGCTCGGCCCGATCTTCATCTACGCTTCGGGCCTGGTCTCTGTCTCGATCCTGATCGCGTCGGGCCTGTCCTTCCTTGGCCTCGGCGTCGAGCCGCCGCATCCCGACTGGGGGCTGATGCTCTCGACTTTGCGCCAGTCGATCTACGTCAACCCGATCGTCTGCGCGCTGCCGGGCGTGATGATCTTCGTCACCTCACTCGCCTTCAACATGGTCAGCGACGGGCTGCGCCAGGCGATGGACGTCAGACTGTGAAAGGGCCCGCCATGTCCATGACAACCGCGCCGACCGCCCGCCCGCCGCAGCTCTCCTCGGTCCCGGAGGGAGACATCCGCGATCGCGGCGGCCCCTCCCAGCCGATGCTGATCGTCTCCGACCTGAAGAAGCATTTCGCAATCAAGGGAGGGATGCTCAACCGCACGCAGGGGCATGTGCGGGCCGTCGACGGCGTCTCCTTCACCGTGCTCAAGGGCGAAACGCTCGGCGTCGTCGGCGAGTCCGGCTGCGGCAAGTCCACCCTGGCGCGGCTCCTGATGCACCTCATTCCCTATGACGCGGGTGAGGTGCTGTTCGACGGCGAGTCGATCGGCGGCGTCCGCGGCCTGACGATGAAGGAGTTCCGGCGCGCCATGCAGATGGTGTTCCAGGACAGCTACTCCTCGCTCAACCCGCGCCTGCCGGTCGAGGAATCGATCGCCTACGGCCCGCGCGTCCATGGCATTCCCGCTGCCAAGGCCAAGGAGATCGCCCGCGAACTCCTCACCAAGGTCGGCCTCAAGCCCGATCTCTTCGCCCAGCGGTATCCGCACGAACTCTCCGGCGGTCAGAAGCAGCGCGTCAACATCGCCCGGGCGCTCGCGCTCGAACCGCGGCTCCTGATCCTCGACGAGGCGGTCTCGGCGCTCGACAAATCGGTCGAGGCGCAGGTTCTCAACCTGCTGCGCCAGCTCAAGCGCCACTTCAACCTGACCTATGTCTTCATCAGCCACGATCTCGACGTGGTGCAGTACATCTCCGACCGCGTGCTGGTGATGTATCTCGGCGAGATCGTCGAGATCGGGCCGGTGGATGCGATCTACGAGCATCCCAAACACCCCTACACCCGCGCGCTGCTGGCCTCGCGGCTGTCCTTCGATCCCGCCGAGCGCGTCCATGAGGCGCCGCTGACCGGCGATCCGCCCAACCCGATCAACCCGCCGTCGGGCTGCCGCTTCCGCACCCGCTGCCCGATGGCGGAAAGCGTCTGCGCGGAAACCTCGCCCCGGCTCGAGGGCGCCGTCGCGGCCGACATCCATGTCGCCGCCTGCCATGTCCAGAACCCGGGCTCCGGCCACAGCCTCGCCGGCAAGGCGCCGGTGCTGGTCGCCAGGCCGAAGGTCGGCGCCGCCCCGCTGGCCGCCACCGCGTGAGGAGGAACCGATGACGACAGCCACAGCGCCATCCGCCGTCCCCGGTCCCGTCGCCCTCGCCGCGGTCAGACCGCTGGTCGAGGTCGAGGATCTCTCGGTCAAATTCGTCAGCCGCGAAGCGACCGTCGCCGCCGTGAACGGCGTCTCTTTCTCGATCCAGCCCGGCGAGGTGCTCTGCATCATCGGCGAGTCCGGCTCCGGCAAATCCGTGACGATGCGCGCTCTGATGCGGCTGCTGCCCAAGGGTAGGGCCAGGATCGGCGGCAAGATGCGCGTCGGCGATCACGACATCATGGCGCTCAGCGACAAGGAGCTGACGCAGATCCGCGGCTCCACCATCTCGATGATCTTCCAGGAGCCGATGACGGCGCTCGACCCCGTCTACACGATCGGCCACCAGATTGCCGAGACGGTCGTCAAGCACGAAGGCTGCTCCTATGCCGACGGGCTCAAGCGCGGTCTGGAGCTGCTCGAATTCGTCAAGGTGCCCTCGCCGGAGCGGCGCCTGAAGGCCTATCCGCACGAGCTCTCCGGCGGCCTGCGCCAGCGCGCTATGATCGCGATGGCGCTGTCCTGCCGGCCGCAGCTCCTACTGGCCGACGAGCCGACGACGGCGCTCGACGCGACCGTGCAGATCCAGGTGCTCGTGCTGCTGCGCAAGCTCCAGCGCGACATGGGTATGAGCGTGATCTTCGTCACCCATGATCTCGGCGTCGCCGCCCAAATCGCCGACCGTGTCGCGGTGATGTATGCCGGCCGCGTCGTCGAATCCGGGCCGGTTCGCGACGTGCTGATGAACCCGCAGCACCCCTATACCCGCGGAATGCTGGCCTCCTCCGTCCATGGCAGCGCCCGCGGCGTCGACATCGAGGCGATCCCCGGCTCGCCGCCCGACATGCGCCGCCTGCCGCCGGGCTGCGCCTTCGCGCCACGCTGCAAGTTCGCCGACGAGGCCTGCCGCGCGGCGAGCCCGCCGGAAACCGTGCCCGCGCCTGACCGCACCGTCTGCTGCTTCAAGGTCGGCTCGCCCGCCCTGTCCTCCTGATCCCTCGCACGAGAGAGACCGCCATGCACAAGGTCGAGATTCCCGCCTATGTCACGCAGCATGTCGTTGCCCGCCGCGGCGTCGAGCATGTCTATGCCGATCTCGATCCCGCCCGCACGGCGCTGATCGTCGTCGATCTCCAGAACGGCTTCATGATGCCGGGCGTCGCCCATGCGCTCTGCGACACGGCCCGCGAGATCGTGCCCAACGTCAACCGGATCGCCGACGCCGTGCGCCGGACCGGCGGCAAGGTGTTCTGGATCAAGAACACCCATGACGAGGCCTGTCTGACCTCCTGGTCGCATTTCCACGAGGATCTGACGCGGCCGGAGCGGCGCGGCGCGCGCGTCGAATCCGTGTCGGAAGGCAAGCTCGGCCACGAACTCTGGGCCGATCTCGAGGTCAGCCCGGAGGACGAGATCGTCCAGAAGACGCGCTTCAGCGCCTTCATCCAGGGCTCGTCGGATCTCGAGGCGCGGCTGCGCGCGCAGGGCTACGACACCCTGATCATCACCGGCACCGTCACCAATGTCTGCTGCGAATCCACCGCCCGCGACGCCATGATGCTGAACTTCAGGACGATCATGGTCACCGACGGCAATGCCGCCAATTCCGATGCCGAGCACAACGCCTCGCTGATCGCCTTCTACCTCACCTTCGGCGACATCATGGACACGCAGATGCTGATCGGCTGTCTTGAGACAAACGCCCGCTTCCGCCAGGCGGCCGAATAACCCGGCGCGCGCGCCCGACACCCAGAGAGAACAATGCCTGTTTTGCCCAAGGTCGCGGTCATTGGGACCGGCGGCACGATCTGTTCCATCGGCACCGGCCCCTTCGACATCCTCGACTACGGCGCCAATGAAAAGATGCTTCATGCCGATGCGCTGGTCGCGATGTTTCCCGACGTCGCCCAGTTGGCCGAGATCATCGCCGTTCCGTTCAAGGCGGTGCCGAGCCCCAACATCTTCTTCGAGGACTGGAAGACGCTCGTCCTGACCTGCGACCGGCTGGTCGCCGAGCATCCCGACCTCGCCGGCATCGTCATCCTGCACGGCACCGCCTCGCTGGAGGAGACGGCCTATGTCCTCAGCCTGACGGTGAAGGTGGCGGTGCCGGTCGTCGTCGTCGGCTCGCAGCGCCCGGCGAGCGCGCTATCGACCGATGCGGGGATGAACCTCGCCAATGCGATCCGCACCGCGGCCTGCCCGCAGGCGCGCGGCCTCGGCGTTCTCGTGCTGCTGAACGACGAGATCCATGCCGCGCGCGACGTGACGAAGACCTCGACCTTCCGGCTGCAGACCTTCCGCTCGCCTGATTTCGGCGTGCTCGGCCATGCCGATGGCGACGCGGTCGTGTTCTACCGTAAGCCGGTGCGGAAGGCGGCGCCCGACACGGAGTTCGACATCCGCAGGCTCGACGCCCTGCCGCGCGTCGACATCGTGCTGGCTTATACCGGCTCGGACGGGACGGCGGCCCGCGCCTTCGTCGCGGCCGGCGCCAAGGGCATCATCTCCGCCGGCTTCGCGCCGGGCTTCGCCGGCCCCGCCGATTTCGAGGTGCTCAAGGAGGCCGTGGCGGCTGGCATCGTCGTGATGCAGTCGACCCGCGCCGGCTCGGGCCGCACCTTCAAGGGCAAACGCCTGCGCGAGGGCGGCTTCCTGATCGCCGACAATCTCACGCCGCAGAAGGCGCGGCTGCTGCTCGCGCTGGCGCTGACGATCAGCGCCGAGCCGGCCGAGATCGAACGCATCTTCCTGACCTATTGACGATGACCGTGATCCTGAACGCGCCGGCGGGGGAGGAGCGCGACGCACGACGCGGCGTCGTGATGATGCTCGTCGGGCTGGCGCTGTTCTCGATCCTGAACGGCGTCGTCAAGGCGCTGGCGGAGACCTTCGCGGTCAACCAGATCGTCTTCTTCCGCAACGGCTTCGCGCTCGTGACCCTGCTGCTGATGGCGCGCGGGCTCGGGGGCTTTGCCGCCCTCAAGGTCCATAACCGACGCGGCATGGCGCTGCAGGCGGTGCAGTTCACGGCCGTGCTGCTCTTCATCTTCGTGGCCTATCGCCACATGCCGCTGGCCGACGCGACCGCGATCTCCTTCCTCCAGCCGGTTCTGGTGCTGCTGCTCTCGGCGCCGCTGCTCGGCGAGAAGGTGACGCGGCTGGGCTGGCTCGCACTGCTGCTCGGGCTCGGGGGCGTCCTGCTGATGGTCAAGCCGAGCGGCGGCGGCAGCCTGTTCGGGCTGACCATGTCGGTCATCGGCACGGTCTTCAGCGCGCTCTCGCTGATCCAGCAGCGCAGCCTCTCGCGCAATGAGACCTCGCTGTCGATCGCGTTCTGGACCCTGGCCGGCTCGGCGCTGCTCGTCCTGCCGAGCCTGCCCTTCAACTGGGTCCAGCCGACACCTGCGCAATGGGCGCTGCTGATCGGCAACGGCCTGGCCTCGGGCGCCTGCCAGTACCTCACCACGCGGGCGCTCTTTCACGCGCCTGTGGCGACGATTGCGCCGCTCTCCTACACCAAGATGCTTTGGGCCTTGATCGTCGGCTTCATCTGGTTCGGCGACGTGCCGACTGTGCTGGTCCTCGCCGGCTCGGCGATCGTCATTGCAGCGAGCGCGCTGGTCTATCTGGCACCCAAGCCGGTGCCCGCCCCGGTTCGGCTCGAAGAAGCGCCATGAATCGCCTAACATCCCCCGTCTCAGCCTGGATGCGAGACGTCCGGGCCGGCTTTGCCGCCATGCGGCCCTCCCGCTTCCCCTATCCCCGCTTCGCCCTGGCGCTGGCGCTTGGCGTAACCGGCGGCCTGCTGTTCCAGCGCCTGTCGCTGCCCTTGCCCTGGATGATGGGCCCGATGGTGTTCTGCACGCTGGCGGCGCTGCTGCGCGTGCCTGTCGCCGCGCCGCCGGTGATCCGCCCGCCCATGACGATGGTGATCGGCGTCATGCTCGGCGCGGCCTTCAGCCCCGATCTTGTCGCCCGCATCCTGCAGTGGTGGCCCGCCACGCTTGGGCTCATCGCCTTCATCGCGCTCTGCGGTGGCTCGGTGGTCTGGTATTTCCGCGCCATTGGCGGCTATGACCGCACCACCGCCTATTTCGCCGGCATGCCGGGCGGGCTCGTCGAGATGATCAGCCTCGGCGAGGAACGCGGCGGCGACGGCCAGGTCATCGCTCTCGTTCATTCGGTTCGGATCCTGCTCATCGTCATGACGCTGCCCTTCGCCATCCAGTGGCTCGAGGGCGTCTCGCTGAACCGGATGGCCGGCGCCGTCTCCCTCTTCTCCACGCCCGCGACGGCGGAGCTCTGGCTGCTGGGCTGCGGGCTGGCCGGTTGCCTCCTCGGCCACCGATTGAACCTGCCGGCGAAATATCTGCTCGGACCAATGCTGGTCAGCGCCGCCGTCCATCTCGCGGGCTGGAGCGACTTCAAGCCACCCTTCGAGATCGTCAATGCGGCGCAGCTGATCCTCGGCGTCGTCATCGGCTGCCGCTTCGCCGGCACGGCGCCGCGTACGGTCGGGCGCATCATCCTGCTCTCGTTGGGCTCGACCGCGATCCTGCTGTTCTGGACAGGCGCCTGCGCCGCTCTGGTCTCCTGGCTGACCGGCTTTCGCGCCATGACGCTGATCCTGGCCTACTCACCGGGCGGGCTCGCCGAGATGAGCCTGATCGCGCTCGCGGTCCATGCCGAGGTCGCCTTCGTCGCCGCCCACCACATCATCCGCATCTTCGTGGTGATGGTGGCCGCCGCGCCGGTCTACGCCGTGATCGCCCGCCTGGAGCGGGTCCGATCCCGAACGGGCGAAGCGCGCGGACTGCCGGCCGAATAGCACTTGACCGGTTGCATACAATCGAGTGCAGCAACGCTCATCATGCACACTTTCTCGTCAACGATACTGGAATTGCGTTGACGTAGGTATGTTCAGCTCCTAACTGCCTGCCAACTGTACACGATCGAGATGATTCTGCCGCCGGCATGGTCATCCTCGGGCCGAGGGCAGGGGCTCTTCTTCAATCGCCTTTTCGACAGGACGACACACATGGCGACACGCGGCGTCTCGGTCACCAACAAGCTCAGGGAGGCCGTGCTCGGAGGCGACTATGCCGGAGGCACGCGCCTGAACGAGGTCGATCTCGCCGACGCGCTGGCGGTGTCGCGCACGCCGATCCGGGCTGCCCTCTCGACCCTGGCGGCCGAAGGGCTGCTCGAATATCGCCCCAACAGCGGCTACGCGGTGAAGACCTTCGCCGCCAAGGACATCGAGGGCATCTATGTCGTGCGTGCTAATCTCGAGGGCCTCTGCGCAAGGCTGGTGGCGCAGCAGGGCCTGTCGGATGTCCACCGCGGCCTCCTGCACAAGGTGCTGGCGGAGAGCGAAGAGCTGCAGAATGTCGAGAGCTGGACCGACGAGGTTTCCGATCTCTGGCGCGATCTCAACGACCGCTTCCACAACACGCTGATCGAGGCTTCCGGCAACTCGCATCTCGCGATGATGCTGCGCAAGTCGCGCGCCATTCCGCTGCTCAACCAGCTTAAGTTCCGCTGGTTCGACATGGGCACTTTGGCCCGTGCCCATGACGACCACAGCCAGATCTTCGCCGCCATCACCGGCGGGCAGGTCGTGCGGGCCGAGAGCATCGCCGAGGAGCATGTCTATCGCTCGGGCCAGCGCATCATCGAGCACTGGCGCAAGATGGATACGCGCAAGCCCGCCGCCGGCACGAAGGCCCGCGCCGCCTGACCTGCCGCGGCACGGCCGGGGCCGTGCCGCGCGGGAGCCGCCTCAGGCGGCTTCGGCCAGGCCGAGCATGGCCGGCCGCCTGTGCCGCCAGGGCGTGGCCTGCTCGAAGGCATGCGCCGCCTGCAGCAGAACCGCCTCGCCGAAGGGCCGCGCCGCGAGCTGGATCGAGACCGGCATGCCATTGGGGCCGAAGCCCGAGGGCACGCAGATCGCCGGCATCCCGGTCAGGTTGAAGGCCATGGTGAAGTTCGGCTTGTCGAGATTGTCCCACCGCGGCACCTGGTCGATCGGCGGCGCCTCGTCGGGATTGCCGGCGGTCAGCACCACATCGACGCCGGCCATCGCCGCCGCCATTTCCGCGATCAGTTCGCGCCGGCGCCGCAGCGCCTGGACATAGTCCATGCCGGTGCAGAGTGCGGCGAAGACCAGGCGGTCGCGATAGCGCTGCCCGAACTTCTCCGGGTTCTTCAGCATCATTCGCTCGTAAGCCGCGCCGCGCTCGACGGTCGAGATGAAGAAGCCGGCGGCGGTGTACTCCTGCATGGCCGAGAGCTTGATCTCGACGATCTCCGCGCCGAGGCTCTCATAGGTCGAAATCGCGGCGTCGATGCCGGCCTTGACCGCGGGGGCGACCGGCCGGTCGGTCTCGTGCCAACGGCTGAGCACGCCGACCTTCAGCCCCTTCGCCCCCTTGCCGAGCCCGGCGGTGTAGTCGGGCACCGGTCTGTTGGCACTGGCGGGATCAGCCGGGTCGTGACCGGCCAGCGCCTGCAGCATCAGCGCGCAATCCTCCGTCGTCCAGGCCATCGGGCCGATATGGTCGAGCGAATAGGCCGCCGGCGCGACGCCGGCGCGGCTGACCAGCCCATAGGTCGGCTTCAGGCCGACGATGCCGCACAGCGCCGCCGGGCCGCGGATCGAGCCGCCCGTATCGGTGCCCAGCCCGCCGAGCACCAGCCCGGCCGCAACCGCCGCCCCCGTGCCGCTGGAGGATCCCGCCGTGAAGCGCTGCGTGTTCCAGGGGTTGCGCGAGGGCGGCCAGGGCAAGTCGAAGGACGGGCCGCCATCGGCGAATTCATGCGTGGTCAGCTTGCCCATCAGCACGGTGCCGGCGGCATCGAGCGCCGCGGCGCAGGTCGCGTCCTTATCGGGGACGTTGCCGATGTTGTGGGCGGACTGGCAGGTCGTCAGGATGCCCTTGGTGTCGATGATGTCCTTGAGGCCTATCGGGATGCCGTGCAGCGGCGATGTCGGGCCCGAGGCCTTGATCTGCGCCTCGGCCTTCCTGGCGTCGGCCCGGGCGCGATCCTCGGTCACGGTGACGAAGGCATGCAGCTCGGGTTCGAAGGCCTTGACGCGGGAAAGGCACATCTCGGTCAACTCGACCGGGGAGAGCTTGCCGGCCTTGATCAGGGCGGCGGCCTCGCTGATGGTCAGGATGTCCGTGCTCATCGGGCGCTCTCCTCGGTCGGGAAGCTGAAGACATGGGCCGGCTCGGCCATGTAGCTGCGCTCGCCGCGGATCCGGGCGGACATCTCGACGATGTAGCCATAGGCCTCGGCATATTCGGCGACCTGCTTGGGCGTCAGGGTGAAGCCGGCCCGCGCCAGGAAGGCGCTCATCTCGGCTTCGGATGCGATCGGTGTCGGCATGGCTGGCGGTTCTCCTGTGACGCGGGTCGAAAGCCCGCAGGCCTGCGGGCGGCGAAGGGCCGGGCTCCGGCTAGAGCGGAACCTGGCGACGCTTGCGGTGCTCGTCCTGGAAGATGAAGACGGTCGCGCCCATCACGATCGCGGCGCCGACAAGCGCCCAGCGGTCGGGAATCTCCTGGTAGGCGAGCCAGGCGAACAGCGCGATGAAAGGCAGGCGGGCGAAATCGAAGGGCATCACGGTCGAGGCCGGCGCATTGCGCAGGGCGAGGAACAGCGTCAGTCGGCCGACGAACATCGCCACCGCCATCACCACCAGGAACAGCATGATGTCGAAGGACGGCGTCCGCCAGTAGAGCACGGCGGGGATCAGGCCGGTGACCACCGGGATCAGCGTGGTGACGGCGACGATGCGGCTGGTGCTCTCGATCTGCGTCAGACGCTTCGAGATCAGATAGCTCGACGCCATTGACAGGGTGGAGATCATCAGTGCGATGGTGCCGGCGTCGAGCGCGACGAAGCCCGGCCGCGAGATCACCATCACGCCGACGAAGCCGACCAGCACGGCCGCCCAGCGGCTGCGCGAGACGCTCTCGCCCAGCAGGACCCCGGCCAGAGCCGTCACGATGATCGGCGCGGCGAAGGTCATCGCCGTGGCCTTGGCCAGCGGCACATGGGCGAGCGCATAGAACCAGGTCAGGTTCGAGACGCAGCCGACCGCGGTCATGATCGCATAGAGCCGGCGTTTCTCGCGCCGGTCCGGCAGGCCCGCTTCGGCCCGCAGTTGCGGCCAGACGAAGGCGAGCATGATCAGATTGGCCAGGAAGCTGATCTGGAAAGGATGCAGCTCGGTCGCGATCTGCCGGACCAGCGAATTGCCACCCGCCAGGAAAGCCGTGCTCAGGATCATCCAGAGGATGCCGGCCTGGACGGTGTTGCGGGCCTCGGCCATGGCGGGGCGGGTTCCTCTGCAGCTTGCGTGAGGGAGCCGGGCGGCCCCAGCGGGCCGCCCGGCGAAGGATCAGGCGGCGAGCAGGGCCGGCCGGGTCGCACGCCACTGGGTCGCCTGCTCATAGGCGTGGCCGAGCTGGAACGCGGTCGTCTCGGCGAAGGGCTGCCCGACGAGCTGCATGGCAACGGGCAAGCCCGTTCCGGGCTCGTAGCCGGCGCACAGCGCCAGCGCCGGCAGGCCGGTGACGTTGAAGGGCATGGTGATCGAGGGCTTCTGGTACATCAGCCATTTCGGCACCTTGTCGATCGGCTGCGCCGGGAAGGGCGAGCCCGCCGTCAGCAGCACGTCGACGCCGATCATCGCCTCGGCGACGGCGGCGCAAAGTTCCTGCCGGCGCCGTAGCGCCTGGACATAGTCGGCGCCCGTCAAAAGCCCGCCCATGCTGATCCGGTCGCGCGCGATCTCGCCGTAGAGCTCCGGCGTCGCCCGCAGATCCGCCTCGTGGATCGTGAAGGCTTCCGAGGACATGATGATCAGCCCCACCGCGGCGAAGTCCATCAGCGGTGGCAGCGTCACCTCCTTGATGACGCAGCCGAGCGATCTGTAGACCGCGATCGCCTGCTCGATCGCCGCCAGCACGGGCGGCGCCGCCTGATGGTCGGTCTCGTGGAAATGGCGGATCACGCCGATAGTCTTGCCCTTCACCGTCTCGTCGAGCTTTTCGGTGAAGTCCGGCACCGCCACATCGGCGCAGGCCGGATCGAGCGGGTCATGCCCCGCCATCGCCTGCAGCATCAACGCTGCATCCTCGACCGTCCAGCACATCGGCCCGGCATGGTCGAGCGATTGCGACAGCGGCAGGATGCCCCTTCGCGAGAGCAGCCCATAGGTCGGCTTGATGCCGGCCAGCCCGCACAGCGAGGACGGGCTGCGGATCGAGCCGCCGGTGTCCGAGCCGGTCGCGCCCAGCACCATGCCGGAGGCGACCGCCGCGCCCGACCCCGAAGAGGAGCCGCCCGTGGTCCGGGCCGGGTCCCAGGGGTTGCGCGCGGGCGGCGTGAACAGGTCGAAGGAGGGGCCGCCGATGGCGAATTCGAAGGTACCGAGCTTGCCGGTGATGACCGCGCCGCTCTCGCGCAGCTTCGCGACGGTGAAGGCATCCTCGGTCGGCACGCGGCTCTTCAGCAGGTTGGAGTGGGCCGTCGTCGCCACGCCGGCCGTGTCGTAGATGTCCTTCAGCCCGACCGGGATGCCGTGCATCGGGCCGCGCGGTCCGCTCGTGCCGATCTCGACTTCGGCCGCCTCGGCCGCTTCCAGCGCCAGCTCCGGCGTGAAGGCGACATAGGTGCTCAAGGTGGCGTCGAGCGCTTCGGTTCGCGCGATGCAGGCCTTGGTCAGCTCGACCGGCGAGAGCTTGCGCTCCGCGATCAGCGTCGAGGCCTCGCGGATGGTTAGCAGCGTGGGGTCGCTGACCATATCAGCGCTCCGCCGGAGCGAAGATATGAGCCGGCTCGGCATCATAGCCGCGGGGCTTGCGCACGCGCTCCCGCATCGCCTGCAGCAGCATATAGGCGCTGCGCATCTCGTCCATGTTCTCGGACTTGACGCTGATGCCGGACCGGTCGAGCAGCACCTGGAAGGCTTCGGTCGAGATGGTCTCGCTCATGATCGTCTCCGGGAGAGGGGAAATGCAGGGCGTCACTCGGCGGCGAGCGCCTGCTGCGCCCATTGCGCCGGGCGCAGGTCACGGAAGGCCGTGGCCTTCTCGAAGGCGCTGCCGACGCGCAGCACGAGATCGTCCTGGAACGGTCGCCCAACGATCTGCATGTTCAAGGGCAGCCCCGCCGCCGAGAAACCCGAACAAACCGACAGGGCCGGCGAGCCGGTCAGGTTAAAGACGCGGGTGAAGGAGGGTCGGGAGCGCGACATCATGTTGCCGAGGTCGCCGAGCTCCGGTGCCACGCCCGGCATGGTCGGACAGATCAGCACGTCGACGCTCTCGAAGACGGTCGCGATCTCGGCGATCAGCCGGCCGCGCTCGCGCAGCGCGTTGACATAGTCGCAGGCGCGGATGAAGGCGCCCATCATGATGCGCTGCCGGGCGAGTTCGCCATAAAGCTCCGGCGTCGCCTTCAGCGTTTCCTCATGGAAGGCGAAGGCCTCCGAGCGAGAGATCAGGGCGGCGACGTCGCCATAGGCCGAGAGCGGCGACAGCGTGACGTCCATCACCTCGCAGCCCAGCTCCTGGAAGGTCACCAGCGCCGCCTCGATGCCGGCCTTGATCTCGGGGTCGATCTCGGCGTAGCTCGCGAAGAAATGCCGGACCACGCCGATGCGCAGCCCCTTCACGTCCTTCTGCACGGAGCCGGCGAAATCCGGCTTGGCGACATCGGCGCTGCCGGGGTCGAGCGGGTCGTGCTGCGCCAGCACCTCCATCATCAGCGCGCAATCCTCGCTGGTCCAGCACATCGGCCCGCCATGGTCGAGGCTGAAGGAGAGCGGCAGGATGCCCCGGCGGCTGACCAGCCCATAGGTCGGCTTCAGGCCCGAAATCCCGCACCAGGCCGCCGGCCCGCGGATCGAGCCGCCGGTGTCGGTGCCCATCGAGCCCATGGCGAGCCCGGCCGCGATCGCCGCGCCCGAGCCGGAGGAGGAGCCCGCCGGGTCGTGGGCGAGGTTCCAGGGGTTCTTCGCCGGCGGCCAGGGCAGGTCGAAGGAGGTGCCGCCGATCGCGAACTCCCAGGTCGAGAGCTTGCCGAGCAGGATGGTGCCCGCCTCCGCCAGAAGCCGCGTCGTCGTCGCATCCGCCTCCGGGACATGGTCCTTGTAGAGGGCGGAATGGCCGGTCGTGGGGATGCCCTTGGTGTTGTAGATGTCCTTCAGCCCGATCGGCACGCCATGCAGCGGGCCCTTGTAGCCGCCCTTCATGATCTCGCCTTCGGCCTTGCGTGCGGCCGCCATGGCCTGCTCGGGCAGCACGCGGATGAAGGCGTTGAGCTGCCCGTCGAAGGCGTCGATCCGGGACAGATAGGACGCGGTCAGTTCGACCGGGGAAAGCTTCTTGGCCTTCAGCAGTGGAGCGGCCTCGGCGATCGTCAGATCGTGCAGCGCGGTCATGGCAGCCCTCACTTGGTCCAGAGCCGGAGCGCGTGGACCGGCTCCTGCAGGTAGCTGCGCTTGACCCGGATGTTGCGGGCGGCGGCTTCGAGATCGGCGACGGAGCTCTTCAGGGACTCCAGCGTCTCCGGGCCGACCCGGAGGCCGTATTCGGCGAGCTTGGCCTCGATCGGTATCGGCGTGGCGGGCGTGTCGGTCATGGCGGGCCTCCGGGACTCGGATGAAAGGGTGGGCGGCGGTTATTCGGCGGCGAGGCTCATCGGCGTGGCGGCCTCGAAGGTCGGCCGGCGTCCCCGCCAGGCGGTCGCGGCCTCATAGACCTGTGCGGCGCGATAGATCGTCGCCTCGCCGAAGGCGTGGCCGGCGATCTGCACGGAGAGCGGCAGGCCCGAGGCCGAGAAGCCGCAGCACATCGTCAGCGAGGGCATGCCGGTGACGTTGAAGGGGAAGGTCAGCGGCGGCTTGGCGAACAGGCCGAACTTCGGGATTTCGGTGATCACGGGGGCGGGCGTCGCGGTCGCCGCACAGACGATGATGTCGAAGCGCGCCATCGTCTTCGCCACCGCCGCGACCAGTTCCGTCCGCATCCGCAACGCCTGGACATAGTCGCTGGCGTCGATCAGCCCGGCCAGCAGCAGCCGGTCGCGCAGGATCTCGCCATAGAGCTCAGGCCTGGCCTGGATGTTGCGCTCATGGATGGCGAAGGCTTCCGAGAGCAGGATCATCATCCCGCAGGCGGCGAAATCGGCCAGCGGCGGCAGCGTCACCTCCTCGACCGTAGCCCCGAGGTCGGCGAGCGTCGCAGCCACGGCGGCGACCGCGACCTGCACCTCCTCGGTGGCCTCGGCCTGCGCCCCAAGCGACGGCAGATAGCCGACGCGAAGGCCCTTCACGCCCGCGCCGAGCAGTTCCTCGGAGATGGGATCGGGCCGGTCGGCGCTGGCGGGGTCGAGCCGGTCATGGCCGGCTAGAACCTTCATGAGCAGGGCGTTGTCCTCGACCGTCCAGGTCATTGGGCCGATATGGTCGAGGCTCTGCGACAGCGGCAGCACGCCGCGCCGCGAGACCAGCCCGTAGGTCGGCTTCATCCCGACGATGCCGCAGAAGGCGGCCGGCAGGCGGATCGAGCCGCCGGTATCGGTGCCTAGCGCCGCCGGCACGAAGCCTGCTGCGACTGCGGCGCCAGAGCCGGACGACGACCCGCCGGTAAAATGCGCGAGATTCCACGGGTTCCGCGCCGGCGGGAACGGCAGGTCGAATGACGGCCCGCCCATCGCGAATTCATGCGTCGCGAGCTTGCCGAGGATGACGGCGCCCGCCGCCTTCAGCTTCTGGGTGACGAAGGCGTCGTCGGTCGCCCAGTTGTCGATGAGCTGGCGCGAATGGGCGGTGGTGCGCACGCCCTTGAGGTCGATGATGTCCTTCAGCCCGACCGGCACGCCATGCAGCGGCCCGCGGCTGATCCCGGCCATGACCTCGTCCTCGGCCTTCTTGGCCTGGGCCAGCGCGAGCTCCGCCGTTACTTCGATGAAGGCATGCGTCATGCCGTCGAGCGCGGCGACGCGGGCGATCAGCGCCTTCGTCAGCTCGACCGGGGAGACGGTCCTGGCCGCGATCCCCTTGGCCAGTTCAGCGACGGTCATGAAATGCAGCGGGGCGGACATGGCACGGGCCTCCTGACGGCGCCGACGGGCGGCGGGATCGAGCAAAGGGGTGATGACGCGGAGGCGGGCCGGGGAGGAAACCGCCCCCGCGCCGGTGACGCTCAGTCGAGGCTGATCGTCACGAAGTCCTGCATCCAGCTCTGGGCCGGCACGAAGCCCTTGACCTTGGGCGACATCGCCCGCGGGTTCAGGTCGTGGACGATGAAGAGCCGGCCGGCCTGCTCGCTGACGATCTCGTGCAGCCGGGTGAACATGGCGAGCGACTTCTCAGGCTCGAACGTGTTCATTGCCCTGTCGGCGAGTTCGTCGAACTCCTTGTTGTCGAACCAGCCCCAGTTCAGCCCGCCGGGCGCGCGCCTCGCGGTCGAGAAATGGCTGATCATGCCGGAGACGGGATCGACCGAGCCGAGCGAGATGTTGATCGCGTCATAGGTCGGCGCGCGCTCCCAGCCCTTGAAGAACAGGTCGAGCAGGGCGTTCCAGTCCAGCACCTCGAACTTGACCCGGAAGCCGACCGCCTCGAGCTGTGCCTTGACCAGTTCGTTCATCGGCAAGGGCTGCATCTGTCCCGAGCCCGAGGTCGAGATGCCCACCGTGATGGAGCAGGGATAGCAGCCGGCCTCCTTGAGCAGGGCCGTCGCCTTTTTCGGGTCGTAGGGGTAGGTCTTCGGCTTGCCGTAGATCGCCTGGTAGGGGGTGAACAGTGCCTCGCTCGCCTCGGCGATGCCGCCGAGCATCTCGACCATCTCCTTGCGGTCCATCGCATGGTTGGCCGCCTGGCGGACCTTGATGTCCTTGAAGGCACCGCGCTGGAAATTGAACTGGTAGTGCCAGTTGTGCGGATAGGTCAGCGTCGTCACGCGCATGCCCGCCGCCTTCAGCCGCGGCAGCGTGTCGGGCGAGGGGGCCTCGATGAAGTCGACCTGGCCGGAGAGCAGCGCGGCTGCCCGCGTCGTCGCCTCCGGCATCGGGATCAGCACCATCCGGTCATGCTTGGGCGTGCGGGCCGGGTTCCAGTAATCTGCGTTGCGCACCAGCTCGAGCCGCTCGCGCGGCACGACCGAGCCGAACTTGTAGGGGCCCGAGCCCTGCGGCGACTGCGCATAGACCTTGTAGTCGTAGCCCGCCTTCTCGAGCGCGCATTTCGAGATCACGAACCAGACGGCCATGTTGTAGGGGAAGACCGATTCCGGAACCTTGGTGTCGACGGCGATGGTGTAGTCGTCGATCTTCACCGCTCCGGCGACGTTGACCGTGCGCGAGCGGTTGCGCGCGAAATGGACGGGGTTGAACTGCGGCACCTTGTCGTCGGTGATGCGCGCGATGTTCCAGAGCGCGGCCTCGGCGTTCCACGGGCAGCCATCATGGAACTTCACGTCGCGCCGTAGCTCGAAGATCCAGCGCTTGGTGTTGGTGGGATCGGGATACCATTTTGAGGCGAGCCCCGCCGTCGGCACCGCCTCGCGGTCCGAGCGCGTCAGGTCCCAGTTCAGGAAGCTGTCATAGAGCGAGAAGCCGACGAAGCGCTGGCCCTCTGCGCCTTGATCGGGATGGCCCGTCCAGTCGGGAATGTCGCCGGCGGTCATCGCGACGCGCAGGACCTTCTCCTGGGCGAGCGCCGGCCCGGACGATCCCGTCAGCGCAGCCATCCCGAGGGCGACGCCCCCGATGGCTGCCCGGAGACAATGGTGGAGGCGGGGCCTGGAGCTTGGCATCGAAACCGGGAACCGCATGGTGACCTCCGGGATGGGCGCTGACAGCGCTGCGCGACAAAGCTGCCAAAGCCTCTGCAATGCCCGTGCCAATCCTGGAAGATTGTATGCAATACAGCCGGGTCAGGCGGTGTGCGATCCAGGAAAACTGGCCATTTACGCGCCTTCTCGGAGCCTCTCCCGTGCGATTGCATCCATCGAATGGCGACTGGCTGTTCAATTCGCCTGGGGATCGGCGGCTTCTACGCCGATTTGGCTGCGTCGTAGCCGACCGCATGACGATCGCGCGGGGTTTGTAGCGTGCGAAAGCGGGCGTGCGGCGGCACCTAGTGTGCAATCTCGCTCACCACCAAAATGGATACAATTTTGGTCCGATGAACGGAATTTGAGCATGCCGCTGGCGGCGCCCGCCCCCATTGCGGCGAAGGCTCCCCCCAAAAACAGCCCGTCCCGCAGGGCGGCCGCGAGGCGCCAGGCGGGACGGATCGGGTTGGAAGCCCCGGCGCGGAGGGTCAGGCGGCCCGCGTTGCCTGCCTCGTCAGGAGCGACGCGCCCGGTCGCTCGCTCCGGATCCGGAAGGTCTCGACCAGGGCCTGCAGCGCCTCGGTGGCCTGCTGCAACTCCGCCGCCACCTGCGCGCTCTGGTCGGCGACCGAGGAATTGCGCTGGGTCATCTCGTCCATATGCGCCACGACCCGGGCCACCTCCTCGATGCCGCTGGCCTGCTCGCGCGAGGCGCTCTTGATCTCGTCGAGCGAGGCGGAGACGCTGATCGAGGAATCGACGATCTCGGCTAGGGCTGAGCCCGCCTGCTTCACCAGCTTGACGCCGCTGGCGACCTGGGTCGTCGAGTTCAGGATGAGCCCGGAGATGTCCTTGGCGGCCTCGCCCGAACGCTGGGCGAGGGTGCGCACCTCGGAGGCGACGACCGCGAAGCCCTTGCCGGCATCGCCCGCGCGGGCCGCCTCCACCGCCGCATTGAGGGCGAGAAGATTGGTCTGGAAGGCGATGTCGTCGATGACACGGATGATGTCGCCAATGTCTCCGGACGCCTTCTCGATGCGCTCCATCGCGATGACGGCCTCGTTGACGATCGAGCCGCCGCGATGGGCGATGTCGTTGGCGGCGGCACCGAGACCAGCGGCCTCCGTGGCACGCTCGAAGCTCTGCTTCACCGAAGCCGCGAGTTGTTCGGTGGTCGCCGCCGTCTCCTCGAGCGAGGCGGCCTGCTCCTCGGTGCGCTGGGCGAGATCCTGGCTGTCGGTCCCGATGCGACGCGAGCCGGTAGTGATCCGCGCCGAGATCGCGCCGACGCTATGGATGACGTTGGTGAAGCTGTCGAGCAGCTTGTTGATGCCGCCGCACAGCTCGAAGATCGAGCCGCTCTTGCCCTCCAGGGGCACGCGCTGCGTCAGGTCGTTGCCCTGTGTCGCGGCAATCACCGCGCCGGTCTCAGCGACGGCGCCCGCCAGCGCCTCCGCGGTCCGCTTCGACGCGGTGATATCGCTGGCGTATTTCACGACCTTGTAGGGTTTGCCGAAGGGATCGAGGATCGGGTTGTAGCTCGCCTGGATCCAGACCTGGCGCCCGCCCTTGCCGATCCGCAGATACTGGTTCTCATCGTGCTCGCCGCGGGCGAGCTTGGCCCAGAACCGGCGATAGCCCTCGCTGTTGCGCTCCGCCTGATCGAGGAACATGGCGTGAGGGCGGCCCTGGATCTCGCCAAGCGTATAGCCGAGCGCTTTCAGGAAGTTCTCGTTGGCGTCAAGGATGGTGCCGTCGAGGTCGAACTCGATCACGGCTTGCGCCTTGCGGATCGCCGCGAGCTCGCCTTCGGCGTTCGACACCACCGCCTTCATGGCCGTGATGTCGGTGGCGTATTTGATCACCTTGAAGGGCTTGCTGCCATCGGTTCCGCAGATGGGGGTATAGGTCGCCTGCAGCCAGATCCGGGCGCCGGTCTTGGTCACGCGGGCGAATTCCGCCTGGAAGGCCTTGCCATTGCGGAGATCGCGCCAGAAACCCTGGTAAGTCTTCGACGAACGCTCTTCGAGGGGTACAAAAATGGAATGATGCTTGCCGACGACCTCTGAGCGATCATAGCCGACAGTCTTCAGAAACAGATCGTTCGCTTCCAGGATGTTTCCATCGAGATCGAATTCAATCACCGCTTGCCAGCGCCGGATCGAGGAGGCTTCGGCCCGGGACTGGGTCGAGCTTTTATTGAAGAAATTCATGACAGGCCTTTCGCCCCTTGCGTCTCAGGAGCGGGACCCTTGGCGATTCAGGTTACCAAACTGTTTCAAACTGGTTCCGTAAGGAACTATAAAAACTGCCCTTGCGTCCCCTCCCGCCCCGGAGCGGCGGGTCGCGAAGCGCTCTTGAGCGGCGTGGTCACCCCCGCTGCGGCGATGTCGCCTGCGTCGGCAGTACCAGAGTGGCGGCACAGCACAGGACCAGCATCAGGCCGGAGCCCACGAGGCAGGCCTGGAGGCCGCCCCACTGGTAGAGCAGGCCCGAGAGCAGGGTCCCGAGGAAGCGCCCGAGCGCGTTGGCGGCATAGTAGAAGCCGACATCCTCGGCCGATTTCTCCGAGCCGGCATAGGCCAGGATCAGATAGGAGTGGAGCGAGGAGTTGACCGCGAAGGCGAAGCCGAACAGACCCAGCCCCGCGACCAGCACGAGATCGGGGCGAAAGCCCACTCCGCTCGCCAGCAACACGGCGAGCGCAAAGGGGATCGCCGCCAGCGCCGCCGACCAGAGCCGCGCCGCCGGCACCTCCGACGACAGCCCGTCGGGGCTGCGGGCGATGAACGCCGGCGCCGCCGCCTGGACGAGGCCGTAGCCGATCGTCCAGACCGCCAGGAAGGTGCCGACCATCGTGAAGGTCCAGCCCGAGGCGTAGAGAAACACCGGCACGCCGACGACGAACCAGATATCGCGAGCCCCGAACAGCGCGACGCGCGCCAGCGCGAGCAGGTTGACGGCGCGGTTCTTGGCGAAGAGTTCGCGGGCGGATTTGCTCGCCTTGGCCTTGCCCATCATCGCCGGCAGGGAGGTCGGGACGCCCAGCAGGATCACAGCCAGCATCGCCGCCATCGCCCAGAGCGCGCCGCGGAAGCCCAGCGACTCCAGCAGGAGCCCGCCGAGGAAGAAGCCGACGCCCTTCATCGCGTTCTTGGAGCCGGTGAACCACGCGACCCAGCGGAACAGCCGGCCCTGCGCATCTTCGGTGCGGGCGGCGGCCTCGGCGATTTTGATCGCCGATTTCGAGGCCGTCTTGGTCAGGTCCTTCGCGACGCCGCAGACCCCTTGCGCCATCACCACCCAGGCGACGGAGGCCGCGGCCGTCCAGTCCGGCGACAGCCCTGACAGCAGCAGGAAGCCCGTGATTTGCGTGGTCAGCCCGATCGCGAGCATGCGGGTGATGCCGTATCGGGCGGCGAGCCAGCCCCCGATCAGATTGGCGGCGATGCCGGCCGCCTCATAGAGCAGGAACAGGAAGGCGAGCGTGAAGGGCGAATAGCCGAGCCGGAAGAAGTGCAGCAGCACGAGCATGCGCAGCGCGCCGTCGGTCAGGGTGAAGCCCCAATACGCGGCGGTGACGATGGCGTAGTGGCGGGCTCCTGCCGTCACCCGATCAGATCCCGACCTGTTCGAGATGGCAGGCGAGATCGACCATGCGGCAGGCATAGCCCATCTCGTTGTCGTACCAGGCATAGACCTTCAGCATCGTGCCGTCGGTGACCAGCGTCGAGAGCCCGTCTACGATGGCCGAGCGCGTATCGCGCTGATAATCGATCGAGACCAGCGGCCTCGGCTCGAAGCCGAGGATGCCGGCGAGCGGTCCGCGCGCCGCCGCCTCGAACAGGGCGTTGACCTCGGCGGCGGTCGTCGGCCGCTCGAGCTCGAAGACGCAGTCGGTCAGCGAGGCGTTGAGGACGGGCGCGCGCACGGCGTGGCCGTCGAGCTTGCCCTTCAGCTCGGGATAGATCAGCGCGATCGCCGTGGCGCTGCCGGTCGTCGTCGGTTGCAGCGAGAGCATGGCCGAGCGGGCGCGGCGCAGATCCTTGTGGGGCGCATCGACCACGACATTGGTGTTGGTCGGGTCATGGATCGTGGTGATCTGCCCGTGCCGGATGCGCAGGTTCTCGTGCACGACCTTCACCAACGGGGCGAGGCAGTTCGTCGTGCACGAAGCGGCGGTGACGATCGGGTGGCGCGCCGGGTCGTAGAGATATTCGTTGACGCCGACGACGACGTTGAGGACGGACGCGTCCTTCACGGGGGCGGCGACGATGACGCGCTTGGCACCGCGCTTGAGATGCCCCTCCAGCGTCGCGGGCGTCAGGAACTTGCCCGTGCATTCGAGCACCACATCGACGCCGAGATCGCCCCAGGGAATCTCGCCAGGCTCGCCCGCCGCCGAGAAGCTTAAGCTGCGCTCGCCGATCGTGATGGCATCGTCGCCTGCGCTCGCGATGCTGCCGCGCCAGCGCCCCTGCATGCTGTCGAATTCGAGCAGATGGGCGGTCACGGCGGCGCCGCCCTTGATCTCGTTGAGATGGACGATGTCGAGCCGGTTGCCGGCGCGCGGATCGTCGCCCTGCCGGTCGGCTGCGCCTAGGGCCGCCCGCAGCGCCAGCCGCCCGATTCGTCCCATGCCGTTGATGCCGACCCGCATGATCCCGCTCCCCATCTCTCGCCCGGACGGTGCATCGCGTGGATAACAGGAATATGTCAATATGTCGGTTGACGTCGACATATTTCCGCTTGATGGTTCTGGCGGTCAGATTCAGAGCGGACGCTGCCATGCCGGGA
Organism: Bosea sp. OAE506; assembly: GCF_040546595.1. Taxonomy (NCBI): domain Bacteria; kingdom Pseudomonadati; phylum Pseudomonadota; class Alphaproteobacteria; order Hyphomicrobiales; family Alloboseaceae; genus Allobosea; species Allobosea sp. OAE506. The sequence continues at coordinate 435,274 of NZ_JBEPOB010000001.1, read as the reverse complement.
TGACCGGCAGGAACGGCGCCTGCTCCATCGCACAAGGACGATGCCGGGTGAGGCCAGCGCAGACGGACAGGCTGGAATCGACGGAGGCGGTCGCGCTGCTCGGCGCGCTGGCGCAGCCGACGCGGTTGGAGATCGTCCGGCTCCTGATGCGCTACCGCCCGCATGGGCTGGCCGCGGGCGACATCGGCCGTCTGCTCGCCGTCGCGCACAACACCTTGTCGTCCCATCTCGCGGCGCTGGAGCAGGTCGGGCTGCTGGCCTCCCGGCGCGAGGGGCGCCACATCATCTTTGCCGCCCAGGCCGGTCGGGCCGAGGCGCTGCTCGCCTTCCTGACGGATGCCTGCGGCACGCGAGACCCGTCCGGGGCGGCAGCGATTCCGGCACGGCGGGACCGGGTCGACAGCCAGCGCCCTTGGCGCGTGCTCGTCGTCTGCACGGGCAACTCGGCGCGCTCCGTCATGGCCGAAGCGGTCCTGAACCGGGAGGGCCTCGGACGGATCGAGGCCTTCTCCGCCGGCAGCCGCCCGCAGGAGGCGCCTCACCCGGCCGCGCTGGGGCTGTTGCAGGAACTCGGCTACGACGTCACCGCGATGTACTCGAAATCATGGGACGCGTTCCTGGGGCCCCAGACCTTGCCGCTCGACCTCGTCGTCACCGTCTGCGACGGCGCGGCCGAAGGTCCATGCCCGATCTTTCCGGGGGCGCCGCTGCAGGTGCATTGGGGGCTCGACGATCCGGCCGCCGCTGGCGGCCCGGCCGCGGCCCAGCGGGCGGCCTTCCTGCAGAGCTACCGCCACCTGACGGCGCGCGTCACAGCCCTCGTCAACCTGCCCTTCGAGCAGATGTCGGCCAACGAACTCGCCCCCTTGCTGGCAGCGATCGGCCGAATGGACGGCGCCACGCCTCTGTCGCTGGAACGCGCCGCATGAGACCCGCCCGCTGAGCAGGGCCGAGGAAGGGCGAATCTAAGAAGACGGGAGGAAATGGCGCGCCATTCAGGATAAAACTAAGAACACTTATCTCTTTGAGATACCGCTATAAAGAGCTGGCTCAGGAAAATTGAACGGCGTGCGCAAGTGGATTTTCGGCCTGAACGCGGCATGATTGCCGTGAACAGGAGCGGATATCATGAGACTCGGCCGGAACCACAGTCCGGCTTTCAAGGCGAAGGTCGCGTTGGCGGCGATCAAGGGCGAGAAGACGCTGGCGGATATGGCGCAGCAGTTCGACGTCCGCCCGAACCAGATTACGCAGTGGCGTAGCGAGCTTCTTGAAGGGACTGCCGGCGTCTTTGGCTCCGAAGCCAAGTCCGAGACCACCGCACCAGCTATCGACGTGGAGACACTGCATGCGAAGATCGGGGAGCTGGCGATGGAGAATGACTTTATGTCCGGCGCGCCCGGCAAGGCCGGCCTTCTGAGCGCAAAGCGATGATCGACCGCGCACATGATCTGCCACTAATCCGGCAGGCGAAGATGCTCGGGATCAGCCGGGGCAGCGTCTACTATCTGCCCCGCGCTGCTCGTGCCGCCGATCTTGCGCTGATGCAAGCGATCGACGCGCTACACTTGGAGTACCCTTTCGCCGGCAGCCGTATGCTGCAGGGGCTTCTCGGGGCCGATGGCCATAGGGCTGGGCGTCTTCACGTCGCCACGCTGATGAAGCGCATGGGCATCGAGGCGCTATCACCGACCGAGTACCTCGAAGCCGGCGCCGGGGCACAAGATCTTCCCCTACCTGCTGCGCAAGCTGTCGGTGACGCGGCCCAATTAGGTCTGGGCGATGGACATCACCTACATCCCGATGGCCCGGGGCTTCGACTACCTGACGGCCGTCGTCGACTGGTTCAGCCGCAAGGTTCTGGCCTGGCGGCTCTCGATCACGATGGACGTCGCCTTCTGCATCGAGACCATCGAGGAGGTGATGGCGCACTTCGGCAAGCCCGAGATCTTCAACACGGACCAGGGCTCGCAGTTCACCTAAACCGCCCCGGGTTCGCCGGAGGCCGTTTGGTTTGAGTCATGCGGCGATGGCTGGTTTGTCCAGCATCGCGTAATAGCGTTCCTCGGCTTCGGTCGGCGGAATGTTGCCTATGGGCTCCAGCAGCCGGCGATTGTTGAACCAGTCGACCCAGGTCAGCGTCGCGAACTCCACGGCTTCGAAGGATCGCCACGGCCCGCGCCGATGGATCAGCTCGGCTTTGTAGAGCCCGTTGATCGTCTCGGCGAGGGCGTTGTCATAGCTATCGCCAACACTGCCGACGGAGGGCTCGACGCCCGCTTCGGCCAGGCGCTCGGTATAGCGGATGCTCACGTACTGGGAGCCACGGTCGCTGTGGTGCACCAGGCCGCCTCGATGAACGGGACGACGTTCGTGAAGAGCCTGCTCCAGCGCATCGAGCACGAATCTGGCATGAGCCGTCCGGCTCACCCGCCACCCGACGATCCGCCGCGCATAAGCGTCGATGACGAAGGCAACGTAGACGAAGCCGACCAGGTCGAGACGTAGGTAAAGCCCGAGACCCACAGCATGTTGGGCGCCGGCGCGTGGAACACCCCGGTTGACATGATCCAGCGGGCATGGCGCGGCCTTGTCCTGGACAGTCGTGCGGATCGGCTTGCCGCGAATGACACCTTGCAGACCAAGGTCGGTCATCAGGCGCTCGACCGTGCAGCGGGCCACGTCGAACCCCTCGCGCAACATCTGTCGCCAGACCTTGCGCGCGCCATAGACTTCGAAGTTCTCGCCGAACACGCGCTGGATCTGAGGCTTCAGCTCAAGGTCCCGCTTCGCCCGAGCCGTCTGCTTCCCCGGATCGATCCGCTTGGCGACATGCTCATGGTAGGTTGACGGGGCGATCGGCAGGACCTTGCAGATCGGCTCGACCCCATAGGCCCCGCGGTGATCGTCGATAAAGCCGATCATGACCGGTGTCGGCGGTCGAGCTCCGCCTGGGCAAAATACGCCGACGCCTTACGCAGGATCTCGTTCGCCTGCCGCAACTCGCGGTTCTCGCGTTCGAGAGCCTTGAGCTTGGCCGCCATGTCCGCCGTCAGCCCAGGCTTGCGGCCGCTGTCGACCTCAGCCTTCTTCACCCACTCGTTCAGCGTCTGCGCCGTGCAGCCGATCTTGCCGGCGATCGACATGATCGCCGCCCAGCGCGAAGGATGCTCGGCCTCGTGATCCAGCACCATCCGCACCGCGCGGGCGCGCACCTCAGGCGAGAACTTGTTCGTCGTCCTGCTCGTCATAGCCCCATCCTCTCAGGAGTTGGGGCCTCCGACAAACCCGGGGCGGTTCAACCAGCCGCGAGTTCACCACCTTGTTGATCGGCGCGGGCATCAGGATCAGCATGGATGGCAAGGGCGCCTGGCGCGACAATGTCTACGTCGAGCGCATCTGAAAATCGGTCAAATACGAGGAGGTCTACCTGCGCGCCTACGCCAGCGTGTCCGACGCGCGCGCCTCGATCGGCCGATATCTCGCCTTCTACAACGGCCGTAGACCTCACCAGAGCCTGGGACGGCAGACGCTCGATCACGCCTACTTCAACCCGCCGCAGCCAATCCCGGTTGCGGCATAACCAGGGCCGAAATCCACTTAGCGACACCCCACAAACTATTCAGGCAAACCGAGCCAGCTCTATAATTCCTGCACTCCGCATCAGGCCCGTACCGCCTTTGCGCTTTCCCTCTTAGCCGAGGCGGGATTGGCACATGGGCGCATCACATATTCAGATTGGGCTGTAAGTGCTCGATACAGCAGCTGCTGCGAAAGTGTCCAATCTAGCAGTAATCCGCCTGTTCTGACCGATCAACTCATTAGTTGTTTCAGCTATACGGGCTGTGCCTTCCAGCACCTGGCCGGATGCATCTGCTATGGCAGCCATATCGTGAGCAGTCCGGAGGTTGAGCGCTTCCATCTCATTGATGCTGCGGTGGATAACCGACGTTGCGGCGATTTGTTCTGAGACAGCTTTAGTGACGGCCTCGCTGTCGCGAGCGACCCCAGTCATCCGGTCTGCCACAGCCGCGATCATGGAAACGACCTGACTCACGCTGCTCTGAACGTCCGCGATCTGGCGCCCGATTGTGTCTGCTGCCGTCGCCGTTTGCGTGGCTAGTGACTTCACTTCAGAGGCTACAACTGCAAATCCCTTTCCTGAGTGCCCCGCGCGAGCGGCTTCAATGGTTGCATTGAGCGCCAGCAGGTTGGTCTGCCGTGTCAGGTCGCCGATAATGTCAACAACCGCCGTAACGGCATTGGTACGATGGGCCAGGCTCTCGACCGTCGATCGTGCTCGTTGAAACTCCTGAGCCAGTTTCTCCGTGATGCTAACGGAATGATCAGAGCAGGTTCCAACGTCCTGAACCGAACGGAACAGATCATCTGCGGCGCGCGCGATCGTTCGCATTTTGGACACGGAGTTTGTCGTGTTTTCGGATGCCACAGCTACATTGGAGCTTGCCGATCGGGTTAGAGCTGCCACATGCTCAGCTGCCTCCTGCACCTGGGCGTTTCGTTGTTCGAGGCCGGCCACGATTTCTCCAATCGACAAGCGAAGCTGGTCGACGGATTGCTCTAGCATGACACGCCGTCGCTCCTGCCCAGCGCGGCTGCTTACCTCGCGCATTGTGAGGGTTTCGATGGCCAGGCGTGAGGAAGCGGCGGCGTCTGCGGTTGCCTCGTGAGCACGAAGAGCTTTTTCGAGGAGATGAGCTAGGAAGCTGGCGAGAGCAAGCACCGGGATCATTGTGACGAACAGGTCTGGAAGGTGATCGACCTCGACCCCCGGCGCAAATGTTGATGCGATGATCGCCAAAGCGGCTCCACCGACAAGAACCGCTAAATTGAGCCACAGAATAAGCCATAGCACCGTGAAGGTTACCATGGATGGCAGCAGGATCGGCAACAATGGAGAAGGTAACGCCGCTGCCAGCATCATGATGGAGGATGCAACGACAGTTGCGATCGTCAAACCTGTTACAGTGCTAACCGGAAATCGTCTCGGCTGATAGCTTAGCATAACCCCCGTCCCGGCCAAGAAGGCCGCAAACCAGGTCAGCGGTTCCATCTGTACGCGTGCGGCGCACACCGCGAAAGCCACAACTGAAAGCAGGGCGGCTAGAGGCCTGCTCCAACCGATCAACCAACCTTGAATCGTCCTGGCGTCATTCGATCGATCCCGGATAACCACCTCGGCCATTACGCAGCGGGCCAGCTCGCGCAGCAAGGTGTGATCGTCCTCAGTCCATTGGCGCGGCTTTGAGTCGATTGCACAGAGTGACCCTATGACTACCCCTCCCGGCAGCACCAGGGGCATCCCAAGGTAAGCTTGAACGCCGATATCGGGAATTGCCATATTGTCTTTCACAAGAGGGTGGCTCACAGCCTCCTCGACAGTGAATGGCTTGCCGCTTTCGACCACATGCTTGCAGAACGAGTGACTGAGCGGCGTTTCCCTGCGGCTTGCCCATGGTTCCGGCAACCCCTCCGCGCTCTTGAACCACTGGCGGTCGGCGTCCACCAGCGAGATCAGCGCCACCGGCACACCGAGCATATCCTTGGCAAGCCGTGTCAAATTATCGAACGCTGGATCCCGGGCGCTATCCAGGAGGCCGGTGCGCTGCAATGCGCGCAGCCTCTCAATATCAGCCACCTGCGTCATGACGCCATGGACTCCTGGGACGGCTCTGGACGGGTTTGAGCCGAGCGCTTGAGCACGATTGGGTTAACAATCCGGTAGGGATGAGCTTGGAAACGTCGGGGCAAAATGACGTCCCAGTCAGCTCTAGTATTCATCCCACCCCGAGGCAGAAACTACCGCCCGCGGCCTCGGCCGGGAAGTTTGAGTATGCAAAGGGACAATGCGGCCTGCATGCTCCGCAAAATCACGGGAGGAAGAGCCTGACGAAGACTGAATTTTGGTCTTAAATCGAGCGATCAGCTCATTAAGCGTCAAGATTTGATCTCCCAACGCCTTTGCAGACGCGGCGCTTTGCTCGGCCAAAGCTGCGTTCTGCTGGGTGATCTCGTCCATATGGCTGACGGTCTGACTCATCTCGTCGATGCCGTTCGCCTGCTCTGCTGAGGCAGCGGAGATCTCATTGACGCGCGCTGACACCTTCCCCGACGCATCGACGATCTCCTGCAAGGAATCGCCGGCCAACCGGACCAACTTTACGCCTTCGGTGACCTGAATGTCTGAGGAGGCGATCAGCCCAGTGATGTCCTTCGCAGCGTCGGCCGATCGCTGGGCCAGAGCCCGCACTTCGGCTGCCACCACGGCAAATCCGCGGCCGGCATCTCCGGCCCGCGCAGCCTCGACAGCCGCGTTCAGAGCCAGCAGGTTGGTCTGGAAAGCAATCCCGTCGATTACGGTCGTTATGTCGGAAATCTGTTTGGAGGCCTCCTCGATCCGCTCCATGGCACATATCGCGGTTGCTACGATGGAGCCCCCGCGCTGGGCTACGGTTGCGGCCTCGCTGGCAAGATCCACCGACTGGCGGGAGGCTTGCGCAGACGTTTTGACGGATGCTGCCAGTTGTTCGGTGGTGGCAGCGGTTTCCTCGAGGGCGGATGCCTGCTGCTCAGTCCGTGACGACAGATCTCCAGCCCCGCTCTGGATCTCGTTTGAAGCGGCCGCGATACTGGCTGAAGTGGCCTTGATGGTTGAAACCATCGCACTCAGCTTTTCCATCGCCTCGTTGAAATGCTCGGCGATCGATCGGTACTCGCGGGGCATGTCTTCCGACATCCGGTACGTCAGGTCGTTGTTCGACAGGGCCACCATGGCTTCAGTCACGTAGCCAACGGCCTTGTCTCGTTCAAAAGCCAATTCGGCCTCAACGGCCTTGGCCTCGGCCTCTGCCTTGAGGCGCGCCGCTTCAGATGCCTCGAGGTAGACCGAGATGGCGTAGTCCATGTCGAGCAACGCCGCTTTCACGACTGCCCCGATCTCGGCTGCGTGATCTTCGGCATTCCCGGCCCGGCCGCTGAATATCCCTTTGGGCCAGCGTGCCTTTACGATGTCTCCTAGCAATTTCTCCAGGATCAAAGCGTAACCGCCTATATACCACTGTGGAGAGAGCCCAATCCGAGCATGGATGGTTCCCACTTTGGTGACGGCGCTGACATAATCCGCGTCAAAATGTCCTTTCGCGATCCGCTGCCAGTGCAGGTTCTGGCGGTTCTTGGCGCCGTCCATTTGCTGGTCGCTGCTGAAGAAGCTCGCCGTCTCAGGCACCCGCCTCATCTGGCTGTAAAACGCATCAAGGGCTGCGGGAAGCGACGCGCAAATGATCGACTGCGCGTCCGCTATCCGCTTGCAGGCGCTGGCGTCCAACTGCATGAAATGCAGGCGCTGCTGCAGGTCGTTTATATCAGCCATGGAGAGGTCTCGGACGAAGGCAATTGCCAACGTAAACAACAGGCGCACGCAAAATTTAACGTTAGGTAATCGACATCATCGATCCCTAGCCTGGCGTGCGCCTTTTGAGGCGGATAGTGTGACGGCAGGAAATTAACGGGGTGGCGTGCTGCCGGTTTCGTGGACACCGAGATTGGGTGTTTCATGAAGCCGGAGGTGGCAGATGCAGCGAAGACGATTTGGGCGTGAGTTCAAGATCGAGGCGGTTCGCCTGATCAGGGATCGCGGTGTGAGCGTCGCGCAGGCGGCTCGGGACTTGGATGTCCATGAGAATGTGCTGCGCAAATGGGTGAAGGAGTTTGCCGCCGATCCGGCGCAGGCCTTTCCCGGACCTGGTCAGTTGAAGCCCGAGCAGCTCGAGATCGAGCGGCTGCGGCGTGAGGTGACCAAGCTCAAGGCGGAGCGCGACATCCTAAAAAAGGCCGCGGCCTACTTCGCGAGGGAAGCGATATGAGGTTTGCTTTCATCGCGAGGCACCGTTCGATCTGGCCGGTGGCATGGCTTTGCGACGCGCTGGATGTCTCCCGCTCCGGGTTCCATGCCTGGCTGACGCGCTCGCCGAGCCGGCGCTCCGTGGACGACGAGGTGGTTGGCGCCAAGGTCCATGCGAGCTTCAAGGCCAGCGACCGAACCTATGGCGCTCGTCGCGTCTGGCGCGATGTCCTGGCGGAGGGCGTCTCCTGCGGTCTGCACAAGATCGAACGACTGATGCGCGCTCAGGCCTTGCGGGCACGTCCCCGCCGGCGAGGCCTTCCGAAAGATTGCGGCGAGCGGCCGATCTCGGCCATCGCGCCAAATGTTCTCGATCGTCAGTTCACGGCGACGCGGCCGAACCAGCGTTGGATCGCCGACTTCACCTATGTCCCGACGGCCGAGGGCTGGCTCTATGTCGCTGCCGTGATCGACCTGTTCTCGCGGCGCGTCGTCGGCTGGTCGATGAAGGCCGAAATGACGGCCGCGCTCGTGACCGACGCGCTCATCATGGCGATCTGGCGCCGTGGCAAGCCCGACGCCCTGCTGCACCACTCGGATCAGGGCAGCCAATACACCAGCCAGCACTTCCAGGAACTGCTGGCCGAGAACGGGGTCACCTGCTCGATGAGCCGGTCCGGCAACGTCTGGGACAACGCCGCGATGGAGAGCTTCTTCTCCTCGCTGAAAACCGAGCGGATCAGGGGCAAGGTCTACCGCACGCGCGACGCGGCCAGGGCAGATGTGTTCGACTACGTCGAGAGGTTCTACAACACGATCCGCCGGCACTCGACCATCGGCTATCTCAGCCCGGCCGAGTTCGAAAAGAAGGTGGGACTAGCTTAACTGCGCGTCCACGAAACCGGCAGCAGGCCAGGCCCAGTGATGGGCCGTTCCGCACGCTTCCACGCCGATCAAGCACGGCGGAAGCTTCGAGAAGAACGGCAGCATCTGCTTGCGATGCAGCTTCTTCACCAGCACCGTCGCTCCTCTCTCATCGACGCCGTGCGCTTGAAAGATGCTCTTCGCCAGGTCCAGCCAATCGTCTTGATCATCATTGCGCACGCTCCTCTCGCTGGTTGGGCAGCCGGATCGGCACCATAGCGCCGCCGTTGGGCGGGGGCGTCCACATCATCAAGCTCCGAGAGAGGAGCTTGGCGATGGGCCGCTACGAACTCAGCGATTTCGAATGGGCGGCGATCGAGCCGCATCTTCCCAACAAGCCGCGCGGCGTGCCGCGAGTCGATGATCGGCGCGTCCTGAACGGTATCTTCTGGGTGCTTCGGTCGGGAGCGCCCTGGGCGGATGTTCCTGCCCGCTATGGGCCACCGACGACGATCTACAATCGCTTCAACCGCTGGCGCAAAGCCGGCGTCTGGGATCGGCTGATGGACGCGATCACAAAGGCTTACGATGGCGACGTCCAGATGATCGACACCTCGGTCGTACGGGTCCACCAACAGGGTGCGACCGGAAAAAGGGGGGTCGAGATCGTTGTCTCGGTCGCTCGCGAGGCGGTCTCACCACAAAGATCCACGCCCTCGTCGATGCACAGGGGCGCCCGATTCAGCTCAAGCTGACGGCGGGCCAGGCCAGTGACATCGCCAGCGCCGCAGAGCTGACGGGCCACCTCGCTCCGGGCGCGATGCTGTTGGCCGACAAGGGCTACGACGCCAACGCCTTGCGCGCGCTCGTCGGCGAACGCGGAGCCTGGGCCAACATCCCGCCCAAGAGCAATCGGAAGGACCCGATCTGCTTCAGCCGCCACCTCTACAGGGACAGGAATCTGATCGAGCGCTTCTTCAACAAGATCAAACAGTTCCGCCGCATCGCCACACGCTACGACAAGCTCGCGGAGAACTTCCTCGCAAGCCTCAAGCTCGCATGCGTCAGAATCTGGCTACGCGGTAATGAGTCGACGGCCTAGGTAATGCATGTCGCTCTTGATAGCGAACTGGTAGTCGACCGGGTGGAGGGCTTCAACATGCTCGGCCGTCAGTTTGGGCGTGCTCACCGATCGTCGCGAGACTGAAGCCCGGCGCTCCAGCGTGAGATCGATAACTTTGCGCAGTGGCACGGTTTCAGGTGGAGTTGAGAGGCTGGAAGACGCAGGACGAGAGACATTTCTCACGAGCAGCCCCGGCGCGGCCGCGTAAGGTGAGCGTCAATGCGGCGCACGAGGATTGCGCGGCACTGTCCATGGAACGAAATGACAAGCATGTTTACCTGTTTTGAGCCCTGTTGGGGCCGCTGGCCTTGAGGTTCGACCTTGCACCAAAAATAGTATAACTGCCTGGTTGCAACCAATAGAAATGACATGCGAAATCGTCATAAGGGGGGCTCCTATAAGTCATGCGCGAGATAAGGCGGTAAATTTACCTTCAGTTAAGGAGCGCAACCCTACGGTTCATTGCGGCCTAACGCTAGGGTAGATAGCGCGGCGGCCGGTACCTAACGAAGACGGGTGTGCCTTACGATGTCCATTCGCGGACTTATGAGCTTGAGTCGGCTTGTCGCAGAGGCGGCCGCTCTTAGGAGGACCCACGCGGTGATTGAATTCGAGCCCTCGGGCAAGATCCTGTGGGCGAACGACCTGTTCCTCCAGACGGTCGGCTACAGGCTGTCCGAAATCGAGGGGCAGCATCATGCGATGTTTGTCGAATCCGGCGAACGCGCGAGCGCCGATTATCAGCGCTTCTGGTCGCGTCTTGCCGCGGGCGAGGCGATCGAGGCGCAGTTCTTGCGGGTCGGCAAAGGCGAGAGGCGTCTCTGGCTGCAGGCGGTCTACACGCCCGTCGTGAATGCTGCCGGTAAGGTGACCAAGGTTGTGAAGTTCGCCACCGACATCACAGCCCACAAGACCGAGATCGCGAACATGGAGAGCCGGCTCGCCGCTCTCGATAAAGCCCAGGCGGTGATCGAGTTCGACCTCAACGGCATCATTTTGCACGCCAATGCCAATTTTCTCGCGGTGACCGGCTATACGCTGGAGGAAATCGTAGGTAGTCACCATCGCATTTTCTTGGAGGAGAACGAGCGATCCGGCGCCGCCTATACGCGGTTCTGGGAGAAGCTGCGCCGCGGCGAATATGACGACGGCCGCTACCGCCGCATCGGCAAGGGCGGCAAGGTCTTTTACATCCAGGCGAGCTATAACCCGATTTTAGACGCCATGGGCTCGCCCGTAAAAGTCGTAAAGTTCGCTACTGACATCACCGCAAGCCAAGCGAGCGATGAAATCGAGAAAGCTCTGGCTGCAGTATCTGTCGTGATCGAAGCAGCCAGGGCCCAGGATCTCACTCAAAGAGTGGCTCTTCACGATATCAACCCCAAAAGCGTCCCGCTATGCCAGAGCGTAAACGAGTTGGTCGCCACCTTGGCCGGCCTCGTCGGCCAAGTCGCGTTCGCGGCACAAGGGATCGACACAGCGGCCAAGGAAATTGCTGTCGGCGCCGACGATCTTTCACTGCGCACTGAGCAGCAGGCTTCCTCGCTGGAAGAAACCGCTGCGACCACGGAAGAGCTCGCCGCTTCGGTCAAGGCCTCGGCCCAGGCCTCGCGCCAGGCGGCGGCGATCGCCACGGAGGCGATGGAAGCCGCCCAGGCCGGCGGAGCCATCGCCGGTCAGGCGGTCGACGCCATGGCTCGGATCGAGGACGCCTCGACGAAGATTTCCGACATCATCCGGGTGATCGACGACATCGCCTTCCAGACCAACCTGCTCGCACTCAACGCGGCGGTGGAAGCTGCGCGGGCGGGTGACGCCGGAAAAGGCTTCGCGGTCGTAGCCTCGGAAGTCCGGACGCTGGCGCAGCGCTCGAGCGAGGCGGCGAAGGACATCTCGGCGCTGATCTCGTCCTCCAACAGCGAGGTCGGGGAGGGCGTGAAGCTGGTGCGGCAGGTGGGCGAGCAACTCAGCCAGATCCTCTCCGCCTCGAAGAAGGTCGCCGCCACCATCGCCGATATCTCGGCGGCTTCCGGCGAACAGGCCAACGGCATCGACGAGATGAGCCAGGCTGTTGCGCATCTCGACGACATGACCCAGCAGAACGCCGCGATGGCCGAGCAGAGCGCGGCTTCAGCCGGCTCGCTCTCCAACCGCATCGGACAGCTCAACGACCTCGTCGCTGGATTCAGGACGGGGCTCGACGGAGCCTCCAGCGATCACGCTCTGACCTCGAACGAGCCCGCTCGTCTGCGCCAGCTTGCCGAGGGCGCTTTTGCCAAGGAGCAGGCCCCGCGCACGGCGCCCCGGTCTGTGACCTCGAAGCCGCAGGGCGCTGGTCCGGCTCCGGCCCCGGCCAAGAAGGTCGCCAATAGCCGCGCCAGCGACGCCGGCTGGGCAGAGTTCTGACCTTCTGGGTCACGATCACGGTGCCAACGCGGTTCACAGGCGTTATCGAGTTGGCCGGCAACGAGATTGGCGTCAGCGTCTCCGCTGCCCCATGGACGCAGCGGCAGCAATTTCGCAATGCCATCAATTGTAAGGGCACCAACGGCACTGGCCACTATTCGTCGCCGCGCTCAAGCTCGCATGCCGTTGAGGGCACATTGCGGGCCCAGCATCGAGCATGAGTTGGCCGGTAACGAATCGCTGCAGCCGCTGCTGCGGCGCATTCATTGAGTATTGGGCAACCGCGTTCCTTGGCATTTCCGCAGGCGTTCAGGGCGTTCAATGCCAAGCACACCGTCCAGCGCCACTCCTGCCCGGGCGGCTGAATCAGGCTGCCAGAGCAACGGAAACGCGGTTCCGCCCGGCGTGCTTAGCCTCATACAACGCCACGTCGGCGCGCTTCAGGACTACATCGATTGATGGATCGTCAGCCGAGAACGTGGTGAGGCCAGCACTGAACGTCACCGGGCGATTGCGAATTGTTAGCGGTGACGTGGCCGCCAAGTCCGACCTAATCCTGTCCACAATCTGCAAAGCAGCATCGGGAGACGCACCCGGCAGGAGGATTGCAAACTCCTCTCCACCAAGTCGCGCCACGAAATCGCCGGTCCTCACGCCCTGTTGGATGCGGTTTGCAACTAACTGCAGCACCGTATCGCCAGCGTCATGCCCGAGCGTGTCGTTCACCGATTTGAAGTGGTCGATGTCCACGATGGCAACAGCGCAGGGCTGAGTCCGAACAGCGTCGGCGACAAATTCAGTGAAGGCGCGGCGATTGGGCAGGCCGGTTAGGGGATCGCTGGTTGCGACGGCATGCAGTCGCGCAATCTGATCCTCGCTGCGCTCCCTTACGACGCTTATTGAGGCGCAAAGGTCGCCAATCAGGTCCCGCCCAGCGGAGGGCAAATCTGCGATTGCGCGGTCGGCGGCATAGGCGTGAAGCGCGGCGGTTGCAGCTTTCAAAGGGCTCAGCAAATGGTTGATCGCAGCAAGCGTGCCAGCCGTCCCGGCAAGCGTTGCTAGCAGCAGCGGCAAAGCCACGTCGATCTTCATATCGTCGAAATGGAAAGCGACATACGCCAACAATGGGACGTGCACGCCGACGAAGCACACGGCGAAAATACGTAGATCGAGTCGGGTCGGGAACAAGTGGTTCATGATAGCCCTCAATTCGAGGAGGGCGACCTATATGACCAAGCGTCATTGCTCAAGCATGCGACGCTGGTTTTCTTTCTACCTAGTAACGGGCACCGCACGCAGGCAAGGGATCGCGTTAATGCCTCATTAAGCAGCACGCAGCACGCCGGTGATTAACCGACCTCGGCCGGAGGAAGGCCCTCGTAGACGCGAACAGCGGTGATCAGCGCTTCTATCTCCTGCGCTGTCTCAGACAGGCGCCGCAAAAGGCGCTCGATATGCTCCAGTGCCTCGATCTTTTGCTGTTCGCTGGTGATCGCAAAGGGAGTATGCGCGGAAATCATTGTGAGCATGTCCGGTTGAGGCCCGCCCCCCCTACGCCGCCGCAGGGTTGCGGTCTATGGTAGCTGCTGCGGCCGGGTGACGCAGGGTCACGGCTGCGGCGCCGCTGTGCGGCTTCTGCAGCGGGACCGGGGCTGTTGGCGCGGCATGCCAGCCGAAGGCGAAGGTCGCTGCCGGCGCCTCGTTTGGGGCTTCGGGCTGGTGGGGCTCAGGCGCAGGGCGGGCCGCAGCAATGGCTATGTGTAGTAGATCAGGCCGCCGGGTTTAAGTCCGATAGGGCTGCGAAGCGATGGAAGACGGTCGTATTTCAACAAGACAAATACATCTCCAGGCGCCCAAACCAATCTGACAAGCTCAGAATCGCGGCATCGCGGCCGGTAACTCGCGTTGGCTATAATGCTTCGACAGACGAATCTGTCAGTAATTTCGGTAGTATCTGCTCGTCTGTCACAATATGATAGCAATTTTCTCCTTCAACAGTCACAGCCCCCCGTTTTCACTCGGACAAGATTTGGCGATTTCACTTTGAGCTTGGAGGACAGCACTCTCCTTCGCGGAGCCTTCATAGCGATTGGACACTGCAGCCCCCTTTAGCTGCCGAAGGTGGCGCGCGGCGCCGCTGCAGCCTCACCGGCAGGCACGGACGGACTATGGCCTATGCCATGGGTGGGATGCGGCCGGGGCTGAATACATGGCGGTGGCTGCGCTAGCCCTGCTTCGCGCGGCCGGGCTTTAGTAGCGGCTGTTTAGCTCCGGTAGGATAATTCCGGTCGAACGCGGCGACCGCCTCCATGATCTCGGCAATCTCGTTCGTTAACTCCTCGCGCCGCTTCGTCAATTCTTTGGCGCGCGCTAGGGCAATGTGGCGGCTTTCGACGCTTTCCAACAGTAGCGGCATGCAGCGCTCCTTCCTCAGGGGAGTGTCCTAGAGGAACGCCTAATCTGCAATGGGCATGGTGCCGCGTCTGCTCTGCGGGCGGCACGCGCCAAGTGGCGGTGGATGACTTCAGTTGAGCTTGCCGCGCTGCTTAAGCGCAGCGGCGCGCGCGGCATCGCGCTCGTATCGGGCAACGGCGAGTTGCAGGAGTCGCGCCTCCGAATCCGCCTCGCTGCCGGGCAGACAGGGTAGAAGCACAAATAGTCGCTCGATTGCGGCTGTGTGATCTTCGGTCGAACGAATGGCGAGGAGATAGTTCACTGTATAGGATCCAATTGGGGCCGCACGCTTTGGCCTCATTCCCTCGCGCTGAGTTTGATCTAGATCAACCTTTGCCGCCACGACCGCTCTGTGCGCAGTGGTTCCGTAAATCGACGTGAACGATCCGTTGACCCGTTGGTCGATAGAGACGCCGTGAACTAATGAGGTGCCTGTGTCGAGCGGATTCCAGTTCGTAGTGACTATCCGGACGCCGCCCACTGTTCAGGTGTTCGCCGTCGCAGCGGCGAGTCCAACGGAGGCCGAAAGGACGCCCGAACGCCATCCTGGGCATCAAGAGCGGCGTGACAATCGAACTTCAACGGCGCCTGAATGTCGACGATCTGGCGAACCACAGGCTTAAAGCCGGCTGCGTTGTGAAGCTACGCTAGGCTGAGCCTGCTGCAGCCCCACGGCCCTCTCCAGTCCTGACAGCTACCAAATTCGAAACGTCTGAATCGACTTAGAGCCCGTCCCGAAAGGGTTGAGCAGCTGGGGCACCCGTGGTTGCATGGGGGAGTTCAGGGTTGTGGCCCTGATGGTGGTGTAGCTTCCGAGTGCCACAACGATGCCAGCGTTGACCGGGCTGGTCAGACCAACACGGCTGGCATGCTGACGATAGGATCATCGCTGATCGGCGCGATGCTTTCCAGCGTAATTCAGCGGGCGCGCTGGACAGCCCATTCATCGCTCTGTTCGAGGAGGATCGCGCCGACGAGGCGGGTGACGGCAGCCTCGTTGGGGAAGATGTCGACGACCTCGGTCCGGCGCTTGATCTCGCGGTTGAGGCGCTCCAGCGGGTTGGTGAGCGGAGCTGGCGCGATGCTGTGCCAAAGGCTATTTAGGCGAGCACATCGGTCTCGGCTGTATCCATCAGGGCGGCGAGCTTGGGAACCGCCGGTCGGAGCTGATCGGCGACCCTGCGCCATTGCTGGCTGGCCGCTGCGGCATCGTTCTGGGCGAAGGTGGTGGCGATGAGGCCGAGACGACACGGCGTCCGCTCCCGCCGGCATGAGCCAGGGCATTGCGCATGAATTGAACCCGGCAGCGCTGCCAGGTCGCGGTCAGCACCTTCGAAACGAGCGCCTTGATACCCTCATGGCCGTCGGAGACGACAAGCTTGACACAGCCAAGGCCGCGCCGCGCCAGCTTGCGCAGGAAGGCCGTCCAAAAGGTCTCGGCCTCGGAGAGGCCGATATCCATGCCCAGCACCTTGCGCTTTCCGCAGCTGTTGACGCCGACGGTCAGGATCAACGCGACCGAGACGATCCGGCCGGCCTGGCGCACCTTCACATAGGTCGAGTCGATCCAGAGAGAGGGCCAGTCGCCCTCGATGGGACGATCGAGGAAAGCCTGCACCCGTTCGTCCATCGCCTCGCAGAGACTGCTGACCTGGCTCTTAGAGATGCCGCTCATCCCCATTGCCTTGACCAGGTCGTCGACCGAACGGGTCGAGATGCCTGGATGCAGGCTTCTTGAATCACGGCGGTGAGTGCCTTCTAGGCCATGCGACGCAGCTTGAGGAAGCCTGGGAAGTGGCTGCCCTTCCGCAGCTTGGATACGCAGCTCAACCGAGCCGGCGCGCGTCTCCCAGTCCCGGTCGCGATAGCCGTGGCGCTGCGCCAGACGCTCCGGGCTTTTCTCGCCGAAGCCGGCGCCGGTCAGGCCGCCGACCTCCAGCTTCATCAGGCGCTGGGCAGCAAAGCGATCATCTCGCGCAGAAAGTCAGCGTCAAGGCTCTTTTCCAGCAGCCCGCGCAGGTCGATCATATCGTCGGTCCTTGGGGATCTCTCGGTTCAGGGTTGGATCTCGCAACCAAACCCAACCGGCAATCGCGCATGACCACTCTCAGTTACACCATCCTATGGGACACGACCAGCGGGAGGAGGAGTTCGATGCTGTGGCGGTGAAGTCTGATCCGTGCGTTGCCGAACAGCGGGCATGAATTGTCCGATGGACTGATTGAGTTCTGCGTCCGCGCGTCGCGCTTGAGCGCGACGGATGCACAGGTGTGGCTAATTTAAATTGATTTGTTCTGATTTGGAATGAGTTGTTTTGATGCGATCTGATTTGAGGTATGCGAGCATCTTACGAGTTATAGGCTAAAGGAATCGGCTGGGTTCTTAAGGCAGGCGAATGGCGAACCGATCGAGCATCAACGACGCGGATCTGCTAAAGGGTGCAAAGGCTATCGCGGCCGATATGCAGGGGCCGTCCGGGGAGCGCTTGAAACTGGCCAGGGTAATCGACGTTCATCTTGACTGGTTCGAGCAGGCCCGCCGCCGCGGCCTGGAATGGAGCGACATCGTCGCTTTGCTGTTCCGGGCGGGAGCGGCCCGAGGCGATGGGAGGCCACTGGCTCGGGCGCATGTCCAGTCGCTTGTATGGCGAAAGCAGTATGCGGAGCGCCAAGCGGCCGACGATACGCCAGCACGCGGTGCGATTTCGCCCGAAGCCTCGAAAAGGACGGCCAGATCGCCCGCGCCGCGCAAGAATTCCAGGCTCGCGCCTGTTGGACGCCAGCGGAAGCCTGGCAAGCAAGCCGATGCCGCCGCTACTGCTTTAACTGAACAGCCGGTGTGCGAAGCGGCTGCAGAGAAGCTTGACGCGCAGTCGGATGGCAATGCGCTGCTCGCCTACATGAGACGAGCCGCGCGCCTCAGGCGGGAGGAATAACCCGAGCCGGGCGCGCATCTGCGGCCGGCTCGTTTGCGGCAACCATGTCGAAGCCCCGCCCGGTGTCGTCGGGGCAGGGCATCGTCTGTTGCCTCATTCGCCGTTGCGACGGGCGGGGCGGGACCAGATCAGGCTGTAGCTCTCGTCCTCGTCGTCGAAGAGGTTGGCGTAGATCGGGCCGGTGAAGCTCGGATCGTCCAGTTTCAGGCCGAGATAGTCGCGGCCCTCGTTGGAGCGCTTGGACCAGGCGGCGCCGATCTCGGCGCGTCCGACGAAGACGCGGTGGCTGGGGGCGTTCTCGCCTGTGCTGCGCGGTTCGGGGACGATGCGGACGCCCTTTGCCTGGACACTGAGGGTGACGATGTCGCCGGTGAACTCGTTGGTGGCGGTCTTCTTGAAGGTGCCGATGGTGGCCATGTTGTTTCTCCTCGATCTTTGCTTCGAGCCGCACCGTCGCGGCCTCGATGGCGATCGGTTGGCCGAAGGCGAGCGCCGGCGCACCCCCGCAGGGGCGAAGACAGCAGAGGAGGAAGTTTCTTGTCTCGCGAGGAATGACGGCGTAGCCGGCAGGGGAAGAAAGTTTAGACGCCGCTGTTGCGCCTGAGGCGATCGAGGCGTCAGCCGGCCTTCGGCCAGATCAGGCAATTGAAGAGGCCGCTTCGGAGCGCTCGACGGCGGGATCGGGGAGATACGGCCAAGTCTCGGCACGCGTTGGAGAACCGGCTGTGACGTTCACTGGCCGCGCCGTTTGCGCCCCCGGGCCGGGCAAGAGGGATACCCCCCTTCTCGGATTTGCGCAGCACCGCAGTGGTGCCATAGCGTTCGGCATTCGCCAGCACGAGCTTGTCGAAGGGGATGTCGCGCGAGGGCGACAGGGTGATCTTCTTCGCAGCCATCTTGATGATCTCCGCGACGGACGGCCGGGAACCTCTCTCGACCTGAAACCCGTCACGAAGCGCAGCGCCGCCCTCTCACTCCGCCCGGATCGTGTCGCGCGACACGTCCCAGATGAAGACGCCACCACCAATACCGAGGTCCCGCGGTGGAGCCGGATAGAGATATCGGGGGGCGGCAAAGATCTCCAAGGTATTCGGCGACGATAGGCGTACAACGCGCCGACGATGGTTGTATAATAGATTTATTTCCGTTCGATTTAAGGTTGCGTTAACCACTAGGAAATCATGTCATAGTTAGCCCTTGACGCGACCGACGACCCAGATCATTCTTGTCTCGTCTGACCGTGCTTTAGGCAACATCAACTCGAATGCTGGCGTCTTCGACGCTGGGTTCGTGGCGGCGCCGGGAGCCGCATCGCAACCCCGGAACTAACGGCCAACAATGGTCGTCGCGGGCCAGACCAGCGACCGGAAACCAACCCGGTCGTGACTGCACTGTGAGTCGAGAGCCACTGGCACTCGTTTGAGCCCGGCGGGGCTCCATGGCGGCAGCGGAAACCTCCCTAGGGAGGCCGCTATGCCGCGCGCCGATCATCCCTCCGTATCCGTTGCTTTTCCGCCTGCGGCGTTCTGGCCCCGGCTTGCCTTGTCTTTGGCAGGCTGTGCGCTCGGTCGGCCGACCGGGCGCAGGTGCTCGTCCGTTGCAGTCAGTGGGGTGCCGCCGTAGCCGCCCACCCGGATACCTCGGGCATGCGCACGCGGATCTCGCGCCGCAGGCCGCTCAAGCGGCGACGGCTTTGCGGCCGCGAAAATTCCCACCAATGACGGACCGAATCATCATGAACACGAACGTGCAACCCGTGACCGTCAAGGTCACGATCCCCGAAATCGACGAATTCGTGCTTTCCCACCATCAACGCGCGGAAAGCGAGATCGCGCGCATGTCTCCGTCCCGCCGCCGTGGCGCCGAGACAACTCTCCAGTTCTGGCGCCGGCGCCTGACCGCGATCGATCCGAACGGCACGGATGGCTTCGCGTTTAGCGGCGACCAGCTGCAGAAGCGCACGGAAGTGGCGCTGCCCGTCGGCGCGCTGATCGTGGCCCGCGACGCATCCTGGGCGCAGGCGCGTTGGTATGCGGACAGTTTCGTCCGGCCCTATGAGCAGAACGCTCGACTGCTGCGCGTCGGGCCAGACGGGCTCGAAACGCTGATCGAGACGACTGGAAGGAACTGGGCCCGCGACGTCCTCGGCTTTCTCATGACCGCCGAGACCATTCTGCTCGAATCGCATGTCCTAATGCGTTCGAAGCGCTGCGTTGAATGATAGCCTGATGCTCAGCCCCGGCCATATCGGCGGGGGCTGAGCATTGTGCCGCATAGCGCGAGAAAGTCCGCCAAACAGCGTACTTCGCCGCGACGGCAAGAGCGAGCTGCTGGCCATCCGGTCGCCATTGAATATGCGGCGGGCACGTCCGGGGCATAAGGCATGCCGTCTAGAAACTGACGAACCATGTTGCGACGAAGATGGCTTTTTCGAGCGTCGATGGGAACGTCGAGAGTTAATTCCAAAGCTTGGCGGCGTCCACTTTGCCACGATGGTGGCATGACGATCCAACCCGAAAACTACGGCATCACCATCATGGACATCCACAAACCGGAAAATCTGCGGTCCTGCGCGATCCAGCGCGTCTCCGGCGATATGATGACGACCAACAGCGCATCGTACGATGCAAACTCTGGCAACGCGTCCGAGCATGATCCAACAATTCTCGCGTATGGGCATTTCGTTGTTGCGTATCGTTTTTTCAATGATCGGCTCTTCACCGGCTCGCTTCCGAACTGCCTGATCACGATGCAGCGCAAGAAGGGCGCCCGCGGATTTTTTCACGGGAACCGCTTTGGATCGCGCGATCAGGCCGAAATCATTGACGAAATCGCACTCAATCCCGCCATGTTCGCCGCCAGAGACGACCGGGCAATCCTCTCGACGCTCGTCCATGAAATGGTCCACCTCTGGCAGCACCGTTTCGGAACGCCGTCGACGGTCGGCTATCACAACCGCGAATGGGCGGCGAAGATGGGTGAGCTCGGGCTGATCGCCTCGCATACCGGCAAGCCCGGAGGACGACATACGGGGCGTCGGGTCACCCACTTCGTCGAGCCCGGCGGGCTTTTCGATTCCGCCTGCGAAGAGTTGCTGCGATCGGGTGTCTTCGTTGCCTATGTCCAGAGGGGCGGCGATGCGACCGAGGCGATGCGGGCCAAAAAAGCCGCTAGCAAGTCCCGCTACAGCTGCGCTGGCTGCGGGCTGAACGCTTGGGCCAAGCCCGGTGTTCGATTGGCCTGCGGAGACTGCCGCCGGCCGCTCCTTCCTTTGCCCTCCGGAGTCTGAGGTCATCATGGTCAAGCGCAATCAACCGAAAAATACTGCCGATCACGTCGTGAATGAGATCCGAGATCGGCTTGAGCAACTCGGCGCTGTCGGACGCCCGTTCGCAATTTTCGATCCTGACCTTATGGACTCAGCTGGTTGGGCCGAGTTACCCGCGCTCGGGCGTTCGCAGCCGGTAGGAGCAATTCTTGCCGTGGCGGTGCCGGCGGCTGTTGTGCCTGATTTGCTGCCATTTCTTCATCACGATCATCGTCAGGCGTTCATGCAAGGGCGGCCGATCGTGATCAATCCGATCGAGGTGGAGATGCGCGATGAAAATCGAGCGCATCGCCCCCACGACACCGAGCGGCTGAAGAGTGCCAAAACGGCACTGGCGGCCCACACTTTTCGTATCGTGTCCGCTCAAACTGCAATCGAGCTCGCCCGCAGCGCGGAAAAGAACAGGGCCGCAGCTGCTGACGCAGGGAAGCGCGCCAGAGAACGCGTTGAGAATGCTGTCTGGCGGGGCGGGAACGATCCTGACGGGACCGGCAAGATGCGCAGATTTGACGGCTTGATCGATCGTGGGCGTCGACTGGCGCTGACGTTTTTTGGCGTCGAGCGAGCCAATGACGTCACAAAGGCCGAGGAAGGCCGCATCGCCGATCGGATCGGACCTTTTAATGATGACCCTACCGCCTTGGAGGAAACCGCTGCAACACTCGAACGGGAACACGTCGATCAGGTCCGAGATCTTGCCGATCATGAGCTGCGCGCGCAGGCGCATGAAGGCGCTATGGCGCGCTGGTCGGCATCGGTCCGCGCTGGCAGGCCCGTGGAGTTCGCCGATGGTCTCGATGTCACTAATGGCACCGTGACGCGGCAGTCGGCTCCCACACTGATGCGTCTTGCCATCGATGGGAATCTCAATCCCATCGAGGTGAACCGGAATATGGAGACGATGCGCGAAGCTTGCGAGGTTGGGCGGTTGATCGGGCTCTTGAGAAAGGGACAGGCCATCGCACTGACGCGGGGACAGGCGGCGATCCTGATCCAGTCGCTGCAGGTTTTCATCAGCCAGCTTCACGGATCGGGCCGGCCGGAGACCGAGGCCGACGGATGCGATTGGTACCTCGCGGATGCGGCGCTGAATTGCCACGATCTGAGCTTCTGGAACAGGACGATCGCGCGCATCCTCGAGACCGGCGCGACCGAGACGATCGAGCCGATGATTCCGTGAGTTAATTCCAAAGCTCCAACGTTCTACCCCTGCCACGATCCTTTCTGTCGACGTCAGCTTGACCCGACAGAAAGGATCGAAATGACCCGCTCGAAACACGAACTCATCGGCGATACAGCATCGTCGCACCTCACGATCGTCGCAAACGAGAAAGGCGGCCAGGGCAAGAGTCTGGCCGCGCTCGCGATCGCCGATCACGCCTATCTCCACAATTACCCGCTCGGCGTCGCGCAGGTGGATGTGCAGCAGCGGCTCGCTCATGCGTTGGGACGCAACGTCATGACGATCGCGCCCGTCGCGAAGGACGCTCGGCGCGATCCCGCCGCCGAGGCCCGGTCGTTCACGCCGCTCTACACCCTGATCGAAAAGGCGGCGGGACGCGGCGCCAGCGTGCTGATCGACACCGGCGCCAATCAGGCCTTCCGCTTCGCGCATTGGGCCGGCCTGGTCGACCTGGCTGAGGACCTGGCCCACTGGAAGATCACGACCACGCTGATCGTGCCTTACGTGGCCGAAGCCGAGGGCATGCGCCAGGCCGCCCAGACGGCCACCCTGCTGCTCGACCGGATCCCGCAGGCGGAGCTCGTGCTCGTCGAGAACGAGCGGGACGGATCGTTCGACCAGCTCCACCCCGCATCGGACGCTGCCAATGTGCATCTTACGATGCTCACGCCCCTCAAGGAGCGCGCGACGGTTCTGCGGATGCCGGCGATCGAAGCCGGCTCGTGGAGGCCCTTCGAGGCCGCACGGTGCCGCCTCGTTCAGGTGGCGCAGATGCCGGTGGAAAAGGTCATGAGCCTTACGGGCCTGCCGCGGCCCGAGGCGAAGATCGCGCGCGGCGACGTGGCCGGCTGGGCCGCGACGGTTTTCGAGGAACTCGACCGGGTGCTGCCCTGGAGCAAGCGCGGAGGCGGGCATGGCTGAGCGGCGCGAAGACTTCGAGCGGGCAGCCAAGCTCGCATCGACCGAACGGCGGGAGGGGGAACTGGACCTGGTTCAGCGTCTCGCCGACGAATTCCAGCGGGATCCGGCGGTGTTCGATCCGCGCCGGCTGAGCTTTCTCAGCACGCTCGCGTGGGGAGACTTCCTAAAGACCCTCGAGATTTCCCCCGCTGGGGACAAGAGGCCTTTCCTCGGCGGACTGGCCGATACCCTGCAGCCGGATCAATCGCCGGCTTCCGGATGGGCGAGCCTGCGCCGGCCCGAACGGTCGATCTGGCTCACCGGTATCGCCTCCGGCGTCGGCTTCGGAGGTGTCATCCTGCTTTTCGCTTTTCTGCTGAGCCTGACGTTCGGCTGACAGCCGTCCAGCCACCACGGAGACATCACGATGACTACTGGGAACCCTTTTGTCGAAATCCGGTCGTATCGGCCCGCCGTTGTCGGTGCGGCCACAGCGGCCATGATCGTGCTCATCCTTGGACTGCTGCTGTTCGAGATCCGTCCTCCGCAGGTTATCGGAGAATCTGGGGTCGTCGAAATGGACGTGACGCGAGTCGTTCGGCTCATCGGGTCTTTGCTCACCGCCGACGGCTGCCTTTTATACGTATCCGATTGGATGGGGCTGGAATGCCGGCCGGGCAGGAGCGTCCATAGGATTGGCCTGATCTTGCAGTCGCAGCACGCGCGGTTTCAGCTGAGCACGGTCGCGGCAGCGGTGCTATGCGCCGCTGCGCTCAGCTTCCTGACAATAGCGTCGGCGACGCCGAAGCGGGATCAGACGAAAACCCTAAAGGGTCAGCGACCGGTCTTCGACGCCGACGCCCGCGCATCGTTGCGCAGGTTTATCGCCAAAACGGGCCGCGCACTCAAGCATAACCTCTGGCTGGTACCGCATGTCCAGCTGACGCAGTCCGTCGAGGGCTACAATGTCATGGCACTGGGGACGCAAGGGGCGGGCAAATCGGCAACGCTGCGCGCGCTGATCGAGCAACTCATCGCTCGAGGCGATAATGTCCTCATCCACGATATAAAGGGCGATCTGACGGCCGGGCTTCCCTTCGACGATTTCATCCTCGTGGCTCCCCATGACGCCCGATCGTGGGTCCACGACATCGCCGAGGATATCCAGAACCTGCAGCATGCGAGAGAATTCGCAGCCCATGCCGTCGCGAGATCCGAGAGCGAAGCGATGTGGGGCGACGGCTCGCGCGCGGTTTGGGCAGATCTGGTGATGGCGCTGCGGACCGACACGCACGGCCGCTGGGGCTGGCTCGAGCTCAGGGATGCGCTGCTGGCGCCCGGCGCCACCATCAAGGCCGTTCTCGACCGCCACGGTGCGGCGAGTGCGAGCCGCCTGATTTTCGGGAGCGAGGATCCTGAAGAGAATCGCACGACCATGTCGATCCTGATCACGCTGTGGATCGCGGCGTTGACCGTCGTGCATCCGCTGGCCGAGGCGTGGGCCGCTGCGCCTGCGGACCGCAGGTTCAGCCTGCGGCGATGGCTCGATGGCGACCGTCATCTGCCGCGTGTGCTCGTTTTGCAGAAATCCAGCGAATTCCCGGAGCTGACCGAACAGCTCAATGCATTCCTGATCGACCGCTTGGTCGGGCTGTCATTGCGTCCTGGACGAGAGCGCAATCCTACGACGAAACTCGCGCTCTGCCTCGACGAGCTTCCCGAATGCGGCAGGCTGCGCCGGCTTCCGAACCTGCTGAATGTCGGTCGAGAATTCGGCGTCGTGACGATCGCCGCAGTCCAGGACATCGCGCATCTCATCGAACTCTATGGCGAGAATCTGAGTCAGGTTCTACTCGCGCGGTTCCGCATCAAGCTCGTGCACCAACTCGATTCCGGTGACACCGCCGACCGCGTCACAGGCTGGCTGAAGGAACGCACGATCGAATTTGATGGACCCGAAAGACGCGACAAGGTTCGCGAAACTGCTCCCGTCCTCGATGAAGATCGCTTGGGGACCGAACTCGGCGTGCGGATGGAGAAAGGACAGCCCATCGTCCGGGCGATGATCCTCGGTTTGGGCAACCCGGCGATCCTCGATATTCCAGCGACCGGATGGCCCGATCGCCGCCCTGGCCATGAGCCCGCGCCTTGGGTCAACCCGTAACAGACGCGCCACCCGATGGATCAAGACGATCGTGGCGGTGTCGGATCGGGACGTTGTCATTCACGACCTTGCCACGACGTCACCTGAGATGACGTCGTGGCAGATGCTCCGCGCCGCGTTCTTGCGAGTTAATCCCAAAGCAGGACGGCGCGCCGTCGGCTAACTGAGAGGCCTCCTTTGATCGGAGGCCATTTTGGTCGCAACCTGGAATCCTGCTGCTGCCAGCTCCTATTACGTCCGCGGTGCCGAGTACTATCTCGGCACCGTCGAGCCGGCCGGCCGTTGGTATGCGCCCGCCGGTGACTTCGGGCTGAAGGACGGCGCCGAGGTCGAGCGCGTCGCGTTCGAGCGTCTCTACGCCGGTTTCGGTGTCGATGGCCAAACCCTGTTGTCGCAGTGCGGCCGGGCCGATCGCGTGCCGGCTTTCGACATCACTTTCAGTACGCCGCGCTCCGTTGCGCTGGTCTGGGCTTTCGCTGGGCCAGATCTCAAAGCCGCCATCGAAGCCGCGCAGGAACGCGCGGTTCGCGCCGCTCTCGGTCTCGTGGAACGCGAGGCGATCTGGGCCCGCCGCGGCAAGGGCGGCCTGATCCTCGAGCCCGTCGCACTCTCGGCTGCCTTGTTCCAGCACGGCGAAAGCCGCCCGGCTGAACACGCCGATGGACGCGTCTTCAGCGATCCGAATCTGCACACCCATGCCGTCGTCCTCAATCTCGCCACGCGCGCGGACGGGACCATCGGAGCCACCCATTCCAAAATTCTGCGGGATTGGAAAATGGCGGCCGGTGGCCAATTGCATGCCGCGCTCGCGCATGAGCTGGAAGCGCTTGGCTTCGCCATCGACCGTATCGGGTACAACGGCACCTTCGAAATCGCTGGCGTCCCCGATGAGCTGATCCGGTATTTCAGCGCGCGCCGGAAAGAAATCGAAGACGAGCTCGCCGAGCACCAGACGACCAGCCGTTCGGCCGCCGCGCTCGCCTCCGCGATCGCCAGGGCGACGCGCGAGGCGAAGAGCGAGCCCGGCATGCTCTCGCGCGAAGAGTTCTGGGCCGAGGCCGCTGCCGCCCAAGGCGTCATCGTCGAGTCGTTTGCCGAAAACCTTCGCAAGCAGGGCCGCCAGCCCGAATTTGAGCTCGGAGACCAGCTGCTGGCAGAGCGGCTCGCGGCCCTTCCCCGCGAGCTGACCGAAACCCGCAGCGTCTTCGAGCGGCGAGACCTCTTCCGCGCGGTGGCGGCCGCACTCGTCGGCACCGGACTTCCGGCCGAGCGCGTGCGCCCCGAGGTCGAGCGTCTGCTGCATGACGGCGCGATCGTCGAGATCGGTCGCGATGCGATCGGATTTTCCCAATACTCGACCCCGGAGATGGTCGCGATCGAGCAGCAGATCGTCGCGATCGCGCGCGACCTCGCCGCCCATACCGGCAGGGGCATCGGGCGGGACGCTTTGATCTTACGATGCAACGCTGCAGGCCTCAGCCCCGAACAGCAAGCTGCCGCGATCGCGGCGACAAGCACTCAGTCGATCGCGATGATCGAGGGGGCGCCGGGAAGCGGAAAGACCACGACGCTCGCGCCGGTGGTGGCCGCCTATCAGGAAGCGGGCTACCGGGTCCTTGGCGCGGCCTCCGCCTGGCGCATCGCGCGCATGCTGCAGGACGACCTCGGCATCGAGGCGCGCGCAACCGCAAGCTGGATCGAAAAAGGCCGTCGAGGACACCAGCTTCTCGACCGGAAAACGGTGCTCATCGTCGATGAAGCTGGCTTGCTCTCCTCGCGCGACATGCATGCGATCCTGTCAGAGGTTCAGAAGGCTCAGGCCAAGCTCATCCTCGTCGGCGACCGCGGCCAGCTTCAGGCGATCGGCGCCGGATCCGGCCTCGATCTCGTCAGCCGCGCCGTCGAAGCCGGCCGCGTCGAGACGATCGTGCGCCAGCACGACGCTTGGGCCAGGGACGCGGTGCGGAATTTCGGCGCCGGCGAGGCCAGCCGCGCGCTCGAGGCCTTCGCCGAGCGGGGACTGCTCGTCGAGACGAAAGGCGCGAAGGCCGCGATCACGGCTATCGCCGACGAGTGGGAGGCCGCGCAGGAGGACGGTGCCAACGCGACGACCCTGCTTCTGGCCAAGACCAATGCGCAGGTCGCGGCGATCTCGCGCGAGGTTCGCAGCCGACTCAAGCGAAAGGGGCTGATCCACGGCCCCGAGATCGAGGTCTCGGCGGTCACGCCGTCCGGTCACGCGAATCAGCTCACGCTCGCGATCGGGGACAGCATCCGGTTCCTCGTCCGCAACGACGAGCTCGGCGTCATCAACGGCTCGACCGGCACTGTCACCTCGGTAAGCGAGTGCAAAGATCTGACCGCGCCGAGTGGGCGCAGAGTGCAGATCAAGGCCGTCACAGGCGACCGCACCGTTACTTTTGATCCGGCTGCGCTGGCCGACGACAAGGGCCGCGCCCGGATCGGCTGGGCGTATGCAAATTCGATCTACGGGAGTCAGGGCCTGACCGTCGATCGGGCATTCGTCCTCCTCGATCCCGCGTTCGATCGTCATGACATCTATGTCGCGGCCAGCCGGGCGCGAGAAAAGACGTCTCTGGTCCTCGACACTAGCGCGATCGATCGCCGTGTCCTCGCGGAACGGCCTCTTGATCGACAGGTGACCGACGTCGAGCTCTCGGCGCGGGAGCGCCGAGCCTGGCTTGGTCAGCGCCTATCGCGGTCCAACCTCAAGCTCTCGACTGTAGCCGTGATCGAAGCCGGCCGCGAACAGGCGAGAAGTCAGATCCATCTCGCATCCCGATCTCGTGAGCGCGGCCATGGGCTCTGAGCGCGAGACGGAGCCGATCGTCGTCGACGATTGGCCTGAACGGGTGCCTGTCACGCAGGCCGAGCTCAACGTGATCGAGACCCGCCTCGGTCACCTTCTCGACGACATCCTAACTCCGTACAGCAAACAGCGCCGTCGAGAGCCCACTCCCGATGACCCGCCCAACCCTTTTCCCAGTCCAACCGAAAGGACGTCGCCATGAATGATCAGCAGCACTCGAAACGCCTCGTGGATCTGGCGAACGCGAACTCTGACCTGATCCTGCGCAGCAAAAGCCATGCCGCCGCCCTGGCGGAGATCATCGGCGAGAACGATATCGTTTGGGGCGTCTGGCAGGATGAGGGCTGCCCAAACGGCGTCGACAGCATGATCATCAAGGGCCGCGGCCGGCTGATGCTGATCGGTCAGTCCATGCACGCCGTGGCGGTCAAGATGACCGCAGTGCCCTGCAGGGAGTTCGCCGAAGCCGAAGCCATGTGTCAGGTTTTCGGCGACGGCCGCGCGAAGCGCGGCTGATCCCACCGCGCGGTAACGCCTGCTCCGGACCAATATCTGGACGGGCGCGCTGCTGTCGGGGCCGCGCATTCAGGACTTGCCATCTGTCGATGAACGCAAACAACTAATTGATTTTTTGGCGTAATGTGCTTTGATATGGGCGTCTCTGAGTGGTGATTTGTGATGAACATGTATCTGCGCAAGATGACGTACAGCCCAGTCTCGGAAGACCGGCCTGTCCGGGCGTGCGGATACTTTCGGGTGTCAACCGGGCGGCAAGCCGAGTCTGATCTGTCGATACCAGATCAGAGGAACACAATCCTACAATTTTGTGCTGGCAAGGGTTGGAATCTCGTCGCTGAATATGTCGAGCCCGGCGCTTCGGCGACCGACGATGCCAGGCCGGAATTCCAGAAGATGATCGAACGCGCCACCGACGACGATCGACCCTTCGACATCGTGCTGGTACATTCGTTCAGTCGCTTCTTTCGCGATTCCTTCGGCCTGGAGATGTATATCCGCAAGCTCGCGAAGGCGGGCGTGCGACTCGTTTCTATCACCCAAGAACTGGGCGACGATCCGGCGCAGGTGATGATGCGCCAGGTGATCGCCCTTTTTGACGAATACCAGAGCCGGGAGAACGCAAAGCACGTTCTGCGCGCAATGAAGGAAAACGCACGTCAGGGTTTCTACAACGGTTCGCCGGTTCCGCTCGGCTACACCACCGCCGAAGTCGAGAAGCGTGGCAACCGAGCCAAGAAGAAACTCGTTGTAGATCCGGTCGAAGCGGAGACCGTGCGGCAGATCTTCAAGCTCTATCGTTCGGGTGATGGGACCGGCGGACCGCTTGGCATCAAGCAGGTCACCTGCTGGCTGAACGAGCGAGGCTACCGGACCCGCAAGGGGGCCCGTTTCGGCGTCGCGACCGTGCATGGAATCCTGATCAACACCGTCTATATCGGCCAGTGGATCTTCAATAAGCGCGAGGCCAAGACCCTCACCGAGAAGCCGGCGAGCGAGCACATCGTCGTCGAGGTGCCGACCATCATCCCGCGCGACGAATTCGATGCCGTGCAGGCGCGGATGAAGGTCAACGCCCCGATGACCACGCCGCCGCGCGTCGTCACTGGCCCGATCCTGTTGACCGGCCTCGCGAAATGCGCGACCTGCTCGGGCGCGATGACGCTGCGGACCGGCACCTCGAAGTCGGGGCAGGTCCACCGTTATTACTCATGCTCCGTTCACGGCCGGATGGGTAAGAGCGCTTGCAAAGGAAGAGCCATCCGGATGGACCGGCTCGACACGCTCGTCACAGACCATCTCGTCGATCACTTGTTCCAGCCCGATCGGCTCACGGTCATGCTCACTGGGTTGGCGGCAGGGCGCGCCGAGCGCGCGCTGGAGGTCGACACCCGGATCACGACCCTCCAGACCGAGGCAAGCCAAGCCGAAGACCGGTTGAAGCGCCTCTACAAGATGGTCGAGGATGGCGTGACCGATCTCGACGACCTGCTGAAGGAGCGCATTGCCGCCCTCAAACTTGAGCGCGATCGCGCGAACGTCGCGCTTGAGCGGATCAAAGCGCAAGCCACTCCGCCAACCGCCCTCGAGCCGGAAGCTATCGAGCGGTTCGGTCGCCTCATGCGTGAGAACGTCACCGCCGGCGACATCCCGTTCCGCAAGGCGTACATCCAGTCTGTCGTGGATCGCGTCGAAGTCGATGACGACATCGTCCGCATCATCGGGGATAAGGCCACCCTCGAACAGGCCATAGCCGGCAGCGCCACCCGCAATCTAGGTGTTCGCAGTTTTGAACGGAAGTGGCGCGCCCGACACGATTCGAACGTGTGACCTTTGCCTTCGGAGGGCAACGCTCTATCCAGCTGAGCTACGGGCGCAATCCGTGGATGGTGGATAGCCGATCGCGCGGCGCGGGGCAACGAGGGAATTGAGACGCAGCCAGTGGCCGTTCAGGCAAGGGGCACGCGGTCGAATCGTGTCGGGCGCACCGCGGCTTTGCCATGCGGATGAACGGACGCACCACGCGGGGCGGGGACGGACGGCGTCAGTCCCGCGTCGCTGAGACGACCCTGCAAAGATAGCCGCGGACGGTCGCAGCATCGGCGATTTGGCCCGCCTGGATCATGAAGACCGCATCCACCCGCGTGCCCTTGCCCGCCTTGCGGGCCGAAACGCGAAGGGTCTCGGGACGGCCGGACCCGGAGGTTTCCTGAAAAGCCGTCAGCGCCCCTGCCGACCGATCGACGCTGACGCGGATGAAACCCTCGGCCAGCATCGCGCTCCGCAGATTGTTGATCGCCCTGTCCCTGTCGACGCCTGCGAAGGTCTGCGAGGTCCGGAAATTCAGGGCCGTGAGCATCGGCGTGCCCTCGACGCGGAAGTTGCCTTCGCAGGTCTGGGCCAGGATGGGCGTGGCGACCAGGGACATGATCAGCGTCGTCACCGACAGCATGGTCTTCATCGGGGTTGCTCCTCGTCGGTCGTCATCAACAGGGTTCGACATCACGCGGCGTCCGAGGGCGCAGCCCGCCTGCCTTGAGCGACAGGCGAAAGCGGGAACGCCGGGGCCAGCGGAGGGGGCGCTCATGGGGCCGCCTTCCGTGCCGCAATGAACACGCGAAAATCGGTGCGGACGGACCCATGGCGCGCTTGATCGATGATCGAGAAGCCACTCGCGGTCAGTTCGCTCGCCAGTTCATCCGCGGTGAAGAACGACAGCGACGGCGCCTTGCCGATAAGCCTCATCAGAGGAATGGCGAGGCGGATGACGGCGCTCATCTCGGACAGACAGGGCGTCTTGGTGATGAACAGGCCGCCCGGCTTCAAAGCCCGCTCGACGGACTGAAAACAGCGCGGCCGGTTTTTGATCAGGTGCAGGAGGTTGAAGGCCAGCACCGCGTCGAACGATTGGTCCGGCCAGGCCAGGCTGCGCCCGTCCGTGACCATGAACGTCGCGTTCGGGCACGCCGCCGCCGCCCTGCGCTCATTGGCGATGCCAATCATCTCGCTCGAGACGTCCGTTCCGGTGATATGGCCGATCGAGGGCGCGAGCCTCAGGGCCGTTTGGCCGGTCCCGCAGCCGAGTTCCAGAACCCGATCCGCAGCGCCGACGAGATCCCTCGTCGAGGCCAGGCTGCGCTCATATCCGGCGAGATCCTTGATCGCGTGACGGGCATAGGCCCGTGCCGTCCGGTTCCAGAACCGGGCATCAACAGCGTCTTCGGACTCGCCTGGGGTCGGCATGGTGGGCTCCATCGGTCCCCCTCATCGCATATGTCGCGATATTTGGATTTGTTTGATTGTGAAGATCCGATATTCATCAGTGCATGAGTGGCATCGATTGGAATCTGGTGCGGGCGTTCCGTGCGACGGCCGAGGCCGGGTCCCTGTCCGCGGCATCGCGCAAGCTGGGTTTGAGCCAGCCGACCTTGTCGCGGCAGGTCGCCGCCCTCGAGGAGCAACTCGCCGTCACCCTGTTCGAGCGGGTCGGCAAAAGGCTGGTCCTGACGGCTGGCGGGGCAGGCATGCTGGAGCATGCCCGGCAGATGGCCGCCGCGGCGGAGGCGCTCGCGCTGAGCGCCGCCGGCCAGGCATCGGACCTGTCGGGCCGCGTCAGCCTGTCGGTCACGGATGCGGTCGCGACGCATGTGATGCCCGGCATCGTCGAGCGCCTGCGCAGGGAGGTGCCGCAGGTCACCATCGTCGTCATCGCGACCGATGCGCTCAGCGATCTCAGGCGACGCGAGGCCGATATCGCCATCCGCCATGTCCGCCCCACCGAGCCCGAACTGATCGGGCGCCTGATCGGAGACCTGGCCGCGCGCCTGTATGCCTCCGACGGCTGGATCGAGCGGCATGGCCTGCCGCGTGCCGCATCAGACCTCAGCGACGCGACGTTCCTGGCCTTCGATCCGGTCGAGCGCTTCGTCGAGCATCTGGAGCTTCACGGCTTCCGGTTTGCACCGGAGCAGTGCCCCGTCGTCTCAAACAGCGCATCGGCGCTCTGGGAGATGACGCGAAGGGGGATCGGCGTCGGCGTCGTCCTCGATATTGCAGCGGCGCGCATGCCGGGGCTGAAGGCGATACTGCCAGAACTGGTGAGCATCCCGGTACCGGTCTGGCTGGTGACACACCGCGAACTGCAGACCAGCCGCCGCATCCGTTTGGTCTATGACGTGGTCGCCGACGAACTGCGCCGCCTGGTCCTGACAGGGGCCGATCCGGGCTAGCAGGAAGAGGCGGAGGGCCTCACCGCCTTCTATTTCCTGGCGACGCAAGACTGACGGCGGTCCCGGATTCGGCAAGGGAAGCGCCACCCTTCCGATCGCCGGTCCTTACTTGCATTCCGTCAATTCGCCACCTGTGACGCGATGCGTCTGGCATTGCGCCGCTTGGCGCCCACAGGAGGCCGCCAAGGTCGCCACAGCAGGACAACGCCGACGGTGACGGGCCATGTCGGCCGTGAGGTCATGAGCCGCTTTCGCAGGCGCTCATAGGCGTCGGCCAGGGTCGATTGCAAACCGTTAACGGCCATCGTAGCGATGGTCCATGAAACGCGCTTTGATCGGCATCGGCGGCGCCCTGATCCTGTTGACCTTGATCGCGTGGTATCTGCTCAGCGGCTTCGGCTGCGAGATGAACACGGCCGGCTGCCGGACCGTCAGACTGGACCTGTCGCGCGATGCGCTGCGTCTGTTCCTGCCGCCTCTGGCGATCGGAATCGTCCTGGTCGGCCTTGGCCTGCGCAGGAAGCCTCGCCGTCACGAGCCCGATGCCTAGGCGCTCGGCGCGAGCCGCACTGGCCGGCCTCGTCGGGCTCTGCGCCGCGGGCACGGGGCTGAGCGCCCAGCCGCTGCCGGACAGGATTACAGGCACCTGGGCGCTGGAGCCCTCAGACTGCTTGGACGAAGGCGCAACCGATTTCAGGATCGAGATCACAGCGACGGATGTCGTCTTCGCCGCCTCGCACTGGTCGTCGCCGGACTGGAGACCGCTGAACCAGGGCTGGCGTGCCTTGGCGCGGGTCGACGAGGGCGGAGCCGGTCGCCTGAAAGGCCGCCACGCGATCACCCTGCGGCTGGGCTACGACGGCCGGCTGACGATTAGCCGCCAGGGCGAGGCCGACGTCGCCTATCGCCGCTGCCCACCAGTGCCCCGGACGCGCTGACGATCCATTGTTGCCGGGTCGCAGTCGGCACGACCGGACGCCATCGCGACCTTGCCGCAGGCGCGACGGGAGCCTGTTGCAGCCCCCCTCAGCCCTCATCCTGAGGAGCGGGCGAAGCCCGCGTCTCGAAGGATGCTCCAGATGGTTCGCGGGCCTCCTGAAGCATCCTTCGAGACGCCGCTGCGCGGCTCCTCAGGATGAGGGCCGGTGTTGCCGAGCTGCGCCCTACCGCCCCGCCACCTCGAAGAGCACCTCGTTTCGCCGCAGCGGGCCGGGCGTCCAGGGGTCGTTGTAATAGGCGTAGGTCGCCGCGCCCTGGATCGGCATCCCGGCTTTCGCCAGCCAGGCCCGCAGGGCGGCCTCGTTCTGCGCGATGAGCGCATCGGTCGCGACGCCGGAGAAGCGGATGGCGGCGCGGCGCGTGGCCGGGAGTTCCAGCAGGCGCACATCCTCGCCCGCAGCCTTCGGCAGGGTCTCGAGCGTGTATTTGGAGGGCATCACGAAGCGGATCAGCCAGCTCTGGTCGGCGGCGGCGGCTGGCGTCTGCGTGACCGGGGCGGTCATGCTGACGGTCTCGCCCTCGCGGCTCTTGGCGAAGATGTACCCGGCGAGCGGCGAGAACCCGGCGCGTACCGCGGCCTGCCGGTCGCCCCGTCGCGTCACCTCCGCCACGACGAGCGCGGGATAATCGCGGATCTCGATGGCGCCGTCCTGCCTGACCGAGGCGTATTTCGGCTGCTCGATGGTGCTCATCACATAGATCCAGATCCCCACCGCGATCGCCGCGAGCCCGACGACGAGCCCCAGACCGGTCAGCGCCAGCATCTTGAACGTCCACATGGCCTGGTCCGCATCGCTGGCGTGGCGCCGCCGGTCGGCGAAGCTTTCATCCCGGCAGCCTAGCACGGGCGCCGCCCGGCGGGCGCCCGTCATGACGTCGCGTGCGAGCCGGCACGGCCGGGCTTGCCTCTGAGCGGCGGCGCGGACATCCTGCCGGCGACGCGGGCGGGAGACGGTGCTATGGCGACGAGCGATGCGGACAAGGCCCGGCTGGCGCTGGACGTCTTCGCCCATTTCGAGACCGAGCCCGGCGAGTTGCTGGCGGCCGGCAACCTGCTCTCGATCGCGGCGATGAATGGCTGGGAGACCACGGCGGTCGTGGCGAGCTACGAGCACGGC
This sequence comes from Bosea sp. OAE506, assembly GCF_040546595.1. Taxonomy (NCBI): domain Bacteria; kingdom Pseudomonadati; phylum Pseudomonadota; class Alphaproteobacteria; order Hyphomicrobiales; family Alloboseaceae; genus Allobosea; species Allobosea sp. OAE506. The sequence continues at coordinate 400,364 of NZ_JBEPOB010000001.1, read as the reverse complement.
AAGGCGCTCGGCTGGTTCGAGGACGGGCCCAACGGCACGGTCACGATCACGCCGGCCGGCCGCGCGCAGATCTGAGCCGCGCCGCGCCGGGCGACGACAGCCAGCACCATGCCGAAACTCGAGGCCATTCCCCCTGCGATCCGGCGGGCTGCCTGCGCCTTTCACGAGGCCGGGCACATCGTCGTCGGCTGGCATCACCGCCGCGCCATCACCCATGCTTGGCTCCGGCCGCCGCAGGGCGTCTCCGGCGAAACCTGCTTCGAGCCCTATCGCCGCGGCTTCCAGGTCGATCGCGCCGGCGATCTGCGCCGTGCGGAGATCGAGATCACGATCCTCAGCGCCGGCCAATGCGGCGAGATGGTCTACTGGGACGGGGCCGAGGGGCTGAAATGGTATCCCGGCGAACTGCGCTCGCATGGGGACGATCTCGACCAGATGCAGCCCTTCATCGCGCTGCTGCAGCCGCCCGATGCCGGCCTGCTGCGCGCCCGCTGCGCCCGCGCGGCCACCGCCATCCTCTACCGGCCGGCGATGCGCACGGCCCATGAGGGGATCGCGCGCCGGCTCGCCGCAGCCGGCCGCATCGGCGCCGACGAGGTCGAGGCCCTGATGGCCGAGGCCGGCGCGCAGCGGCCCCCGCTGCCGGAGCGCTAGAGTGTGCCGCCGGCGCCCATGTCCCTCAGCGCGCCCTCAGGCTCAGAACATAGGCGATGACGTCGTCGGTCTCGGTGGCGCTGAGCTGATAGCGTGGCATCGCCCCATGTGGCGTCTGCAGGAAGACCCGCAGCGACAGCGCCGTCTGCGAGGGCATGTCGGCCACGGCGCCGAAATCGGGCGGCACCCGGGATGCATCGCGGCTCGCCCCATCGATCGCGTGGCAGGGCTGGCACAAGGCGCTGGCCACGGCCAGGCCGGCGCGCGGGTCGCCGCTCTCCTGCGCGGCGGCCCCGGTTGCGCCGACCAGCGCGAAAGCGAGCGCTGCGAGCCCGGCGCGGGCAAATGCGGCGGCGTGACGGATCGGCCGGCTGGTCCTGGTCTCGCGCATCGTCCGTTGCTCCTCGTTTCGAAGCAGGCGCTCCCGCGTCAGGAGGCCGGCTTCCACCGGCGCGAAACGCGCCGGATATAGGCCACGAGGCCGTCGGTCTCGTCCTCGCTCAAATTGAACTCTGGCATGCCCGGATGGCGCACCACGGTGCCGTCGATCAGGACGGGGGCCGGGTTGTCGCCAGGGTAGCGCTCGGCGATCAGCGGGAAGGGCGGCGCCTTGGGGTTGGGGCTGGCTCCGGTCGCCTCGATGGCGTGGCAGCCACCGCAATAGCGCTGCGCCACCTGCTTGCCGATCGCGGCGCTCTCGGCGTTGTCGGGCCGCTGCGCATCGGCCGGCATCGCCTGCGCCGGCAAGGTGCCGCCGACGAGCGCGAGGCCGACGAGTGCTGCGATCCGCCAGTCGCTCATGCGGCCGGTCGATATCCTGCGTGTCATCGGCGGTCCCGGTTGCGAGGTCCCCAGCTTCCTCTATGCGCCGGATGCGCCCGCCCGGCCTTGATCGAAGTCAAGGCCGGCGCTCCGCGTCGTCTGATGGGACGTGATGCCCCTGCCGAGGGTCACTTGTCCTGCAGCGCGGCCAGCAGCTCGTGACCGTTCTTGCCGATCAGGTTCTTGGGCAGCTCGGCAACGAGCGCGCCCTCGAGCTGCTTATGGTAGTGGCGCCGCATTTCGCCGAGCGTCCGCGGCGAGGCGATGACGACGAGATGGCTGATCTTGTTCCCGGTGACCTGGTGGTTGAGCCAGGAGGTCGCCGCCGCCGCATGGGCGTCCTCGTCGATCTGGTGACCGGTCGGATTGGCCGAGCTCGAATCGCGACCGCCACCACCGGCCTTGTTCTGCTCGTCGAGATCGGGCGAGGGCAGGGCGGCCAGCATCGGATCGGCTTCGTTGCCGCTGTTGCGGAACAGCTCGAACTGCTTGCCGTCGACGAGCGCGATCACGGCACCATGGGGGAGTTGCATTGGAAATTCCTCGGCTGGGTCTGGCCCGATGCCCCGGAGCAATGCCCGGGGACTTGCGGGGCTGTGATCGTCAAACGCGGCCGCCGCCGCATTGATCCCGATCAAGCGCCCCGCCGCGGGCCGGTGCGGCTCGACAGCCCGCGCGTCGCGCGCCTAACCTGCCGCCGCGCCGACCGGCCTCCCGATCCGGGAACCGTTGCTTCACCCCGGCGTCGTAGAAGCCGGCGAGCCGATTCGCCGTTGAGGAAATGAGATGACCACGACTGTCAGCCCGCTCGCGGGCAAGCCTCTCGACCCCAGCCTGCTGGTCGACCTCGCCCGGCTCGGCCAGGCCTATTTCGAGCAGCCGGACCCGGCCGATCCGGCCCAGCGCGTCGCCTTCGGCACCTCGGGCCATCGCGGCTCCTCGCTGCTTCACTCCTTCAACGAGGCCCATATCCTCGCCATCGCCCAGGCCATCTGCCTCTATCGCCGCGAGAAGGGCATCGATGGTCCGCTCTATCTCGGCATCGACACCCATGCCCTGTCGCGCCCCGCCTTCAAGACCGCGCTTGAGGTCTTCGCCGCCAATGGCGTGACCACGCTGGTCGACGAGGATCTGCGCTTCACCCCGACGCCGGTGATCTCGCACGCCATCATCGGCCACAACCGCGGGCGCAACAGCGGCCTCGCGGACGGTGTGGTGATCTCGCCCTCGCACAACCCGCCCGCCGATGGCGGTTTCAAATACAACCCGCCCCATGGCGGCCCGGCCGACACCGACGCGACCGGCTGGATCGAGCGAAAGGCCAACGCGCTGATGGAGGCCGGGCTCGCCGGGGTCTCGCGCATCCCCTATGCGCGGGCGCTCGCCAGCGAGCATGTCCGCCGCCACGGCTTCCGCGAGGCCTATGTCGCCGAGCTCGGCAGCGTCCTCGACATGGAGGCGATCCGCAGTGCGGGCGTCGCCATCGGCATCGACCCGCTGGGCGGCGCGGGGCTCGACTACTATGCCCCGATCATCGAGCGCTACGGCCTGAACGCGACGATCGTGGACCAGACGCTGGACCCCACCTTCGCCTTCATGCCGGCGGACTGGGATGGCAAGATTCGGATGGATTGCTCCTCGCCCTATGCGATGGCCGGGTTGATCGCCATGAAGGACCGCTTCGACGTCGCCTTCGCCAACGACACCGACGCCGACCGCCACGGCATCGTTACCCGCAGCGGCGGGCTGATGAACCCCAACCACTACCTGGCCGTGGCGATCGACTACCTCTTCACCCATCGCCCCGGCTGGCGCAGCGACGCCGCGATCGGCAAGACCATCGTCAGCAGCGCCATCATCGACCGGGTCGCGGCTCGGCTCGGCCGGCGCCTGGTCGAGGTGCCCGTCGGCTTCAAATGGTTTGTCGAGGGCCTCTCCGACGGCAGCTTTGGCTTCGGTGGCGAGGAGAGCGCCGGTGCCTCCTTCCTGCGGCTCGACGGCTCGAGCTGGAGCACGGACAAGGACGGGTTGATCCTCGGGCTGCTCGCTGCCGAGATCACCGCGAAGACGGGTTCCGATCCCGGCGAGCGCTATGCCGCGATCACGCGCGATCTCGGCGAGCCGCTCTATGCGCGCATCGACTCGCCCGCGACCCGTGAGCAGAAGGCTGTGCTGAAGAGCCTGTCGCAGGCCCAGCTCGGCACCGACACGCTCGCCGGCGAGCCCATCACCGCCGTCCTCAACGAGGCGCCGGGCAATGGCGCGGCGATCGGCGGCGTCAAGGTGGTCACGGCGCAGGGTTGGTTCTGCGCCCGCCCCTCGGGTACCGAGGAGGTCTACAAGATCTACGCCGAAAGCTTCCGTGACGCAGGCCATCTCGCCCGCATCCAGGAAGAGGCGCAGGCCGTGATCGCGCGAGCCTTCGCGGCGGCCTGAGCAGGCTGGACAGAGCCGAGGGCTATTCGCCGGCCGCGCTGCGGCGCGCCGGCGGCGCGCCCTCCTCGGCCTCGTCGGCGCCGGTGGCGAGCCGGTGGCGCGACATCGCCTCGATCAGCTGGCGGTTGGAGTGCTCCAGGGTGCCGACATGGTCGATATGGTGGCGCAGATCGGTGCGCAGCTGCTGGTTCACGCCGGTCAGGAAATCGGCCTTGGACTGCAGGGCGGAGAGCTTGATTTCGAGGTCGTAGACCGTCTTGTCGCGCTGGCCGAGATCCTCGACCAGCCGGCGCTCGCGCTCGGCGGCAGCGGCAGCCTGCGCCTCCAGTTCCTTGATCGTCTGCAGCGCCGTGGCGATGCGCCCCTGCGCCTGGCCGGCGGCCTCGTTGGCGCCCTCGCGCTCGCCGCTCATCTTCTCCGCCAGCGCGGCGATGTCGCGCTGCAAGCGGCGTGTTCTCGCCGGTCGCGGCGACGAGGTCCGAGCGCAGCATCGCGACCTCGCGCGAGAGGTTCTGCGCGGCCGCCGATTTCTCGAGCAGCTTCTGGTCGACGACCTGGCGCTCCTCGGAAAGCCTCTGGATACGCGAATCGGCCCGCGAGAGCCGCTGCATCAGCGAGTTGACCTCGCTCTGGACCTTGGCGTGCTCGGCTTCGAGTGCGGCGAGCGCCGCCTGATTGTGGTCGAGGGCCGCGCGGCTGCGGTGCAGCTCTTCCTCGTAGCGCATCGCCAGCGGGCGATAATGGCCGATCTCGCTCTGCAGCCCGCCGATCTCGCGCTCCTGGCGCGTGCAGACGCTGCCCAGCTCCTCGATCTGCGCGGCCTGGTCCTGCGAGGTCTGGATGAACTTCGGCAGGATCTGCTGCATCGTCGCGGTGCGCGTCATCAGCAGGTCGAGCTGGACCGACCAGTTCGAGATCTTGGCGAATTCAGCCTGGAGTTCGTTGGACTGCTCGCTGATGGCGGTCATCAGCTGGCCGACCTCGTGCGAGCTGCCCGGCTTGGGCGGCGGCGGTGCGATCGGGGCGAGCGGCTCGCCCGGTTCGTTGGCGGCGATCTCGGGCACGGGGAAGGCGGCGGCCGGCGGGGCCTCCTGCGCCTCGCTCCGCCCCCCGATGAGACGCCTCAGACTTGCACCGATCATCGAAGCCACCCCACTTTGCCCCTCTCGACGCGGGACACGCCGCCTCTCCCGGCCCGGCGATCGCAATGCCCGGGCCGCAACGCATGCGGTACCGCAGCAGAAGACGGGCCGTGACCCAAGGCAACAGTGCAGTGGTAGGCGGCGCGAGTTGCAAACAACTTCTTTGGCGAAAGCGCCGCCCTCAGCCGGCGCGCGGCACACCCCCGGCCTGTCGCAGCTTGAGCTCCAGCATATAGGCCCGCTGCGCCGCCTCGCGCTCGCGCAGCAGGGCCTTCTCCAGCACCCCCTGCTGCGTCTGCAGCACCTCGTTGGCGCGGCTCAGCGTGGCTTCCGCCTTCTGGGCGCGCTGGCTGAGATCGTCTTTCTCCCGGGCCAGCGTCGCGATCTCTTGCTGCAGCCTCGCCTTGTCCCGCTCGGCCTCTGCCAGCGAGCCGCGCGCCTTCTGCAGGATCTCCAGCAACTGGAGCTGCATCGATTCAAAAGCAGCCCCCGCACCCTCGACCAGCGCCAGCGTGTCCTGCGGATGCGGCCGGCCGGTCAGGCGACGCGCCAGCGGCCGCGGAGGCGGCGGCGCGCCGCGCTCCGGCACCTCCCGGCTGACGGGAGACCGCAGCATCGCGCGGCTGAGACTGGGCGCGTTCTGGTTCACGATCAGTCGCGCGGCTGCGGGCGGTTCGCCGGCGAGAACGAGGTCGTCACCGCGTCGTGCAGACGGGCGAGCCAGCCTTCCGCCTCCAGCGCGCGCGCCTCGGCCTGGCGGGCCCGCTCCTCGGAGCGCCACAGCATCTCGTTGGCGGTGGCGATCTGTGACTCGAGCTCGCGCATGTTCACCGCCGCCTGCCCAATGGTCTGCTGCAGCCGATCCTCGAGCTGGGCGTAGCGCAGATTGCTGATCCGGATCGCCTCGCTCGTCTCCTCGATCAGGGCGAGCGCGGATGGCCAGTCCCGCTGCGGCGCGAGCGGGGCGGCTTGCCGCACGGGCTCGGGGGGCGCCGCCGGGAAGGTGGCGATCTTGTCGGAAGCGTTCAGGAACTGCTCCGAGGTCGGCAGGCTCTGGCGCAGGGTGGTGACGGTGGCGAGGTCGCTAACGGCAGGCTGCATGGCTTTGCTCCGTGAGAGCCGGGAGGGCGGGCGGCGCAGGCCCGTCCTCTCCGAGGGTGGATCGATGAGGTGATTCGGCAAGCGCCGGCAGGGCCGGGATCGCGCGCGAGGGTGCGGAGAGGGCGAGCAGTTGGTCCTGCAGCGCGCGGCGATTGGCGCGGGCGAGGTCGAGGGCGCGCTGCAGCAACAGCTTGTCGCGGCGCTCGCCCTGAACGGACTCCTCCAGCCGCAGGCATTCGCGCTGGAGCGCGTCGGTGGCCCAGACATGCTGCGCCCGGGCCGCGCGCAGCTCGGCCTCGACCGTGGTGCAGGCGCCGCCGAGGCGGGCGATCTCGGTGGCGCGCTCGGCGAGGGCCGAGTCCAGGGCCGCGATCCGGCTGGCCTGCCTCGCCTTCTCGATCGCCGCCTCGTGCAGGGCCTCCTTCAGCCGGCCGATCTCGGCGGCGGCCGCCTGCCTCTGGCGGTCGGACTGCAGGGTCGCGTCGCGCTGCTGTTCGAGGGTGCGCTCGCTGACGGCCAATGCCGCGCGCGCCTGCCGCAGATGCAGCCGTTCTGCCTCGATCAGCGTTTCCATGGCGGCGAGCCGGCCCATCGCCGCTTCGAGCCGCAATTCGAGGAAGCTCTGCTGGGCGAGGGACGGGCGCCGGCCATGGTCCGCCGCGTCGTCGGCCGCTCCGTCGGCCGCCCTCGCGCGCGCCGGCGTGCCCAGCCAATCCTGCGAGTCGGCGAGAGGGAGCGCGTTCAAGTGATGGCCTCGAAGAGTGCGCCTGTGGAGCTTGGGGAACGCCAACACGAATCAATCGCTCAACTTAGCTACTCTTAACGAATCGTATCAATCCGAGATTTCGATGCGAAGGCGCCCTAGCGGTCCGCGCGCCGATTTTCTTGGGGGGCGTTGCCGTCAAGCCGGGCCGCCACAGTGCGGCGATGCGCGCGCCGGGCTTGTCGCGGAGGGCTTTCCGGCCGACCCATGGTGGACCGGGCCTGTCAGGGGAGCCTCATGCGCCAGTCCATCGACCATATCGTCATCGCCGTCACCGATCTGGACAAGGCGATCGCCGACTATACGACGCTCGGCTTCACCGTCCTGCCCGGCGGCGAGCATCCGCGCGGTTCGCGCAATGCGCTGATCGTGCTCGCCGACGGCGCCTATCTCGAAATCATCGCCTTCTCGCGACCCGTGCCCGGCTTCCGCTGGTGGCGGGTGCTGGACGAGGCGGGCAGCGGCCTGGTCGACTACGCGCTGCTGCCGGCGGACGGCCTCGATACAGACACCGCGCGCATCCGCGACGCCGGCATCGCGATCGAGGGGCCCATCGACGGCGAGCGCCTGCAGCCGGACGGAACCCGCATCGCCTGGCGGTCCTCGCGCCCGCCCGAGCCCGACATTCCCTTTCTCTGCGAGGATGTGACGCCGCGCGCGCTGCGTGTCCCCGAGGGCGCCGCCCGCCGCCACGCCAATGGCGTCACGGGGATCGCGGGGGTGACGGTCGCCGTTCGCGATCTCGCGGCGTCCGTCGTGCGCTATCGCGCCGTCACGGGCCTCGAGCCGCTCGCGACCGGGGCCGCTCCCGGGCTGGGCTTTGCGCTGGCGCAGTTCCGGCTCGGCCGACAGATGTTGTCGCTGGCGCAGCCGCGCGGCGAGGCCTGCGAGGGGCTGACGCGCCAGCTCGGCCGACGCGGGCAGGGCGCCTTCGCTCTCTCCTTCTTCGGGCCGGCCGATCGCTGCCTCGACCGGGCGCTGGCCCATGGCGCGCGGCTGGAGATCGTCCGCGCCCTCTGACGCAACCGACGCTGCCCTGCGCCGCGGGGCATGCTATGCGCCGGACCGACGACGGAGGGCGAGGCGGATGCGGACATTGCTGATCATCGGCATCGGCGCCGGCGATCCCGACCAGATGACGGTCCAGGCGATCGCGGCGCTCAACCGTGCCGATGTGATCTTCCTGCCCGACAAGGGGCAGGAGAAGGCGGCCCTGCGCCATCTGCGCGAAGCGATCTGCGCACGCTTCATCGAAAAGCCCTATCGCAGCGTGACGATGGAAACGCCACGCCGCGCGGAAGCCGGGGACGATTATCGCGGCGTCGTCGATGACTGGCACGCCCACATCGCCGCGTCCTACGAGGCGCTGTTCCGGCAGGAGCTGGCGGAGGGACAGACCGGGGCGCTGCTCGTCTGGGGCGATCCCGCGCTCTATGACAGCACGCTGCGCATCGTCGAGCGCGTCCGCGCCGGTGGCTTGCCGCTGGACTGGCACGTCATCCCCGGCATCAGCAGCGTCCAGGCGCTCGCCGCCCGCCATCGCATCCCGCTCAACCGCATCGGCGAGCCCGTGCTGATCACCACCGGCCGCAAGCTGGCAGACGGCCTGCCGCTGGCGCCGGACGGCGTCGTCGTCATGCTCGACGGCGAGCAGGCCTTCGCGAAGATTGCGCCCGAGGGGCTGGAGATTTTCTGGGGCGCCTATCTCGGCACGCCCGACGAGATTCTCATCGCCGGCCCGCTCGCCGAGGTCGCCGGCGAGATCGCGCGGGTCCGTGCCGCGGCGCGAGAGCGCCATGGCTGGATCATGGACATCTATCTGCTGCGGCGGATTTAGCAGCGGGCGGCCAGGGCGTACGCTTGCTCAGCCCCGCACCGCCATGTGAGATGCGCGCCACGGATTGCGGGACGAACCATGCCTTCGACCAGACGCGACGAGGCCGCCGGGGAGGGCGCCGAGCGGGATGTCCTCGATCTCGGTGGCTACGTCCCCTATTTCCTGACCGCGATCTCCAACACCTGGTCGCGCAGCTCCTCGCGGCTGTATCTCGAGCGCTTCGGCGTCGGCGTTACCGAATGGCGGGTGATGTCGCAGCTCGCCATCGAGCCCGGTATCCCGGCCCAGCGCATCTGTGAGGTCATCGGCCTCGACAAGGGTGCGGTCAGCCGCAGCGCCGCGACGCTGGTCGCCGCCGGCCATGTTGCCGAGCGGCCCGATGCCCGCGATGCCCGCCGCCAGCTGCTCGAACTCACGGCCAGCGGCTATGCCCTGCACGACCGTCTGATCGCGCTCGCCACCGCCCGCGAGCAACTGATGCTGGAAGGCTTCAGCACGCAGGAGCGCGCGCAACTCCTCGACTTCCTGCGCCGCCTGCAGGCGCGGCTGCCGGCCCTGCGCGATTATGCCCCGCCATCCGGCGAGGGCGGCTGAGCCTCACCAGCGGCGATAGCTGTAGCCGAAGCCGTATCCGCCATAGGGGCCGCTGAAATCGCGATAGGCAAAGGCGCGGCGCGCATCGGCGCGCTCGAGGTCGATGTTCTGCATGCATTGCGCGAAGGCATCGGTCCCCTGGCGGAAGCCGTAGCCGCGGCACTGCTCCATATCGAGCGCGCGGCGCTCCTCCAGTGTGATGCAGCCGCTGGCGGTCAGCGCCAGGGCAACGGCAGCAAGCGGCGCGATCTTCATGTCCGGCATCCTTCGGTCGGCAAGATCCAGGTCCAAATGGCCCCTGCCAGAAAAGGCCGCAAATGAGTCGAGATTGCGAAAGCGCTCAGGCGTAGCGACGTGAGGCCGCACCATGGGCGCGCCTCAGCGCAGCGAGGTCGAGACCGGGGATGGCCCCGTCGATGACCCGCCAGCGCCCGGCGACCATGACGCGGTCGGCGCGATGCGCGCCGCACAGCACCAGCGCCGCGACCGGGTCATGCGCGCCCGAGAAGCGCAGCTCGTCGAGCCGGTAGAGCGCGAGATCGGCCTGCATCCCCGGCGCAATCGTGCCGATATCGGAGCGGCCGAGGCAGCGTGCCGAGCCTTCTGTGGCCCAGCGGATGACGTCGCGGGCGGTCACGGCAGCGGCGCTTTCATAGCGCAGCCGGTTGACGAGCAGTGCGTGGCGCAGCTCCTCCATCAGGTTCGAGCCGTCATTGGAGGCCGAGCCGTCGACGCCGAGCCCGAGCGGCGCGCCCGCCGCCTCCAGTTCGCGCGTGCGGCAGAAGCCCGACGCGAGCACACCGTTAGAGGTCGGGCAATGGCAGACGCCGACCCCGGCCCGGCCCAGCCGCTCGCATTCCTCGCAGGAGAAATGCACGCCATGCGCCAGCCAGGTCTTCGGCCGCATCCAGCCGGTTTCCTCCAGCAGGTCGAGCGGGCGCTTGCCATAGACCTGCAGGCAATAGGCATCCTCGTCCCTGGTCTCGGCGAGATGGGTGTGGAGCGGCGCGTCGAAGCGCGCGGCGAGATCCGCCGATTTCGCCATCAGCGACGGCGTCACCGAGAAGGGCGAGCAGGGCGCGAGCGCGATCTGCACCATGCTGCCCGGCGAGGGATCGTGGAACAGCATCAGCACGCGTTCGCTGTCGGCGAGGATCGTGTCTTCGTCCTGCACCACCGTGTCGGGCGGCAGTCCGCCATCCTTCTGCGACAGGTTCATCGAGCCGCGCGAGATCGTGGCCCGGATGCCGAGCGCGCGCGCCTCCTCAACCGCGATGTCGACGGCGTCCTCCAGTCCAGGCGGGTAGAGGTAATGATGGTCGGCCGCCGTAGTGCAGCCCGACAACAGCAGCTCCGCCAGCGCCGCCCGCACAGCCAGCCGCAGATCGTCGGGCGTCAGCCGCGCCCAGAGCGGGTAGAGTGCGGTGAGCCAGGGAAACAGCTCGCGGTCGATCGCAGCCGGATGGGCCCGCGTCAGCGTCTGGTAGAAATGATGGTGGGTGTTGATCAGGCCGGGCAGGACGACATGCTCGGAGGCGTCGAAGACGGCGTCCACCGGCGCCGCAGGGCTGGCTCCCGCCGCCACCAGCTCGACGATGACCGCGCCTTCGACGACCACACCGCCCGGGGCGTTATCGGCGACGATGCCGAGCGGGTTCCTGATCCAGAGTCGCATGAGAGGTCCGGCGGGTTGGCGAGGTCGTGACCGACACTGCCGCCGCGACCGGGCGAGGTAAAGCGCCGCTCCTCAATCCCAGGGCAGGTCCACCTTGCAGCGATAGCCGATGAAGCATTGCGGATTGTCCCGGCTCGGCACGAAGGCCGGCTCCATGAAGTCGCCATGCTGGCAGAAGCTGCGGTCGTTGACGAAGCGGTCATAGGTGAAGCCGCCGGTGCCGAGCACGATCGCGCCGCTGGCGACGACATTCTGGCGGTTCGTCGCGCAGGTCCGCTCCGGCGTCGAGGGACGCGGCTGCGCCAGCGCCGGTGCGGCGAGGGTGAGGAGCATCAGGGACAGGGTCAGGCGCGTCATGGGGACCTCCGGCCGGTTCGCGGCGTCGCTGCTGTGTCTTAACACGGCTGCCCGCTCGCCGTTCCTGCGACGAAGCGGCGCCTGAACCGCGCGCGACGCGCGGCCGTGCCTTGACGTCAAGCCGCTCATCCGCCATCGCTCCGGCGTTTTCAAAAGCCGGAGCCACCCATGTCGCTGACCGATCTCGCCGCCACCATCGACGCCGCCTGGGAAGCCCGGGCCGAGATCGGCCTCAACACCAAGGGCGCGGTGCGCGAGGCGGTCGAGCAGGCCATCGAGATGCTCGACGCCGGCCAGGCCCGCGTGGCCGAGAAGCAGGGCAGCGAGTGGGTCGTCCATCAGTGGCTCAAGAAGGCGGTGCTGCTGTCCTTCCGCCTGACCGACAACATGATCATCGCCAACGGACCCGGCGATGCCGTGTTCTGGGACAAGGTCCCCTCGAAGTTCGCCGGCTGGGGCGAGAACCGCTTCCGCGCCGCCGGCTTCCGCGTCGTGCCGCCGGCGGCCGCGCGCAAGGGCTCGTTCCTGGCGCCCAACGTCGTGCTGATGCCGTCCTTCGTGAACATCGGCGCCTATGTCGACTCGGGCACCATGGTCGACACCTGGGCCACCGTCGGCTCCTGCGCCCAGATCGGCAAGAACGTGCATCTTTCGGGCGGCGTCGGCATCGGCGGCGTGCTCGAGCCGCTGCAGGCCAACCCGACGATCATCGAGGACAACTGCTTCATCGGCGCCCGCTCCGAGGTCGTCGAGGGCGTCATCGTCGGCGAGGGCTCGGTGCTCTCGATGGGCGTCTTCATCTCGGCCTCGACCAAGATCGTCGACCGCGCCACCGGTCAGATCCACATTGGCAAGGTGCCGCCCTATTCGGTCGTGGTGCCGGGCTCGCTGCCGGGCAAGCCCTTTCCGGACGGGACGCCGGGCCCCTCGCTCTCCTGCGCCGTCATCGTCAAGACGGTCGACGCCCAGACGCGCTCGAAGACCGGCATCAACGAGCTGCTGCGGGATTGATCCAACAACCGCGCCGTCATCCCGGACGCAGCGAAGCGGAGATCCGGGATCCATCATAGGGTGGGACGTCGCTCTAGGATGGATCCCGGAGCGGCGCGGCTACGCCGCTTGTCCGGGATGACGGCGGAGGGCTTTTAGCCCTTCACCCCACCGGCGTCGAAGCACCCGCCGCCGGCGCCGCGGCGCTGACACCCGCCAGCGCGTCGCGCAGCGCCTGCTCGCGGGTGTGGTCGAGCGAGGTCTTCAGCACGGTGCCGCCGGTGCCCTTGATCGCCTCCAGCACCTTGTCGCCGGTAACGCGCTGGACGAGCACGAACAGCGCGGCATTGCCCGGTTGCAGGCTGCCGGCGAGATCCTTCATGAAGGCGTCGTTGATGCCGTAATCGGTCAGCGCGCCGCCGAGGGCGCCCGAAGCCGCGCCGAGCGCCGCACCCGCCAGCGGCATCAGGAAGATCGCGCCGATCAGCAGGCCCCAGAAGGAGCCCGACGCCGCGCCCATCGCCGTGGTGTTGAGCAGCTGGTTCAGCTTCACCTTGCCGCCCTCCTGCATCACCGCGATGGCGGCATCGCCGATCTCGATCAGATATTCCTTCTGCAGGCCAAACAGCTTCTGCCGCATCTCCTCGGCGCGGGCTTCGGTCGGGTAGACGATGACGACGAGATCGGACATGGGGCTCTCCTGCCGCTTAGGGGGTCGCAAGCTTAGATCCCGCTTCTTGACGGGCCTGTGGCGAGGCTAGCCGAAAGCGGCAGTCCCGGTGCGATCTGGATCAATCCACTGCAGGCGCCTTCGCCGCCTGGGCCGCGCCGCTGCGCAGCGGCAATTCCTCCATGCGCAGCAGGAAGCCGAGCGCGCAGGCGAAGCCCAGGCAGGTCGCCCCGAAGACATACTGGAACAGCCTCACCATCGTCGCGCGATCGATGCCGTCGAGCCGGATCGACTCATGCGACAGGCCCGGACCGCCCCCGCCGATGCCGCCGAGCACGATGGCGCCGAAGATCGCCACGATCAGCGCCCCGCCGATCTGGCGGAAGAAGTTGGCCGCGCCCGTCGCCGTGCCGAGCTGATGCGGCAGGACCGCGTTCTGGATCGAGACGGTCGCGACCGGCAGCATGGTGCCGAGCCCGAGGCTGATCAGCGCCAGCAGCGCGCAGAAGGGCACGAGCGGCATCCGCCCGGCCTGCCAGGCCAGCAGCGCCACCCCGACCAGCGCGACGCTGAGGCCGATCACCGGCACGCGCTTGTAATGCGTCAGCCGCGTCATCGCCCGGCCCGACAGGGTCGCGCCCATGACCGTGCCCACCGTCAGCGGCAGCAGGCCCAGCCCCGAGGAGGCGGCGCTGAGACCCATCACGCTCTCGAAATAGATCGGCAGGTAGATCGTCAGGCCGATGAAGGTCCCCATGCCGAAGCCGGCCGCAATCGTGCCCATCCGCACCACCGGGTTGGCGAGGATGTCGAGCGGGATCAGCGGCTCCTGCGCCGTGCGCAACCGCCAGGCGAAGGCAAGCCAGAGCAGTAGCGACAGCGCCACCAGCCCGCCGATCGGTGCGGACGCCCAGGGGTAATGCGTTCCGCCCCAGGAGAGCGCCAGCAGCAGCGTCATCGTTGCGCTGGTGATCAGCACGGCGCCGATCAGGTCGAGCTTGTGGGGCCGCTCATGTCGCGGCAGGCGCTTCAGCGCCGAACTCGTCATCGCATAGGCAGCCGCGCCCAGCGGCAGGTTGATCCAGAAGATCACCGACCAGTGCAGCCGCTCCGCGATGACGCCGCCCAGCACCGGGCCGAGCAGCGAGGACGCCATGAACACGGAGGCGATATAGACCTGGTAGCGCCCGCGCTCCTTGGGCGAGACCATGTCGGCGACGATGGTCTGCGCCAGCGCGATCAGTCCGCCGCCGCCGAGGCCCTGGACGAAGCGCGCCAGCACCAGGAGCCAGAGCGAAGGCGCCAGCGCGCAGGCGACCGAGCCCGCCATGAACACGGCAATGCCGCTGAGCAGCACGACGCGCCGGCCATGGATGTCGGCCAGCTTGCCATAGAGCGGCGTCACTGCGGTCGAGGCCAGGAGATAGGCCGTCACCACCCAGGGCAGATGCGGGACGTCGCCGAGCTCGCGCCCGATCGTCGGCATCGCAGTGGCGACGATGGTCTGGTCGAGCGCCGCCAGGAACATCGCCAGCATGATGCCGAACAGGATGCTGCGGATGTCCTCATGTCGCATTGGCGCCTGCGCGGCCGCCGCCTGATGCGGCGGGGGATCGACCCGTTGATCCATGAAGTGCCGTGCCTGCCCGTGCGTCTGAAGAGGGGGCCAGTCTAGGTGGCGGCCCGGTCATGCACCAGAGGCGGGACGAGCGGGGCCGGTCTGGCGGCCATGCGTGGCCGCATGGAACCTGTGACTGCAGAGGACTGAGGGACCTTTTGCGACGGGGTCGGTCAGGCCGCATCCCAGACCGGCGAGAGGCCCTCGGGCTTGAGGACGCGGCCGTCGCGCTTCGCCAGCCCATGGATCGCCGCCATCTCGGCCTCGTCGAGGGCGAAGTCGAAGATCGCGGCATTGTCGCGGGCACGCTCCTCGCTCACCGTCTTCGACAGCGCGACGACCCCCTCCTGCTGCACAAGCCAGCGCAGCACGATCTGGGCGATGCTGCGGCCGTGCCTGGCGGCGATGTCGGCAAGCCGCGGATCGGCGAAGACCTTGCCGTCGGCCATCGCATAATAGGCGGTCAGCGCCATCCCGGCCTCGCGCATCGCCGCCATCAGACGACGCTGGTCGAGATAGGGGTGATACTCGACCTGGTTGGTGACGAGCGGCGCAGCGCTGAGCGCGCGCGCTTGGGCCAGCAAGGCGATGTTGTAGTTGCTGACGCCGATATGGCGCGTCCTGCCGGCCTCGCGCACCGCGTTGAGCGCACCGATCTGGTCGGCCAGGGGCACGCTGCCATTGGGCCAGTGCAGCAGCAGGAGATCGACATGGTCGGTCTTCAACTTGGCAAGGCTCTCGTCGACGGAGGCCGCGAAACGATCCGGCGCGAAATGGTCGATCCAGACCTTGGTGGTCAGGAAGATGTCGGCACGCGCCACGCCGCTGCCGGCGATGGCCTCACCCACCGCCGCCTCGTTGCGGTAGATCTGGGCGGTGTCGACATGGCGGAAACCGAGCTTCAGCGCTGCGGGCACCATGCGCAGCACGTCCGGCGCCTCCATGCGGAAGGTGCCGAATCCAAGCGCGGGGATCGCGGCGCCATGGGCGGTGATGGTTTTCATGGTCGGTTCTCCCGCCGACCGGGGTGGCGGGCATACCCTCGCTAGCATGGGGAGCCCAGCCGCGGGGGCAATTCTGCACCCCCTTATTTCCGCCGCGACCTTACAATCACAGGTCGGCTTCCCCATGTCGGATTCACGGTCAACGCGAGCAGCCGCCTTTGCGGCCGCTGCCCCTCGTCACGGCCGGTCTCGAGACAAGACGACAGTCGAACACGCCTCCCGACGGGAGGCGAGGTGCGCTGTCGCGCGTCCCTTCTCTGCTTCTGCTCGCTTCCGATTCAAGGACATCCCCGTTGATCGCTTATCTGGTTCTGGTCCACCGGTACCCCGCGCAGTTCAAGCGCATGTTCAAGTCGATCCACGATCCCGCCAATCACTATCTGATCCATGTCGACAAGAATTCCGGACCCGAACTGGAGGCCGATATTCGCCGTTTCCTCCGCGGCTTTCCCAACAGTGCCATCCTGACCAGCCAGCATGCCCGCTGGGGCGGATACAGCCTCGTCGATGCGGAACTGCGCGGCATGGCGCAGCTGCTGGAAATGGGGGCAGACTGGGAGTTCTTCGTGAATCTCAGCGGCCAGGACTACCCGCTCAAGAGCCAGGACGAGATCGCCACGTTCCTGAAGCGCAACCGCGGCAAGGAGTTCATCAAGGTCCTCGACCAGCGCAAGGCGCGGCCCGAGACGATGAAGCGCGTGAGCCGCTACGTCGTCGAGTTCGAGAAGCGCATCGTCCGGACGCCGTTCCCGCGGCCGTTCATGGCCGGCGTCTCGCCCTATATCGGCAATCAGTGGATGATCGTCAGCCGTCGCTTCTGCGAGTTCGTCTGCCACCATCCCGAAGCCGAGCGCTACAAGGCCTTTTACCGCAATACCTTCATCGCCGATGAGGGCTTTTTCCAGACGGTGATGATGAACACGGCCGAGCATGGCGAGATCGTCAGCGACGATCTGCGCATGATCGACTGGGTGCCGGACGGCGACATCAAGCTGCGCCCGCGCACCTATCTCGCCTCCGATGCTCAGGAGCTTCTGGCGAGCCCCTGCCTCTTCGCCCGCAAGTTCGACGCAACGATCGACGATGCGGTCCTTGGCCTCCTTGACGAGCGCATGAACGCCGATGGCCGGCTGCCCGCGCCGGCCCAGCCCGCGCCCACGCGCCGGCCTGTCTCCCGTCCGGTCCATGCTTCGGTACCGGTCTCTCAGGCCGCCTATCTGGCGTCCTGACCTGGCATCGCAGAACAGAGGATCATCATGTCGTTGAACTTTCCCAATCCGGTCCGCAGCTTCGATGCCGGCCGCTCCTGCGTCAGTTTCTGGGGCTCGGACGCGTCGCTGGAGATCGCCTTCCAGATCGAGGTCGACGCGCTGCGCCGGCTCGGCGCCGAGCCCGGCGAGGCGCAGATGCTGGCGACCTTCGACAGCCATCGCGACGCCATCCTGAGCGCGGCCGCAGCAGCCTATGGCCGCCACAAGGGCAGCTATCACCGCCTCACCGTGGCCGACATCGTCGGGAAGGGCTGACGACATGGCGCGCCCTCCCTACAAGCTCGGTGATCTCGTCCAACTCACCGCCGGCTTCCACAACCAGGTCCGGCCCGGCCCCTTCGAGATCACCCGGCTGATGCCGCCGCGCGACAACAAGGAAGAGCAGTACCGCGTGCGCGGCCCCGACGGCCTCGAACGCGCCGTGGGCCATCACGAGATCGAGGAAGACATCCCGCTTCCAGGCGGGCCGACGGGCTGAACCGCATCCTCGGTTCGCGGAGAACGACCGTTATCGCGAGATGACCGCAACGAAGGCAGGGATCCATCGGAGGGCGGGACGCTTGACGAAGCATCCCGGCCTTCGCTGCGCGAAGCCCGGGATGACACGCTGACGAAGGTGGGCTGTCGGCCAAGGCCGCGCCCGCTATGATCACGCCAACCGGACGAGGCCCCCATGCCCGTGCTCAGCGCCAGCGACTCGACCCTCGTCATCATCGATTTCCAGGCTCGGCTGATGCCGGCGATCCATGAGGGCGCGGCCCTCGTCGCCAATGCGCAGAGGCTCGTCGCGGTGGCCCGCCTTCTCGGTGTGCCCGTGCTGATGACGGAGCAGAACCCGGCGGGGCTCGGCGGCACGGTGCCGGAACTCGCGGGTGCCGGCCCCGTCGTCACCAAGATGAGCTTCGACGCCTGCACGGAGGGCGCCTTCCTCGAGACGTTGGCGGGGGACGGCCAGATTGTGCTCTGCGGCTGCGAGGCGCATGTCTGCGTCGGGCAGACCGCGCTGACTTTGCTCGCCCATCGCCGCCGGGTCTGGCTGGTGCGCGATGCGACCGGCTCGCGTCGCCCCGAGTCGAAGGATGCCGCGCTGGACCGCCTCGCCCGCCACGGCGCCGAAATCGTCACGTCAGAGATGGTGATCTTCGAATGGCTGAGAAGCGCCGATCACCCCCGGTTCCGTGAGGCGCTGAAGCTGGTGAAGTAGGGTGGTGGATGCACCGCACCGTCGTCCCGGATCGGCGCCGCCAAAAGGCGGCTTGTCTGGGACGACCCGCGTGTGGGGTGGCAGGTGAAGCGACCGCCCTAAAGCGGCTTGCGAATCCATTTCGAGATCACGCCCACGATGCCCTCCCGGAAGGTCATCACGCAGATCACGAAGATCACGCCCTGCACCACCGTCACCCAGGCGCCCAGTGAGGCGAGATAGTTCTGCATGGAGACGATGACGATCGCGCCCGCGATCGGCCCGAAGACGGTGCCGAGGCCGCCGACCAGCGTCATCAGCACGACCTCGCCCGACATCGACCAGTGCACGTCGGTCAGCGAGGCCAGTTGGAAGACGATCGCCTTGGTCGAGCCGGCGAGCCCCGCCAGGCTGGCCGAGAGTACGAAGACGGCGAGCTTGTACTGGTTGGCGCGGTAGCCGAGCGAGATCGCACGCGGCTCGTTGTCCCGGATCGCCTTGCAGACCTGGCCGAAGGGCGAGTGGATGATGCGGTAGATCGCCAGCAGCCCGGCCATGAAGATCGCCGCCACCAGCCAGTACAGCGTGCGGTCGTCGGCGAGGTTGATCACCCCGAACAGATGGCCGCGCGGCACCGCCTGGATGCCGTCCTCGCCGCCGGTGAAGCGCGGCGTCTGCAGCGAGAAGAAGAACACCATCTGCGCCAGCGCCAGCGTGATCATGGCGAAATAGATGCCCTGCCGCCGGATCGCCAGCGCGCCGAAGACCAGGCCGAGCCCCCCGGAAACCGCTGTGCCGAGCAGGATAGCGAGCTCCGGCGTCAGCCCCCAGTTCTTGGCTGTGAAGGCGCAGACATAGCTCGCCATGCCAAAATAGGCGGCGTGGCCGAAGGAGAGCAGGCCGCCATAGCCGAGCAGCAGGTTGAAGGCGAGCGCGAACAGCGCGAAGCACAGGACCTTCATGACGAAGACCGGATAGGCCACGAATGGCGCGATCACGAGCAGGATCGCGATGCCGATCATGATGGCGCGATGCAGGCGCAGCGTGCCCTTGTCGGCCTCGCCCGGGAGGAGGGCGGCGGGAGCTTCGGTGGCGGCGATGTCGGCCATGGTCAAATCCTCGTCTCGCGGCGGGCGGCCATCACGCGGCCCGTCCGAACAGGCCGGCCGGCCGCACCAGCAGCACCAGCACCATGATGATGAAGATCACCGTCGCCGAGGCCTCCGGATAGAAGACCTTGGTCAGCCCCTCGATCAAGCCGAGCGAGAAGCCGGTGACGATGGCGCCCAGGATCGAGCCCATGCCGCCGATGACGACGACGGCGAAGACGACGATGATGAGATCGGCGCCCATGTTCGGGTTGACCGAATAGATCGGCGCCGCCAGCACGCCGGCAAATCCCGCCAGCGCCACGCCGAAGCCATAGGTCAGCGTCACCATCAGCGGCACATTGATGCCGAAGGCCTGGGTCAGCGTCGGGTTCTCGGTCGCGGCGCGTAAGTAGGCGCCGAGCTTGGTCTTCTCGATCAGGAACCAGGTCGACAGGCAGACCACGAGCGAGGCGACGACGACCCAGCCGCGATACCAGGGCAGAAACATGAAGCCGAGATTGACGCCCCCGCGCAGCTCGGCGGGAATCTGGTAGGGCAGGCCGGACGAACCATATCCGTTGCGGAACAGACCCTGGATGATCAGGGCAAGGCCGAATGTGAGCAGCAGCCCGTAGAGATGATCGACATGGGCGATGCGTTTGAGCAGCAGCCTCTCGATCACGATGCCCGTCGCGCCAACCGCCAGCGGCGCCAGCAGGAGGGCCACCCAGTAGTTGATGCCGAGATAGGTCAGGCACATCCAGGCGACGAAGGCGCCCATCATGTACTGCGCGCCATGGGTGAAGTTGATGATGTTGAGCAGCCCGAAGATCACCGCCAGCCCGAGGCTGAGGATCGCGTAGAACGAGCCGTTGATCAGGCCGAGAAGGACCTGGCCAAACAGCGCCTGGGGCGGGACACCGAGAAGTTCGAACATGCGGGGCTCAGATCATCTTTGCGGGCATTGGCAAGGTGGTCGCCATCATCCCGGACGGGGCGGTCCGGGATGATCCTAATCGGCGTCATGGTCGGGCCTGCCCCGACCATCTCGGAAACCAGAGCACTCTGGTTTGAGAGATTCTCGGGTCAGGCCCGAGAATGACGCTGTCTCAAACGCTCACTTCTTGACGAGCGGGCACTCGCTCTCCGCGAGCGGGCGGAAGGCCTGCTCGGCCGGCAGCACCGAGATCTGCTTGTAGTAGTCCCAAGCACCCTTCGACTCGCCCGGCTTCTTGACCTCGAACAGGTACATGTCGTGCATCTTGCGGCCGTCGGCGCGCACAGAACCCTTGCCGAAGAGCGGGTCCTCGGTCGGCAGTTCCTTCATCTTGGCCATAACCGCCGCGGAGTCCTTCGACTTCGCAGCCTCGACCGCCTTGAGATAGTGCAGCATGCCGGAATAGACGCCGGCCTGGACCATGGTCGGCTTCTTGCCGCCATTGGCCTTGGCGAAGCGGTCGGACCAGGTCCGGGTCTGGTCGTTGGTGTCCCAGTAGAAGGACTCCGTCAGCACCAGCCCCTGCGCCGTGGCCAAGCCCAGCGAATGCACGTCCGAGAGGAAGACGAGCAACCCCGCGAGCTTCTGGCCGCCGGCGGTGATGCCGAATTCGTTCGCCTGCTTGATCGAGTTAATGGTGTCGCCGCCGGCGTTCGCGAGCCCGATCACCTTGGCCTTGGAAGCCTGCGCCTGCAGCAGGAACGAGGAGAAGTCCGTGCCCGGGAAGGGCGTGCGAACCGCGCCGACGACCTTGCCGCCGTTCTTTGTGACGATGGCGGCGGTGTCGCGCTCCAGCGCGTGGCCGAAGGCGTAGTCGGCGGTGAGGAAGTACCAGCTGTCGCCGCCGGCCTTGACCATGGCGCCGCCGGTGCCCTGGGCCAGCGCATAGGTGTCGTAGGTCCAGTGCACCGTGTTGGGCGAGCAGGCCTTGCCGGTCAGGTCGGAGGAGGCCGCGCCGGAATTGATGTGGATCTTGTTCTTCTCGCGCGTGATCTGGTTGACCGCCAGCGCGACCGAGGAGGTCGGCACGTCGAGGATGATGTCGACGCCGTCCTGGTCGTACCAGGTGCGGGCGATGGTCGAGCCGACGTCCGGCTTGTTCTGGTGGTCGGCCGAGACGATCTCGACCTTGATGCCCTTCTCGGCCGCCTTGAAGTCCTCGACCGCCATGCGCGCGGCGATCACCGAGCCTTCGCCCGAGAGGTCGGCATAGAGGCCGGAACGGTCGTTCAGCACGCCGGCCTTCACGCTGATCTGCTGGGCGAGCGCAGGTGCCGCCATCAGCGCGGCGAAGGCGGTCGTGGTCAGGAACATCTTGAACTTCATGATCTGTCTCTCCCTGGAAATGGCGTCGTTTTCGACGTGATGTCCGATATGGATCGGATTGGGGGCCTTCGACCGCCGTGCCCGCAGGCGCGGCCGGTCAGACCCCGAGATAGCCGTGCAGCTTGTCGATATTGGCGTCGAGCTGGTCGTTCTCGATCATGTCGATCACCTTGCCCTGCTCGACGACATAGTGCCGGTCGGCGACCGTCGCGGCGAAGCGGAAGTTCTGCTCGACCAGAATGATCGTGTACCCTTCCTGCTTGAGCTTGCGGATGGTCGCGCCGATCTGGTCGATGATGACGGGCGCCAGCCCCTCCGTCGGCTCGTCGAGCAGCAGGAAATGCGCGCCCGTGCGCAGGATGCGCCCGATCGCGAGCATCTGCTGCTCGCCGCCCGAGAGCTTGGTGCCCTGGCTCTTCAGGCGCTCCTTGATGTTGGGGAAGAGCGTGAAGATCTCGTCGAGCGAGAGCCCGCCGGGCCGCACCCGCGGCGGCAGCATCAGGTTCTCCTCGACGCTGAGCGAGGCGTAGATGCCGCGCTCCTCGGGCACATAGCCGATGCCGAGCCGTGCGATCGCACGCGAGGGCAGGCCGATCGTCTCCGTGCCTTCCAGCACGACCGAGCCCTTGCGCTTGCCGATGACGCCCATGATCGACTTCAGGGTCGTCGTCTTGCCGGCGCCGTTGCGGCCGAGAAGCGTCACCACCTCGCCCGGCGCGACGTCGAAATCGATGCCGTGCAGCACATGCGATTCGCCGTACCAGGCCTCGAGCCCGCGTACCTTTAGCATCGGTGCCGCCGCTCCGGCGGCGGCCGGGGACCGCGCGGCCTCAATGGGCATGGCCGACTCCCGAACCGATATAGGCCTCGATCACGCGTGGGTCCTTCGACACCGTGGCATAGTCGCCCTCCGCCAGCACCTGACCGCGCGCCAGCACGGTGATGCGGTCGGACAGCGAGGCGACCACCGAGAGATTGTGCTCGACCATCAAAATGGTGCGATTCGCCGAGACCTTGCGGATCAGCGCCTCGATCCGCTCGACATCCTCGCGGCCCATGCCGGCCATCGGCTCGTCGAGCAGCATCATCTCAGGATCGAGCGCCAGCGTGGTCGCGATCTCCAGCGCGCGCTTGCGGCCATAGGAGAGCTCTCCGGCGGGAAGCTCGGCAAAGGCCGAGAGCCCGACCGCGTCGACAAGGCGTAGCGCCTCGTCGTCCAGCGGCTGCAGCACCTCTTCCGAACGCCAGAAATCGAAGGAATCGCCGCGCTTGCGCTGCAGCGCGATCCGCACATTCGTTTTGACGCTCAGCTGCGGGAACACCGCCGAGATCTGGAAGGACCGGACCATGCCCAGCCGGGCGATGTCCGCCGGCTTCTGGCGGGTGATGTCGCGACCGTTATAGACGATCGACCCCTTGGTCGGCGCAAGAAATTTCGTAAGCAGGTTGAAGCAGGTCGTCTTGCCGGCGCCGTTGGGCCCGATCAGCGCATGAATCGTCCCGCGCCTGACCTGCAGGTCCACGCCGTTCACCGCCGTGAATCCCCCGAATTCCTTGGTCAAACCCGTCGTGGCGAGAATGATGTCCTCAGCCATGCGCAACGCTTGTCGTCGTCATCTTGGTCTTTCTTGTTATCGACCGTCTCCCTTGTATGTCATGCTGCACCGCGCTCGCCGCATGAGTCAACGCTGCGCGGGCGGGAATACGGCCTTGTGAATCAAGGCTCATCCCTTCGTCTTAGACGTCGCGCGCTGGGCACCGGCCGCCCGATGCGGCGCGGCTCCTCCATATGCATGACGCGAGGCGGGCCGGGGATGGGCTATGTCGCCCGACGGTTTGAACCGATCCCGCCTGCGGCGCGACCAAGCAGCAGTGATCGCAAGGAAGGCCGTTGGCGCCCGAGACGTTTTCAAGTAATGTTTCGGGCTGTTTCCTGGCGACCTTGCGGCCGTCCCGTGACGGCGACTTCCGGATGCGCGTTTCCGCCGACGCGCGCTCGGGCTCATCGGGTCATGGCGGGCCGATCAGGGAGGGTACCTTGAACTTCGCTTTGGGTTTGGACATCCGCGCCCGTTTCGCCACGCTCGCGACCCTGGCGCGATGCGTCGTCACGGCGAGCCTGCTCGGCGTCGTCGCGGTGCTGTTCGCTGCGCCTGCGCAGGCCGTGCCCGAGCGTCGCGTCGCTCTCGTCATCGGCAACAGCGCCTACACGGCCGTTCCCCGCCTCGCCAATCCGCAGCGGGACGCCACCGCGATCTCGAGCGCGCTGAAGCGCCTCGGCTTCGAGGTCGTCGAGGGCTACGACCTCAAGATGGACGAGATGACCGGCATCGTCCGCGAATTCGCGCAGAAGCTCGACGGCGCCAAGGCCGGCGTCGTCTACTATGCCGGTCACGGCATCGCGGTGGGCGACGAGAACTATCTCATCCCCGTCGACGCCTCGCTCAAATCCGAGGCCGATCTCGATTTCCGCGCCGTCAACGTGCAGCTCATCCTGCGCCAGATGCAGCGCGACGAGCGCGTCAATGTCCTGATCCTCGACGCCTGCCGCGACAACCCCTTCGCGACCCAGCTCGCCGCCAAGTCGCGCTCGGTCGCGCGCGGCCTGACCGCGATCGAGACGCAGTCGGCCTCGGGCATCCTGATCGCCTTCGCCACCGATCCGCGCTCCACCGCGCTCGATGGCGAGAAGGACGGCAACAGCCCCTTCACCGCAGCCCTGCTGAAGCACATCGAGACGCCCGAAGTGTCGATCACGACCGTGATGGACCGGGTGCGTGCCGATGTCTGGGAATCGACCGGCAAGAAGCAGAAGCCCTGGACCAATTCCTCCATCATCGGCGAGTTCAAGCTCAACCCGACGCTGAAGCTCGCCGCGGTCGATCCCTCCATGACGATCAAGGCGATCGACGGCGCCGTGCCTGTCCCGGCCGCCCCGGCCCCCGTCGGGCTCGACCGCGCCCAGATGGATATCCGCATGTGGGAGACGGCCGAGCGCGGCAACACGGCCGGCGACTACAAGGCCTATCTCGACGCCTTCCCCACCGGTCAGTTCGCGGCCTTCGCCAAGAACCGCCTGGCGCGGCTGGAGCCTTCCTCCGTCGCGGTTGCGGCGCTGCCGGCCGCGGCGGGAGCCGTTGCCCTGTCCTCGGCCGCCGCCGCCGCCCTGCCGGCCTCGCGGGAGACGGGCCATGCCGTTGCCGACGAGGCCATGAAGGGCGAGGTCGCCAGTGCCGAAACGGAGGCTGCGCTCAAGCTCACCGCCAAGGATCGCCGCGAACTCCAGCGCCGCCTCAGCCTCGCCGGCTTCAAGCCGGGCAAGACCAGCCCGAATTTCGGGCCGAGCCAGCGCGCCGCGATCAAGGAATGGCAGTCGACGCGTGCGCTGACCGCTACCGGCTTCCTCGCCCCGATGCAGCTCAAGGCGCTGCGCGCCCAGACCGAGCCCGCCTATCAGCGTGCTCTCGCCGAGGAGGCCAAGCCCGCTCCGACCCCGCGCACCCGCGCCGTCGCCCGCGAGCCGGCCGAGCCTCAGCCCCGCACCCGCGGCGGCGTCGCCTATGAGCGCGACCCGGTGATCCGGCGCGATCTGGAGCGCGAGCGGGCTGGCCAGGGCAGCGGTGGCAGCGCGGCGGGCGCCGCGATCTTCGGCACCATCGTCGGCGGCGCCATCGGCGGTGCATTGGGCGGCGGCTTCCGTCGCTGACAGGGCCGTCCGCCGCAGCGCGGCAGGCCTCCTCCGAAACAGGCGAGACGCGGCGCAGCGCGCCGCGTTTTGCTGTGATCTCGCACCCGCCGCGGCAAGACGTCGTCTCCCTCCAACGGGGAGTTGCCACCGTGCCGCCGGCTCGGCTAGTTCTGGGCCGCGCCGTCGGGCGGCATCCTTTCAGCGGCAGAGGCGATACGATGAAGAAGGTCTATCCGGACGCCACGGCGGCCCTTGCCGGCGTCATCAAGGACGGCATGACGATCATGGCCGGCGGCTTCGGCCTGTGCGGCATTCCCGACATCCTGATCGAGGCGGTCCGTGCCAGCGGCGCGAAGGACCTGACCTTCGTCTCCAACAATGCCGGCGTCGACGGCGCAGGCCTCGGCATCCTGCTCGAGACCCGCCAGATCCGGAAGATGATCTCGTCCTATGTCGGCGAGAACAAGCTCTTCGCCGAGCTCTACCTCTCCGGCCAGCTCGAACTCGAATTCACCCCGCAGGGCACGCTGGCCGAGCGCATCCGCGCCGGCGGCGCCGGCATCCCGGCCTTCTTCACCAAGACCGGCGTCGGCACGCTGGTGGCCGAGGGCAAGGAGGAGCGCGAATTCGACGGCGAGCGCTACATCATGGAGCGCGGCATCTTCGCCGACGTCTCGCTGGTGCATGCCTGGAAGGGCGACACCGAAGGCAACCTCGTCTACCGGAAGACGGCGCGCAACTTCAATCCGATGATGGCCTCGGCCTCGCGCTTCACCGTCGCGCAGGTCGAGCATCTCGTCGAGGCCGGTCAGATCGACCCCGATCACATGCACACGCCGGGCATCTTCGTGAAGCGGATCGTCCACACGCCCCAAAGCGTCAAGCGCATCGAGCAGCGCACCGTCCGCAAGCGCGCGGCCTGAGGAGACACCGACATGGCATGGACCCGCGAACAGATCGCCCAGCGCGCCGCCAAGGAGCTGAAGGACGGTTTCTACGTCAATCTCGGCATCGGCATCCCCACGCTGGTCTCGAACTACATTCCCGACGGCGTCTCGGTGCAGCTCCAGTCCGAGAACGGCATGCTCGGCATGGGCCCGTTCCCCTATGAGGGCGACGAGGATCCCGACCTGATCAATGCCGGCAAGCAGACCATCACCCAGCTGCCGACGACGAGCTTCTTCTCCTCGGCCGATTCCTTCGGGATGATCCGCGGCGGCCATATCGACCTTTCCATCCTCGGCGCCATGCAGGTCGCGGAGAACGGCGACCTCGCCAACTGGATGATCCCCGGCAAGATGGTGAAGGGCATGGGCGGCGCCATGGACCTCGTCGCCGGCGTCAAGAAGGTCGTCGTGGTGATGGAGCACGTGGCCAAGAACAAGGACGGCACCGAGTCGCCGAAGCTGCTGTCGGCCTGCGATCTGCCGCTGACGGGCGCGGGCGTCGTCGACATGGTCATCACCGATCTCGGCGTCTTCTCGATCGACGAGAACGGCGGCGGCATGACGCTGATCGAACTGGCCGAGGGCGTGACGCTCGACGAGATCAAGGCGAAGACGGGCGCGGCGTTCAAGGTGGCGGTTTGAGGCCAGGCGTCATGCTCGGGCTCGACCCGAGCATCTCAGGATCGTTGGCCTCCTTTTGCGTGAGATTCTCGGGTCGCCGCTTTGCAGCGCCCGAGAATGACGGCTGAGCTACCGCCCGCGCTCCCAGCCCGCCTTGACCAGCTCAGGCACATCGCTCTCGGCTTCCGGCCAGCCGACGCAGAGCCAGGCGATCAGCTTCCACTCCGGCGGCGCGCCCAGCGCCTCCCGCACGATCTCCGGCTCGAGGATCGAGACCCAGCCGACGCCGACGCCTGCGACCCGCGCCGCCAGCCAGAACTGCGTGATCGCCGCCACCACCGAATAGTCGAGCATTTCGGGCATCGTCTTGCGGCCGAGGCCGCGGCCCTGCGCCGTGCCATGGTCGCAGAATACCGCGATCTGCTCGGGCGCCTCGCGCATTCCCTCCAACTTCAGGGTCGCATAGAGCCGCGCCCGCTCACCCTCGTAATCGGCCAGCGCATCGGCATTGCAGCGTTCAAAGCTGTCCTGCGCCGCCTGGCGCTGCGCCGCATCGGTCACGCGAACCCAGCGCCAGGGCTGCGAATGGCCGACCGAGGGTGACAGCTCCGCCTGCGCCAGCAGCCGCTCGACCAGGCCCTCCGGCAAAGCGTCGCGCCGGAAGCGCCGGACATCGCGCCGCCATGCCAGGAGCTCGGCGAACTGGGCGGCGAACGCCTCGTCGAAGCGGGGAGGGTGGCCGGGCTGGTTCACGCTCACCCCGCCACCGCGATCGCATGGAAGAACGAGCCCGTGACGCGGCCGCGCCGGCTGCCGGCGGGGGCGGGTGCCGAGCCATGCGGGTCGGTCACCATCGCCAGCGGCGGGTCCTCGCCCTGGGTGACGATCGTCGCGTAGTGGAACTCATGGCCGGTCAGCGCGTCGCCGGCTGCGCCGAGCGGCGCGTCGGCCTCGAGCACGGCACGGCGATAGCCGAGATTCATCTTCCGCTTCGCGAAGGAGGTCTCGACCGAGAGCAGCCCGGCCATGGCGTGGCAGACCCCGTCCGCATCGATCAGCGTCCGCCCCAGCACCATGTAGCCGCCGCACTCGCCATGCACCGGCCGGGTCTGCGCGAAGGCGCGCAGGCCAGAAAGGAAGCGGTCGGCGCCGGCGATCGCGCCCGCATGAAGCTCCGGATAGCCGCCCGGCAGCCAGCAGGCATCGCAATCCTCCGGCGGCGGCTCGTCCGCCAGCGGCGAGAACGGCACCAGCACGGCGCCTGCCGCCCGCCAGCCCGCCTCGACATGCGGATAGACGAAGCTGAAAGCGGCATCGCGCGCGATCGCGATGCGACGGCCGGGCGCCGGCAACCGCGGGATCGCCGCCGGAGAAGCCGGCAAATGAGTCGACTGGGCGGCCGCCCTGACGGCGTCGAGATCGACCGCACCGGCTACCGCATCGGCGAGCGCCTCGAGACGCGCCTCGAGATCGGCGGTCTCGCCCGCCTGCACCAGCCCGAGATGGCGCTCGGGCAGGATCAGGCTGGCCTCGCGCGGCAGCGCGCCGAGCACGGGCAGGCCGATCCGCTCCATGCCCTGCGACACCAGCCGGCGATGGCGCTCGCTGGCGACCTTGTTGAGGATCACGCCCGCGATGGTGATGCGCGGGTCGTAAAGCCTGCAGCCGAGCGCGATGGCCGCCGCCGACTGCGCCTGGCCGGAGACGTCGATCACCAGCACGATCGGCCAGCCCAGCAGCGCGGCGATGTCGGCGCTCGCGCCGGTGTGCCCCTCCGGCCCCGGCACGGCGTCAAACAGCCCCATCGAGCCTTCCGCGATGACGAGATCGGCTCCATCGGCCGCATCGCCCGCAATCGCGCGCAGCAGCGCGTCGGGCATGGCGAAGGAATCGAGATTGGCGCTGGGTGCGCCGGTCGCGGCGGCATGGAAGGCCGGGTCGATGTAATCAGGCCCGCATTTCAGCCCGCGCACCACGAGCCCGTGCCGCGTCAGCGCCCGCTGCAGGCCGAGCGTGATCGTGGTTTTGCCCGAGCCGGAGCGCGGCGCGGCGATGATGAGGCCGGGCGCGGTCATACCCCGCCCCCCGGCCGGAAGCGGCGGTCGTAGCCTGTGGAATAGAGCGCGCTCTCGCCGAAATCCTCCGCCGCCAGCGCCGGGCCGACCAGGATCAGCGAGGTGCGCTCCAGCCCGGACTCGCGCACCTGCGCCGCGATCGTGGACAGCGTGCCGCGCAGCACGCGCTCGTCCGGCCAGGAGGCGCGGAAGACGATCGCGACTGGACAGGCCTCGCCGTAGAAGGGCGACAGCTCCGCCACGACCTGCTCGATGACATGGATCGAGAGATGGATCGCCAGCGTCGCGCCCGAGGCCGCGAAGGTGGCGAGCCGCTCCCGCTCCGGCATGGCGGAAGCCCGGCCAGAGGTCCGCGTCAGCACCAGCGACTGCGCGAGCCCCGGCAGGGTCAGCTCGCGTTTAAGCGTTGCGGCGGCGGCCGCGAAGGCCGGCACGCCCGGCGTCACGCTGTAGGGGATGGCGAGCGCATCGAGCCGGCGCATCTGTTCGCCAATCGCGCTCCAGATCGAGAGATCGCCGGAATGCAGCCGCGTCACATCCTGCCCGGCCTCATGGGCGCCCTGCATCTCTGCGATGATCGCGTCGAGATCGAGCGGGGCGGTGTCGACGATCCGCGCGCCCGGCGGACACCAGTCGAGCATCGCCTTCGGGATCAGTGATCCCGCATAGAGGCAGACCGGGCAGGAGGCGATCAGGTCGCGCCCGCGTAGCGTGATGAGATCGGGCGCGCCGGGCCCGGCGCCGATGAAATGGATGGTCATGAGGCGCGCTTCATGAGGATGACCGGGCCAGCGCGCAGGTGACGCGGGCGGTGGCGATGCGCGGCTGCACCAGCGTCCCGCCCGGCCCGGCGGCCGCGAGCGCGGCCGCTTCCGCCACCGAGCCGACGCCGTAGAGCGAGGCGATCCGCGTCGAGCGGGTCGCGCAACTGGCCTCGAACCCCTTGAGTGCCTCGTCGGGCACGCCGACCAGCTCGGCGGCCCGGCTGACGGCGGCGGCGGCGAGCCCGGGCTCGCCGATCCGGCTCGCCAGCGTCGCCAGCCGCGGCGTCGCCTCGCCCGACAGCCCGGCGATCGCCAGCGCTTCGTCGAGGCAGGCGAGAATGTCGGCCTCGCTGGTATCGGCGCGTAGGCCCAGCCCGACGACGAGACGGCCGCTCACGGCTTCTCGACCCGCCACTGCGTCACCGGCATCGCCGGGCGCCAGCCATGCTTGCCGCCGACGGGGACGAGCCGGTCGATCGCGATGCGCCGCAGCGAGCCGCCATGCAGCGCATGCAGCGCCGCGAGCTTCGCCTCGCCCTCCAGCGTGACGACATTGGCGACGAGGCGCCCGCCGGGCTTCAGCGCCGCCCAGGCGCCCTCGAACAGCCCCTCGACCGTCAGCCCGCCGCCTATGAACACGGCATCAGGCGCGGGCTGGCCGGCAAAGCCTGCAGGTGCCGCGCCGGTCACCGTTACCGCAAGCCCGCCCAGTTCGAGGCTGTTGCGGGTGATCCGCTCGATGCGCTCCGCCTTGCAT
This sequence comes from Bosea sp. OAE506, assembly GCF_040546595.1. Lineage (NCBI taxonomy): Bacteria > Pseudomonadati > Pseudomonadota > Alphaproteobacteria > Hyphomicrobiales > Alloboseaceae > Allobosea > Allobosea sp. OAE506. Next base: position 369,981 of record NZ_JBEPOB010000001.1, on the reverse strand, counting down.
TCGAAGGCGATGGCCGCGTTGCGCGGATGGCGCTGGCACCATTCGATGCCGACCGAGCCCGATCCCGCGCCGACATCCCAGAGCAGCCCGCCCGCCCGCGGGGCGAGCGCGGAGAGCGTGATCGCGCGGACCTCGGATTTGGTGATCTGCCCGTCATGGGCGAACCACTCCTCGTCCAGCCCCGGCGCCAGCGGCAGCACGCGCGCCTCAGGCCCGGCCTCGACAGCCACCGCGATCATGTTGAGCGGCACGATGTCGTCGAAGGCAAAGGCATCGGCACGAGTCTCGCGGATGCGCTCCTGCGGCCCGCCGAGCGATTCCAGAACCGTGATGCGGCTTGCCCCCATGCCGCGCGCGGTCAGCAGCTCCGCCACCGCCCGCGGCGTCGTCTCGTCCCAGGACAGAGCGAGAATGCGCGCCTGTGGCTGCAGATGCGGCACGATCCGAAACAGCGTGCGGCCATGCAGCGAGACCAGCGCGCACTCCTCCTGCGGCCAGCGCAGCCGGGTGCAGGCCATCGAGAAAGAGGAGGATTGCGGGATGATCCGCATTTCCGCGGCGGGAATGGCTCGGCTCAGGCTGTTGCCGATGCCGTAATGGAACGGGTCGCTGGTCGCGAGCACGCAGACCCTCCGGCCGCGCTCCGCCAGGATCTGCGGCAGGGCATTGCGGAAGGGCTGCGGCCAGGGCCTGAGTTCGCCGGGCACCGAGCCGACCAGCGCAATATGGCGCTCGCCGCCGAAGACGATCTCGGCCTCCGCCAGCGCCGCCTTCGCCTGCGCGCAGAGCCCGGCCGCGCCGTCCTCGCCCAGCCCGATCAGGCACAGCCAGGGAGAGGGAGAAGCCTCGCCGCTCGACAGGCTCTCGGTTTCAAGCGTAACTGCGGACATGACCGTGCTCATCCTCGGTGGAACCGGTGAAGCGGCGGCGCTCGACCAGCATCTGGCCGAGCAGGCGCCCGACATCCGCGCCATCATCTCGCTGGCGGGCCATACCGTCGACCCCCGGCCTGTGAATCTTCCCGTGCGCGTCGGCGGATTCGGCGGTGTCGAGGGCCTCAGGCAATATCTGCGCGACGAGGGCATCATCGCCGTTATCGACGCGACGCATCCTTTCGCGGCGATCATGCCCTTCAATGCCGAGCATGCCTGCAAGGCCGAAGGCGTGCCGCTGCTCGCCATCCGCCGGGCAGCCTGGACGCCGGAAGTGGGCGACGACTGGCACGACGTGCCCGATATGGAGGCTGCCGCGGCTGCGCTCGGCGAAGCGCCGCGTCGCGTCTTCCTGACGATCGGCCGGCTCGACCTGCCGGTCTTCGCGGAGGCGCCGCAGCATCACTACCTCGTGCGCGCCATCGAGCCGATCGGCGACCGCCTGCCCGTGCCCCATGTAGAGGTCATCCAGCAGCGCGGCCCCTTCCGCGCGCAGGACGAGGAGGCGCTGCTGCGCGAAAAGCGCATCGAGCTGCTCGTCAGCAAGAATTCCGGCGGCGACGCGACGGCGGGCAAGCTCGTTGCCGCGCGCCGGCTCGGCCTGCCAGTGATCATGGTCGCCCGCCCGCCCAAGCCCGCTGTCGAGACCGTCGCCCATGTCGATCAGGTCCTGCCCTGGCTGGTGGCGCAGGGGCTCTTCGTCACCGAGCGCGGCGTATAGACGTAAGGCGCGGCGTCGCCGGGCCGTGCGATCAGCCGCGTGCTCGACGCCCCGATCATCACCAGCGTCGCCATGTCGGCCGTCGCCGCCGCTTCGATGGCCTGTTCCAGCGTCAGGATGCGCAAGGCCTCGTCGGGGCGTCCGATGGCGCGGGCGAAGATCACCGGCGTCTTCGGCTCGCGATGGCCGGCGGCCAGTTCGAGTGCGGCGCGCAGCTGCCACGGCCGCGCCTTCGAGATCGGGTTGTAGAGGCAGGTCACCAGATCGGCAGTAAGCACGGCCTCGAGCCGCGCGGTCACCACCTCCCAGGGCTTTAGGTTGTCCGAGAGCGAGATCGCGCAGAAATCGCCGCCCAGCGGCGCGCCGGCCTTCGCCGCCGCCGCCAGCATCGCGGTGACGCCGGGCTCGATCGCGATCGGCAGGGACAGCCAGGCCGGATCGCCCGCCTCGAGCGCTTCGAACACGGCCGCTGCCATGGCGAAGACGCCGGGGTCGCCGCCGGAGACGACCGCGACATTCTTCCCCGCCGCCGCCAGCTGCAGCGCATGGGTCGCCCGGTCGATCTCGACGCGGTTGTCGGAGGCGTGCTTCGTCTGGCCGTCGCGTGCGGGGATGCGGTCGAGATAAGGCCCGTAGCCGATCAGGTCGCTGGCGGCGTCGATCGCCGTCTGCGCGGCGGGTGTCAGCCATTGCGCCGGGCCGGGCCCCAGGCCGACGATGGTGAGGGAGCCGCTCACAGCCGCCGCCCCTCGCCGGGGACCAGCACCATCGAAAAATAGGGCGCCTCGGCATCACCGCGCTCGCTGAGGCGGATGATTGCCTGGCCGGCCATCGTCGCCTGCTCGACATAGATCGCCCGCTCGATCAGGCCGGTGGCCTCCAGCGCGCGGCGCACCTTGGGCAGGTTGCGGCCGAGCTTCATGATCACGGCTGCGTCCGTGTCGGCGAGGCGCCGCACCAGTTCGGCCTCGGGCAGCGTGCCGGGCAGCACGGTCAGGATGTCGTCGCCCCAGGTGATCGGCGCGTTGGCGCGCGTCCAGGCGCCGGCCATGCCGGTGACGCCGGGCACCACCTCGGTCGGGAAGCGATGCGAAAGCCGCCGCCAGAGATGCATGAAGGAGCCGTAGAAGAACGGATCGCCGTCGCAGAGCACGGCGACGCTGCGCCCGGCCTCCATCTCGGCGGCGAGCAGGGCCGCGGATTCGTCGTAGAACCGCGTGATCGGGCCGCTATAGCCGTCGTCCTCGACCGGGACCTCGATCGTCACCGGGAAGGCGAGTTCGATCTCGCGGGCGGCATCTTGCCCGACGACGGCATCGGCCGTGATGCGGGCATGTCCGCGCCGGCCGCGCTTGCAGAAATGCACCAGCCGGTCGGCGCTCAGGATGATGTCGCGGGCGCGCACGGTCATGTAGTCGGGGTCGCCAGGGCCCAGGCCCACGCCGAACAGCAGTGTTTTTCCCAAAGGATTCTTGGCCGGCTCAAAGCTCACCGGCTTACTCCTTCTCTTGCGCCAGCGCGTTGACGGCTGCCGCCGCCATCGCCGAGCCGCCGCGCCGCCCATGCACGACCAGGAAGGGCACGCGCCCGTCCTGGGCCAGCGCCTGCTTCGATTCCGCCGCGCCGACGAAGCCGACGGGGATGCCGATCACGGCGGCCGGCTTGGGCGCCCCCGCGTCGAGCATCTCCAGAAGCCGGAACAGCGAGGTCGGTGCATTGCCGATGACGACGAGCGCGCCGGCCAGATGCGGCCGCCACAGCTCCATCGCGGCGGCCGAGCGCGTCGTGCCCATCTCGGCGGCCAGCGGCGCGGTGCGCGGGTCATCGAGCGTGCAGATCACCGGGTTGCGCGCCGGAAGGCGGGACGGCGTCACGCCATTGGCGACCATCTTGGCGTCGCAGAGGATCGGCGCGCCCGCCTTCAGCGCAGCCTCGGCGGCACCCGCGAAATCGGGGGACATCTCCACATCCGTGGGCAGATCGGTCATGCCGCAGGCATGGATCATCCGCACCACGACATGGGCGGCGCGGCCGGCAAAGCGCGACAGGTCGGCCTCGGCCCGGATGATCGCGAAGGAGCGCTCATAGATCGCCCCGCCATCGCGGATATAGTCGTAGCCCGTCGTCACTTGGTCGGTCCTGAAAGCCGGCCCGCCGCGATCAGGCGGGCATGAAGGTCCTGTCCGGGCTGCAATCGCGTCAGCAGGGCGGAAAGGTCAAGGGTGGCGACGGCGCTGTCCCGTGCGCCGCCGCCGATGACGATGCGGTAGCGCCCGCCCTCGCCGACCAGCGTGAGATCGCTGGCTGCGGGCCGGGCGCAGGATTTGACGCAGCCCGAGACATGCAGGGCCAGCCCCTCGGCGAGGTCGGGCGCCAGCGCTGCGGCCAGCGCCGCCGCATCCGCCATAGCCGGAGCCTCCGCCCGGCTGCAGGCGGGAGCGCCGGCGCAGGCCTGCACCGACAGGCGCGGGTCGTCGTCACGGGTGATCAGGCCATCCGCCGCCGCGCCGTCCAGCAGGGCCATCGCATCGGACTGCGATAGCCCGCGAAAAGCGATGCCGCGCCAGGGGGAGAGGCGAATCTCTGGGCAGCCCAGCCTTCCGGCCGCCTGCGCGAGACGGTCGAGCGATGCCGCATCGGCGCGTCCGAAGGGCAGCCCGACCAGCGCGGCATGGCTCGCGCGAACCGCAAACAGCCCGGCCCGTCGCGGCGCGGGGCGATGGGGTGGCGGCTCGGTCAGGGGGAGATCGCAGAGCGCCGCCAGTTCCGTGGTCGCGAGATCGCCCATGCGGCGGATGGCATCGGGCGCCTGCGCCCGTCGCGCGGCGAAGCGGGTCATGGTCTGGGCGACGGCGGCTGCGGCCTCGCCTTCGGCGACGGGGCCGAACCAGAGCCGATCCGCCAGCGCGATCACCACCCGCCCCGGCTCGGTCGCGACGATGCGGATGTCTCCCGCCAAGGCCTCGAGCGAAGACGCGCCACCGCCATCGACGATGACGGCGAACTTCGCGGGCAGCCCGGCGACGTCGCGCCCGCGCGCCTCGATGGCGGCGGCGAGGGCGAGCGCGTCGATCAGGTCGCTCCGCGAAGCCCCAGAAGGATGTGGCGGGCACGCCAGCGGCGAGACCAGAGTCAGCCGCTGCGGCCCGTCGCCCTCATGCTCGTCGACCAGCCGCTCCGCCAGCAGCGTCGCGACCAGCGCCGGATGGCTGTCCGCCGTCACCCCGCGCAGCTGCATATTGCCACGCGCCGAGATCTCGATCAGCCCGTTACCGTGCCGTGCGGCCAGCGCCGCGATGCGCCGCAGCTGCGCCGGGGTCAGCCGCGCACCCGGCGGATGCAGCCGCACCAGCCAGCCATCGCCGGTCTCCATGGGTTTGAGCGTGCTCGGGCACCAGCCGCGCCGCAGGGTTTCGGGGGAGGGGGCGTTCATTCCGCCGCCTCTCGCGTCGCGGGCGTGCCCGCCAGAAACGCCCCGACCGAGTTGCGCCGGCTGGTCCAGAGGCCCCGCCGCGCCGCCTCCGCCAGCCGCGAGCGGATTGCCTCGGCGGCCGGGGCGTTGGCGGTTTCGATCGCGCTCCAGACCGCGGCATCGGCGCACCAGGCCTGGAACACGGCGTCGAACAGCCCGTCCGACACGGCATTCGTGCTGGCGGCGAAGACGAAAAGCGTGTCGATCGCTTCCGCGAGCTCCGCCGCACCGCGCCAGCCATGGGCGAGATGGGAGGCGATCCAGCGCGGATGCGTCAGCCGGCCATGGACGATGCGGGCGATGTCCTCCGCCAGCGTGCGCGCCTTCGGCGTCTCCGGATTAGAGCTGTCGAGGCTGTAGAGCGAGGGGTTCGCGCCGAGCGACTGTGCCGCGGCCGCCAGTCCGCCGATGACGTCGGCGGCGCTCGACGCCTCCAAAATGTCGCGTCCGGCGGTGTCGCTGACATGGACGAAGGCGTCGGCGGTCCGGACTCGGGTGGAAAAGCTGTCATCGGCATGCCCCGCGCCCTCCGGCCCGCCATAGGCATGGCTCGAGGCGGCGAGATAGGCGGCGCCCAGCTCGTCGCGGCCGCTCCAGTCGCCGTCGAGCGCACGGTCGGCGACGGCCGCGCCATAGCGGCCCGGCGCGGCGCCGAACACCCGCGCCCTGGCTTCGCCACGACGTCGCGCGGCGGCGGGCTCGTTCCAGTCGTCGGGTTCGTCCAGCAGCGCGACGGCGCGCGCGGCGGCATCGAGCAACGCGACCTGGCTCGGAAATGTGTCGCGGAAGGCGCCCGAGATCCGCACGGTGACGTCGACGCGCGGATGCGCGAGCTTCGGCTGCGGCGTGATCGCGAATCCGGTGACGCGCGTCGAGGCATCGTCCCAAAGAGGGGCTGCGCCCATCAGCGCCAGCGCATGGGCGATGTCCTCGCCGCCCGAGCGCAGCGTCGGCGAGGCCCAGAGATCCATCACGATCCGGCGCGGCGGCTCGCCCTCATCCTGTAGATGGCGCGCGATCACGGCCTGCGCCGCCAGCGCGCCCAGCCGCGCAGCCGCCCGCGTCGGGATCGCGCGCGGGTCCAGCGTCGAGAGGTTGCGCCCGGTCGGCAGCACGTCGGGCCGGCCGCGATGCGGCGAGCCGGCGGGGCCGGGCGCCACGAAGCGCCCGTCGAGCGCGCGCAGCAATCCCTCGCGCTCGGCCTGCGCGGAGACGGGGTCGAGCGCCGACCGGCCGAAGACATGTAAGCCATCGCGGAAGGGCAACTCGGCGATGTCGCAGAGATGCGCGTCGAGCCGCGTCAGCGCCTCGCTCATCGGCAGATCGGGCGTCACGCCGCTGGATTCCGCCAGCCCGCTGGCCTGGGCCCGCGCCCGAATTTCGCTCGCGACGATGTCGGCCCGGCGCGGATCGAGCACCTGCGCCTGGCTGAACTCCTCGACGAGATCGCGCAGCAGCGCGGTCTCGCCTGAGGCCCCGATCTCCGCCAGCGGCGGCGGCAGATGGCCGAGCGTCACCGCCGAGAGCCGCCGCTTGGCCGGCGCGGCCTCGCCGGGGTCGTCGACCACGTAAGGATAGACCACCGGCAGCCCCTGCGTGACCAACCGCGGCCAGCAGGAGGCCGACAGCGCCACCGCCTTGCCCGGCAGCCATTCGGTCGTGCCATGGGTGCCCAGATGGATCAGCGCGTCGATGCCGGCCGTGTCGCGCAGCGCGCGATAGAAGGCGAGATAGCCATGACCCGGCGGCGCGTCGGGGTCGTGATAACGCGCCTTCCGGTCAGGGGTCGCATCGCGCGGCGGCTGCAGCGCGATGGTGAGAGCGCCGTCGCGGACGGCGCGGAAGCGGAAGGCGCCGTCGCTGACGGCCGGATCGGCCTCGGGCGCGCCATGGGCGGCGATCAGCGCCTCGCGGGCGTCGGGGGGGATGGTGGCGAGCCAGGCCCTGTAAGCGTCGAGCGGGAGGGCGAGGTTGGCCGGGCCGGTGGTGAGGGCGGCCATGAGGGTTTGGCCGTCATTGCGAGCGCAGCGAAGCAATCCAGAACCGTCTCGCTCGACGTCCCCCTGGATTGCTTCGCTGCGCTCGCAATGACGGGATGGGATGTCGTACCCCGCCTCCGCCAGAAGCCCCCGGATCGCGCCGACGCTCGCCGGCGTGTCGAGCCCGACGGCGAAGCCCGCCCGGCCGCCGCGCGCGGGATAATCCGACATCACCAGCGCCAGCCGGCGCGCGGCGGCCGGCTTCGACGCCAGCGCGATCCAGTTGGTCGCAAGATCGGCGAGCGCGGCGACGCCGTTTGCGTCGGGCACCAGCCGCCGCGTCACCAATCCGGTTTCGGGGTCGGTGATCTCGGCCTTGAAGGCGACGGGAATGGTGCCCAGCCGCCCGTCGAATTCCGGCAGCGCCACCTGCATGGCGAGATCGGTAGCCGAAAGCCCCCGCGGCGAGGCTGCCCAGGCGTCACGGGCGCTGCCGACCGGCATTGCCTGGAAGACGGGACAATCGGCGCCGTCGAGCACGAAGCCGGCGCCCTCGCGGGCCGAGAACGCTGTGGTTGTGACGATGGCCGTCGGCCGCCGCGTCGCGATCAGTGCCGCGAGCTCGGCTGTGACGGCGGGGTCCTTCAGGCTGGTGAGGGCGAGGATCAGCGGGGCGTGTCCGCGCGCGGCCAGCGCCGCCGCCAGAGCCTCGCCCATCGCCGTGTCGCCGGCGCTGACAGCGGAACGGTAGACCAGGATCGGCACGAAGGGCCGGTCGGGCAGGGCGGCGAGCGCCTCGCGCCAGGGCATCGGCGCGGCGTTGGCGCCCAGCGCGAACAGCGGCGAGAGGGGCAGGGGGGCGAGGTGAGACGGCCGCCGGTCGCGGCCGAGATACCCCGCCGCCACCGCCAGCAGCCGGCGCATGTTCTCCGCCCCGCCACCGGCGTGGAAATACGACAGGATCGCCCTCGCGCAGGCGGGCGGCACGGTTCCGTACTCTGCCAACCGCGCGTCGTCGCGGTCGTCGCCGGGCAGCACCGCCAACGCGATGCCCCTGGCGCGGCAGGTCTCGCTGAGCTGCTCGATGCCGTAGCGCCAGTAATCCAGCCCGCCGAGGCAGCGCACCAGCACAAAACGGCTCTTCGCCACGGTCTTCTCGATCAGGAGATCGACCGAGAGCGGGTGTCGCAGCCGCCGCAGCGAGGCGAGGCGGACGGTGAGATCACAGTCACTGTCCGCCGCCGCCAGCGCCGAGAGATCGCTGTCGGCGAAGGAAAGCACGACGACATCCCCCGGCGGCAGGGCAAGATCGACGGCGTCTTCGCCGTCGTCGAGCCTGATCTCGCTGGTCGGGAGGAGATGCATGCCTGGCTTTCGAAAAGGGCTGCCGCTCAGGCGCCGGCGAGCGCAGCCTCCACCGCCTTCACATCGAAGCCCTTGAGCCCGATCACGGTGAGACGCCCGTCGCGCGCTTCGCCTTCCGTCCAGGCCCGGTCGAAATGATGGCTGATGCGGCGGCCGACGCCCTGCACCACGAGCCGCATCGGCTTGCCCGGCACGGCGGCGAAGCCCTTGAGCCGCAGCACGCCCTGCGCCTCGGCCGCCCTGCCGAGACGGGCCGAGAGCACTTCGGGCGCGAGCCCGGCCGGCAGCGCCAGCGCGACCGAATCAAAATCGTCATGCTCATGGTCGTCGCCATCGCCGTGATGCGACGGGCGCGAGGCCAGATCAGCCTCCGCCGCAGCGCTGAGGCCGAGGATCAGCGCAGGCTCGATCGTGCCACGGCTCGTCTCGACGATCTTGATCGCCTTCGGCAGATGCGCCGAAATCTCGCTTTTGACCCGCTCGCGGGTCGCCGCGTCGATCAGGTCGCTCTTGTTGAGGAGGATCAGGTCGGCGCAGAGGATCTGGTCCTCGAAGACCTCCTCCAGCGGGTTGTCGTGCTCGACGGAGGCATCCTGCGCGCGCTGGGCGGCGAGCGCCTCGGGATCGTCGGCGAACTGGCCTTCGGCCACCGCCGGGCCATCCACGACTGCGATGACACCGTCGACCGTGACGCGGGCGCGGATCGCCGGCCAGTTGAAGGCCTGGACCAGCGGCTTGGGCAAAGCCAGACCCGAGGTCTCGATCAGGATGTGCTGCGGCGGATCGGCCCGGTTCAGGAGCTTTTCCAGCGCCGGCACGAAATCATCCGCCACCGTGCAGCAGATGCAGCCATTGGGGAGCTCGACGACGTCCTCCTCGGTGCAGCCGGAAATGCCGCAGCCCTTGAGGAATTCGCCGTCGAAGCCGAGATCGCCGAACTCGTTGACGAGCACCGCGAGCTTCTTGCCCTGCGCGTTCTCGAGCAGATGGCGCACCAGCGTCGTCTTTCCGGCGCCGAGGAAGCCGGTGATGATGGTGCAGGGAGTCTTTGTCAGGGAATTCATCGGGAACCCGCGATCGGGAGGGGAGGAAGGCGCGCGACCACGCCCTTGCGGATCGCCTCGGCGCGCTCACGCCAGGGCACGATTCCGTCCGGGGCCTCGCGATACTGCCGCGCGAAGGTGAGCAGCGTCTCGACGCCCGTCGCGGGGTCGAGATCGCCATAGACATAGGTCCAGCGGCCCTCGCCGCTGAGCGCCACCGTGCAGGGACGCTTGCAGACGGAGAGGCATTCGACCGTCTCGACGCTGACCGCGGCATCGAGCGTTGAGTCGAGCGCATCGCGAAGGCCGGCGGCGAGAACGGCCCCCGGGCGGGGCGCGTTGGGGTCGCCTCCGGCGGCGCGGCAGGTTGCGCAAACGAGGATGCGGACGGGAGCCGTGCCCGTTTCCGGGCGCGGCTGCTGTAGTTGCGTGCTCATGATCCGCCTGGCGTCAGGCCGTCGCGGGCAGGGCGGCAATCAGGAAGATGAGGCCGACGCAGGCCATGGCAGCGGCCGCCGCGCGCACCGGCATGGACAGGCTCGTCTCCGGCGAGACCAGCCGGCGCACCAGCAGGATCGTGCCGACGGTGATGGTGGCCTGGATCGCGACGAGGCCGACGAGATAGGCGCCGACCACGGCGGTCTCGGCGCCGATGATCGATTCGGCGAGCGCATGGCCATGGGCAAAGCCGGCGGCCGCGAAGAGAGCGGCGAGCGCCGGCAGCGGCAGCGAGGGCTTGAGCACGCCGATGGCGCCGATCAGCACGAGGCTGCCCGCAACCAGGATCTCACCGGCGGGCAGGTCGATGCTGTTCATATGGGCGAAGGCACCGAGCCCCATGCCGGCGATCCAGAGCACTGGCAGCAGCAGCGCGCCGGACGCGTAGCGCGAGGCGACGAGGCCGACCGCAACCAGCGCGGCGAGGTGATCGAGCCCGAGAATGGGGTGGCCGAGGCCTGACAGCAGCCCTTCCGTCAGCGTCGACGGCGTCTTGCCGCCCATCGGATGGTGGGCCAGCGCCGGGCTGCAGAGCAGGGCGGTGAAGGCGAGGGTCAGGCGGTTGCGCAGCGTCATGGTTCCGGTCTCCGTCAGAAGGCGGCCGGTCTTGCGACCGGCATACGTTCCCAAGGACGGAGCCGCATGGCCTTCGCCACGCGAACACAGCCGCCGTCGGAACACCCCGTCCGATGGGCCCATAGGAACACTGTCGACGGCAGGTCTCCTGGCTCGCGGGTCTGGTCATTCCACGCCGCCTTCCCGGGATCGCTCCCAGTGGCCGATGGCGCGAAACTCGCCGCTTACAGTTGCGGGGGCAGCCGCGGCATTGCACCGCGTTCCCTTTTCACCTCCTCGCGGAGGCACCGTCGGCGACGATCATTAGCCATGTGAGGGAGGCTGTGCAATGCAGTGCGCCGTCATTCTCGGGCGAAGCGAAGCGCAGAGCCGAGAATCCCTCTCAAGAGATGCTCGGGTCGAGCCCGAGCATGACGGCGAAGGTCACTGCCTGTGAACATCCCCCACCTCACCCTCGTCCTCGGCGGCGCCCGCTCGGGCAAGAGCCGCCATGCCGAAGCGCTGATCGAGGCGCTGCCGGGCCCTTGGGCCTATATCGCGACCGCCCAGGCCTGGGACGACGAGATGACCGCGCGCATCGCCGAGCACCGCGCCCGCCGGCCCGCGGACTGGATCACGCTCGACGCGCCCCTCGACCTGCCCGGGGCGATTCGTGGCCTGCCCGAGGGGCGCCCTGTCTTGGTGGATTGCCTGACGCTCTGGCTCACCAACCTGATCCTGGCCGAGCAGGACACCGCCGCCGCCGGGAGCGCCCTGATCGAGGCCTGCGCGCAGGCCACCGCACCGGTCGTGCTCGTCTCCAACGAGGTTGGGCTGGGCATCGTGCCCGACAATGCGCTGGCGCGGCGCTTCCGCGACGAGGCCGGCCGGCTGCATCAGGCGATTGCAGCAAGGGCCGGACGCGTGGTCTTCATGGTCGCCGGCCTGCCCATGCTGGTAAAGTGAGAATGCTATGACGAACGAGACGGATGAGGCCGCTCGCTACAAGGCGAAAATGGAAAAGCGCAAGGCGCTGCAGGACGCCGAAGTCGCCTCCAAGACGGTCGAGAAGGGGCTGCTGATCGTCAACACCGGCCCCGGCAAGGGCAAGTCGACGGCGGCCTTCGGGCTGATGCTGCGCGCGCTCGGCCATGGCTGGCGTGTCGGCGTGGTGCAGTTCATCAAGGGCGCCTGGGAGACCGGCGAGCGCCGAGCGCTGGAGGCCTTTGGCGATCAGATCGCCTGGCACACCATGGGAGAGGGCTTCACCTGGGAGACGCAGGACAAGGCCCGCGACATCGCCGCCGCCACCCGCGCCTTCGAGAAGGTCAGGGAGCTGATGGCCGATGACAGCATCCGCCTGATCGTGCTCGACGAGCTCAACATCGCGCTGCGCTACGATTATCTGCCGCTGGCCGAAGTCATCGCCACGCTGCAGGCCCGCCGGCTCGATCTCCACATCGTCGTCACCGGTCGCAACGCCAAGCCGGAGCTGATCGAGGCCGCCGACCTCGTGACCGAGATGACGCTGGTGAAGCACCATTTCAACGCCGGCGTGAAGGCGCAGGAGGGGATCGAGTTTTGAAGGGGCACAGGCGCTGATCGACCCCGCGCCGTCATCCCGGACAAGCCGCGTCAGCGGCGCCGATCCGGGATCCATGCCTGAACCTTTCCGGCAAGCGTTCCGGAATGGATCCCGGATCTCCGCTTCGCTGCGTCCGGGATGACCCGCGTTCAACAGGAACGATCAGCGCAGATTGGTCACGGCAATTCGTCACGCAGCTGGTTGACGTGCTCCAAAGTGATGACGGCGTCGGGGTTGCTGATTGGCAGATGAGGGAAGCCGTTTCGGTAGGTGATCTTCGGCTCCGCCGGCAGGGCGCGTCGGGCCAGATCTGAGATCACCTCTCCGACTGTGCGGTCCTGCTCCCGCGCCAGCTTCTCGGCGGCGCGGACGACATCGTCGTCGATCGTCACATGCGTGCCCATGATCGCTTCCCAGCGGCTGCGGACGCGATCTTATCGCAACCGGCACCGCGCCGGAAGCTGCGCAGGCTCACCCCGGCGACAGCACCAGCGCGATCAGCGCGCCACACCCCGCCAGCCCCCACAACAGCCCGCAAGCCTTCCAGTACAGCCGCAAGCCCCGCCGGATGTCGGCCGCCGTCGCCTCGGCCCGGCCATCTCCCATCCAGCCATCCTCGACCGTGACGTCGCCATAGATGCGCGGCCCAGCGAGCCTCAGGCCCAGTGCGCCCGCCATCGCCGCCTCCGGCCAGCCGGCATTGGGCGAGCGGTGGCGGCGCGCGTCGCGGCGCACGGCCCGGAAGGCGCCGGCCGCATCGGCGTCGCCGTCAAGCGCCGCGGCCGCGACGATCAGCAGTGCGGTCAGCCGCGAAGCGGGCAGGTTGACGAGGTCGTCGAGTCGCGCCGAGGCCCAGCCGAAGGCGAGGTGGCGCGGCGTCCTGTGGCCGATCATCGAATCGGCGGTGTTGATCGCCTTGTACATGATGATGCCGGGCAGGCTTGCGACCCCGAGCCAGAAGGCCGGAGCCACCACCCCGTCGGAGAAATTCTCCGACAGGCTCTCGATGGCGGCGCGCGAGACGCCGGCCTCGTCCAGGCTGTCAGGGTTGCGGCCGACGATCATCGACACCGCCTTGCGCCCCTCGGTGAGCCCTCCCGTCTCCAGCCCGTGTGCGACGGCCGCGACATGCTCGTGCAGGCTGCGCTGCGCCAGCAGCGTTGAGGCCAGCACCGCCAGCGGCAAAAGTCCCGCCGGCCCCAGCAGCTTGCACAACGCGGTCAGCGCGAGCGCCCCGGCCAGCGTCACCGCGAGCAGGATGAGGAGCGCGGCCACGCCCGCCGCCTTCCGGGCGGCGAAGCCGGCCGTCTCCCGGTTCAGCCGGCGGTCGAGCCCGGCGATCAGCGCGCCAATCCAGGTGACGGGATGGCCGATCCGCGCATACAAGCGCTGCGGATAGCCGAACGCGGCCTCGATCGCGAGCGCGGCCAGCAGCAGAAGCAGTGTGTCGGGCAGGGCCATGGGCGGCGAGGCAAACGTGACGGAGGGCATCTGGCATGGCGGCGATCTCGGCCGGGCGCGGGCGCTGTTTCCGGAAGCGTCCGAGCCCTGGATCGATCTCTCCACCGGGATCAACCCGATCCCCTATCCGCTTCCCGCGCTGCCGTTAAGCCTCTGGCAGCGCCTGCCCGCCGCCGATGACGAGGCGGCGCTGCTGGCAGCGGCGCGAAACGCCTATCGCGTGCCGGCCGATGCCGGCATCGTCGCCGCGCCCGGTACGCAGATCCTGATCGATCTCCTGCCGCGGGTTGTCCCGGATCTCATCAGGGCCGGGCCGGTCGCGGTGCTGGGGCCGACCTATGCTGAACACGCACTCGCCTGGCGCAAGATGGGCGCGACGGTCGTCGAGGCAGGCAGCTTGGCTCATGCCGACGACGCCGCGACGGTGGTGGTCGTAAACCCCAACAACCCGGATGGGCGCCTGCTGTCGGTCTCGGACCTCACCGCGCTCGCCGGACGCTGCGCTGCCCGTGGCGGGCTGCTGGTCGTGGACGAGGCCTTCTGCGATTTCACGTCGGAGGCGAGCCTGATCCCGGCCCTGCCGCCTGCGACGCTGGTGCTGCGCTCCTTCGGCAAGACCTATGGCCTGGCCGGTGTCCGGCTCGGCTTCGCCATCGGCGAGGCGGATCTGGTGTCGGCGCTGCGCGACGCGATGGGCCCCTGGGCCGTGGCCGGCCCCGCACTCGGCATCGGCGCGCACGCGCTCGCCGATGCCGAGTGGCTGGCGCAGGCCGGCGCCGCGCGGGCCGCCGACGCCACGAGGCTCGATGCGCTGCTGGCTCCTCTGGGCGAGATCATCGGCGGCACCGCGCTGTTCCGGCTCCTCGCCACGCCTGACGCTCCAGCGCTCTTCGCCCATCTCGGCGCCAACGGCCTCTATGTGCGCCGCTTCCAGGCCGATCCGACCCGGCTGCGCTTCGGCCTGCCAGGCGATGCGACGGGCTGGGCGCGGCTGGAAGCGGCACTGGCCTGTTTCCCGCATGGCGGTTGAGCGGCTGGCGCCGCGTCTGTGCCGTGGCGGGATGCCGCGGTGGCAGGCTAAGGTGGCCGCCGCCTGTCTCACCCCCCGAGGATTGCGTTGATGCCTGCTCTGCCGACCGGAAGCGACCTGACCATCTGCTTCGCCCATGCCGCCTATCAGTTGCAGGCCGAATTCGCGACGCGCGGGCATGCCGCCAAGAGCTTCGAGGTCCGCTCGCTCGACGAGCTGAAGGCGCGGGCGCCCGAGGCTGATGTCGTGGTGGTGTCCGGGCTCTGGCGCAACGAGCTGATCGCGTCCTGCCCGAGGCTGCGCTTCGTCCAGTCGGTTTCCGCCGGCACGGACCAGTACGACAAGGCCGCTCTTGCGGCGGCGGGCATCCGGCTCGCGAGCGCTCAGGGAGCCAATGAGCGCGCCGTGTCCGAGCACGCCATGGCGCTGATCCTCGGCCTGACCCGCCAGATCCACCTCGCCCGCGACAACCAGACCGCCGCGACCTGGCGCCCGATGATCGGCGACCGTGCCCGGCGCGAGGACGAGCTCGGCGGCAAGACGTTGGTCATCGTGGGCTTGGGCCGCATCGGCCTGCGGCTGGCGACGCTGGCTGCCGCTTTCGGCCTGCGCATCATCGGCGTGCGCCGCAGCCCCGAGCCGCATCCCGACATCGAGGCGATCGTCCGGCCCGACCAGCTTCACGAGGTGCTGGCGCAGGCCGATATCGTCGCGCTGACCTGCCCGCTGACGCCCGAAACCGAGAACCTCATCGACGCCGCCGCACTCGCGGCAATGAAGCCCGGCGCGCTCCTGATCAATGTCGCGCGCGGCAAGGTCGTCGACGAGAAGGCGCTGGTCGCGGCGCTGTCGGAAGGGCGCATCGCGGGCGCCGGCCTCGACACCTTCGTCGAGGAGCCGCTGGCGGCCGCTTCGCCACTCTGGGCGATGAAGAACGTCATCGTCACGCCCCACAGCGCCGGTGAGACCCGCGCCTACGAGACCAATGTCGTCGACCTGCTGGTGGACAACCTCGCCCGGCTCGCGCGCGGCGAGACGGCGTTGCGCAATCAGGTGGTTTGACCAGCGCCCTCGAAACCTTTGGTCATCCCGGGGCAAGCCCGGGATGACGGGTGTATCCTTGCCAAGCTGAATGTCGCGCCGCACTCACGCCCGCAGGCCACGCCACCAGCTT